>CACLZW010000014.1 GCA_902611475.1 uncultured Alphaproteobacteria bacterium
CATTCAAACTGGTTCTTACAAATAAATCCCAATGGACGAATTCCAGTGTTAAAAACAATGGGAAAAGACAGCACCATCATTTTTGACTCAAACGCCATCCTTATTTATTTGGCAGAAAAGTTTGGCCAGTTATTACCAATTAATGAACCTGATAGAACATTAGTCTTACAATGGTTAATGTTCCAAGCAAGCGGGATAGGGCCAATGCAAGGGCAGGCAGTGGTTTTTGAACGGTACTTCCCAAACGATGTTCCTGCCGCGCGCAAACGATATCATAATGAAACGAGAAGATTATATGAAGTCTTAGATTTACGGCTCAGTCAATCTGAATGGCTAGCTCGGGACTTTTCTATCGCGGATATTGCCAATTGGTCTTGGATAAGGAGTCATAAATGGGCACGAGTGTCGACTGAGGGTCTAGAAAGTTTGGAAAGATGGATGGAACAAATGCGTATACGTCCAGCTTGTGACAGAGGTCTTAACATTCCTCCATCGCCAGGAAAAGCAGATAAGGTAAAGTCTTTTGGAAGTGCGATGACTACGACATGAGTGAAATTGAGATTAATGGTATGGCTCATGTAATATTAACGGTTTCACGTTTTAGTGAAGCAAGACAATTTTACAAAAGCCTTTTGCCAAAATTTGGAATGATCTGTGTTATGGATGGACAGGATTTTTGCTATCATGTTGGAGGTAGAACGGCTATAGGTATAAGAAGGTGTGATCCTGAATTTTCAGCCGAAACCTTCCAACAATATAGGGTTGGTCTTCATCATCTATGTTTAAGGGCTAAAAGTCGTGATGATGTCGATAGAACTTATGAGCTTTTGACACAGATCAATGCAAAAGTTGTACGTGGCCCCGAAGAACGAGATTGGGCTCCAGGTTATTATTATGTATTATTTGAAGACCCAGATGGAATTCGGATAGAGGTAAATTTCATTTCTGGTGCTGGTCTATTAAAGGAGGGCGAAGAGTTTAAATCAAAAGATGATTACATTCGAAAGGATGGTAAGGATATAAAGTGATTAATATTAGGTTAAATCAAAATAGGGTAAAAAATGCAACAAAATTTGCTAGAAGAGTATACGGATTTCGTAGATCAAGTTACAAGTGAAGCTTCAAAATCATCTGATAAAATGAGGGAACGTATCAATTATCTTAATTCCAAAGATATCGAGATGTCACGATTGCTGACAGCTGGTATTGGTTTATCTGGAGAGGTTGGAGAGTTTAATGAAATAATAAAGAAAATAATTTTTCAGGAAAAGACTTTTGATGTTGTCGCGCATGAACACATGAGAAGAGAATTGGGAGATATAATGTGGTATGTAGCGCAAGCTTGTCTAGCGCTGAAGGTTGACTTAGTGGATATTATAAATGGTAATAAAGAAAAATTGTCAAAGCGATTTCCACAAAGACAATTTAATGAAAAATTTGACACTAACAGAAATAAAGGGGACGTTTAAGGTCCCCTAGATGTATTAAGCACGGTTTCCACGTAGAGCGAAAAATAAACCTCCCACCCACATAAAAACGTGAAGATTGTCATATAGAATGACGTCTAGAAAACTTTCGGGTTCGCCAATCCATATCACTCCCGTTGTTATGCAACCTATAGTAAACCCGCTGAAGCGCGTTAGGGTGTCTCCCAACCAGCTTGGTATTTTTCTTGTGTTAAATAATCCGCCCGCGATCAAACCAAGTCCACTACCTAACTCACCAAGAGCTACGACCCACCAAACAAGAACAGAAAGACCATAGGACTCTGCTTCAGCAGGGTCTATGGGCAACTTCATCAATCCCATTTGTATAAACAATAATGCTAAAGGTACTCTTAACAACCAATGAGACGTGCAAAATTCCGGTATAGCGCTGTTAAACCGTTCTAATCTTTTCACAATTGCATTCATGTCGTTACTCCTATTAAGCGCAGTCGCAAACGACTGTTTTTAAATCATTGCATCCACAGACACTCACGGAAGTGTTTGCGGACGCGACAAATTTTTCAGGACTTAAGGAGGTGTTTTTATGACTTCCATCGCACAATGGGTACTTTGCGCTCTGACCACATCGGCAAATGAAATACGACTTTCCGCTCACGACGTCAAGCTTAGTAAATTTCTTGTCTTTGCTGCTCATACTATTACTCCAAAATCCCAATTTAATATCAATCTTAGTTGACAGCGACCAAATCAAGCGCCTTGTTGCATGAGCTTATCGCATTGACAGACATTCCCATGTCATGCTGTCTTTTGCATTCAGACTGCAAATTTCTAATATCTGCTAGAGTTTTTTCGTTGAAAGATGCAGTTTTTAATGCTTTCTTTATTTTTGTATTAAATGCTGCCATTTCGCTACAGCCACTTGCATACACGCTTGAGCCAAAAAGTGAAAGGGCGAATACCAACGCTATAAATTTGTTCATTTGTAGATCTCCGTTTTAAATTTGTACGCTGTTAGGTAAGTCTATTTTTTTAAAAACCAAGCTAAAAAAAATTTTTTTCCAAATCTGAGGCAAAATGACACACCCAGTTGTTATCTTTTCGATCTAGAACATATCTGAGTAACAAAATATGGAGAATTAATTATGAGAACTAGGCGAACTTCAACCGCAGCTATGAAAACAAAAGGTCAATATCCAAGTGATAGAGAAACACTTCAAGACTCTGTTGAACTAATTTTCGGGTCAGATCCCGAAAAAATGAAAGAAATGGCAGCAAAAATGAGAACTAGGTTTGTTCAAGCAGCAATAGCAGGCGCTGTTGGTTCTATAGTTTTTTATTACTTACTGCTAAATCATCATATTTAATGCAAAGCGGTGAAAGAAACTTGTCTCAAGCGCGTTTGTCTGAATTAATTGAACTAGCACTCAGCGACAAAGTAAGTTTCAAGGCTATAAAAGATGAATTCGGGCTAAAGGAGATCGAAGTAAAAAATTTAATGCGAAAAAATCTTAGATCGGGAAGCTACACTGCGTGGCGTAAAAGAATTTTTCGTAAAAGAAAGTAGGTCGCTAGTTGAATATCGTGTGGTTCAAAAGAGATCTGAGGATGCTCGATCACGGGCCTCTGTCAGATGCTTGCGCAAACGAAAAAATATTACCCCTTTACATTTTAGAGCCAAACCTCTGGAAACAGCCCGATGTTTCATACCGGCATTTTCTACATCTTCAGCACTACCTCAGCCAACTTGACGATATGTTCATTAAAAGAGGCGCTAAGCTAGTAATCAAAGTTGGAGAAGCGCTTCCTGTATTAAAGACTTTGGCAACCCGACATAACGTCAAAGCAATTTTTTCTCACTATGAAACATGGAATAAATTTTCAAAAGATCGCGATTCAGCAATCCGAAAGTGGACCGATGAAAACTCTTTAGACTGGAAAGAATATCAACAAAATGGAGTAGTGAGGAATTTGAATTCTCGTGATGGATGGTCAACCCTTTGGCGCAGTCATATGCGAAAAAAAATTTATGAGGTACCTGAAAAAATACTATGTGTATCTGAAGACTCCGATAATTTACCATCATGTCAAGACATGTCCCTGGAATTTGATGGTTTCGAACCAAATTCTAACCTTGGCAAAATTGAGCCAGGTATTGTTTTAAAAAGTTTTTTGACTGAGCGGGGTGAAAACTATCAGAGAGAGATGTCTGGACCTTTGTTATCTGCAGATTCTTGTTCTAGACTGTCTACACATATTGCCTTCGGGACTATTTCTATCCGAACTATTTTCCAGAGGACACAAGAACAAACCCAAAGAAAGCTAGACCTAGTTGATGATAAACTAAAAAACTGGCGAGCCTCTTATAATTCATTCCAGAAAAGACTCCGATGGCATTGTCATTTTATCCAAAAATTGGAAGATTTAAGGAGCATAGAGTGGAAAAACATTCATCCTATTTATGATAAATTGGAAAGAGAAACCTCTTATTCGGAAAATTTTGAAAGATGGAAGCGTGGAGAAACAGGTTTCCCCTTCGTTGATGCCTGTATGCGATCATTGATATCAACTGGATGGATAAACTTCCGTATGCGAGCAATGCTTGTTAGCTTCGCTAGTTACAATTTATGGATAGATTGGAGACAAACATCTCTTTATCTGGCGCGTCTATTCTCAGACTATGAACCTGGCATTCATTATTCTCAAGTGCAGATGCAGTCAGGTACTACCGGTATTAATACAATAAGAATTTACAACCCAATCAAGCAAGGATTGGAACATGATCCTCAAGGAAAATTTATAAAAAAATGGGTTCCAGAGTTAAGGCATATGCCTCGGGCAAACGTACATACGCCCTGGGAGACACCAGAATTATTGGGTAAATATTATAGCCCCATTGTTGATGAGAAACTATCAAGGGAAAGTGCTTCGACAAGAATTCATCAAGTGAAAAACTTAAAAATAGCGAGATCTCAATCGGAAGCTATTTGGAGGAAGATAGGTAGCAGAAAAATTTCTGAAAACGATTATCTTAAAGCAAGAAAAAAGAAGTCAAAATTACAAAAAGAATTTGAGTTTTAATGTTTCCATTTTCTTAAGACAAACTATATTTTTTTCATGGATAAATCAGGCAACAGAACAATAGCTTTATTTTATGGTTTATTGTGCCATGGCATTTTTCTAGTGGCTGGCGCAGTAATGTTTATTACTATTTTGACCGGGTTTCAATTTTCAGTTGGACCCTTCCAAGGCTTTGGTGCAGTGGTAATAAATCTATTGTTATTAATTCAGTTTCCTATGGGCCACTCATTCTTTCTATCTAACCGTGGTATGAAGATATTAGAGATTTTTGCGCCTAAAAGTTATGCCAAAACTCTTAGAACAACGGTCTACGCTACTATAGCTTCCATACAACTTATACTCTTATTCTCTCTCTGGAATTTTTCTGGAGTTTTTATTTGGCAAATTGAAACACCAGCAAGCTTATACATGATCATACTTAACTTACTTAGTTGGGCTTTATTATCTATTTCATCTATACAGGCGGGATATAAAGTTCAAACTGGTTCCTTAGGCTGGACATCTGTATATCAAGGGAAAACCCCCATTTTTCCCGATATGCCTACTCGTGGTCTTTTTTCGATAATAAGGCAACCCATTTATTTATCTTTCAGTCTAGTCCTTTGGACAAGTCCATCTATGAGTTTGGACTTATTTATCGTTGCGTTGTCATACAGTCTTTATTGCTACTTTGGTCCTTTGTTGAAAGAAAAAAGATTCCAAAAAATTTATGGTAAAAGATTTTCCGATTACAAAAAAAAAGTGCCTTATTTTATGCCATATATTTTTTGATGCACGTGATAATTCATATGGCAATAAATGTAACGAAAGAGTTGAAAAACCTGGTAGGACCGTTAATATCGTACCCAAATAAAGGGTTTATAAACTAAACTTTTAGAAAGAGGATTTTTTTGGACATTTACAGTGATTTTTCACCAGCTCCTATTCCGAGCAACGAAACTCGACGACTTGAGGCAGTTCGAAAGACGGGGGTAATGGATGTTGCCAACGAAGAGTTATTTTTAATCTACACAGAGCTAGCAAAAGAAATATCAAATATGCCTGTTAGCTACACTGGCCTTATCGATGAAGAAAGGCAGTATATGTTGTGTCACGTTGGCTTGCCCGAGGATGGGTCAGATAGTGCACCAAGAGAAAGAACATTTTGTCAATTTGCTTTAAACAGCACTGACCCGATAATAGTTGAGGATTGTAGTAAAGACGAGAGGTTTAGAAATCATCCCGTTGTTACTGGCAACCCATTCGTAAAATTTTACGGGGGGTTTCCTTTAGTTACTCAGGGTGGACTAATATTGGGAACGCTATGCGTTGTAGATACGGAGTTGGGAAAAAAACTCGACGAAAACCAAATTACTTTAATACAAAAGCTCGCAGCAAGACTAGCACATCAACTTGAAACACAGGGTGATCAAAGAGAAATTACTGCATCTCGAGCTATTGATATGCTCAAGGTGGTTATTAAACATAATCCAGATATGACTATTAAAGACACAATTAATTTTTTGACGGTAATTGAAGGTAGACCTATAGATGAATCAGGAAAACAAAGTCTGATGAAATACGACTTGCTCGACGCATCTGGAGTGATGACTAAGAGAGCTAGGGAGTTCCAAAGTGAATTAGATCTTGATCAAGGAATATTCAAGAGAATATCAATTTCTAAAGAACAAGCTCAAGTCAATCTCGATAATATGCTTTCTGAACTAGGAGATGTTTAGATGTTTGCAGTGATTTATCAGTTTAAGTTTCCTGGTGTTAGTGAAGCAAAAGTAGCGGCGGGTTTTTGCTCAGAGTCCTTGGGTGGAAAAATAGCAGAATATGATTTTCTAGGACTAAATATACTAATAAGTAAAGATGGCGATTTAAATATTCACGTGAAATTTGAAGATGCTAAAGCCTTGAAAAAGTTCGAAGATGACTCAGAAAAACTGCTAGGTGATTTGAGGAATAGCTTCGTTTTTAAGGAAAATAAGGTTTCTGGCGTTTTTGCCTTTACCTATGAAAAAGAAGCAGTTGCAACAGATATTAAAATTGAAGGTGCCTCTGTTGTAAGGAATTAGTAGCCAAAATTTTTATCTAAACTGGTTGTTAGACTTAGATGAAAATACCCTTAAATTGAAAAAATTTGAAAATGTGATATCGTAAACCGTGTAAACAGTTCACCAATTTATTTTTTGTGTCTTTATTATGTTCTAAGAAATTGAGGGAAGTAACTGAGATTAGTAGCACAAATAATGATCTTTCTACTTGGGGTCTGGGCGCTCTTTGCAGGTATAGTTGCACTGTTGGGCTACTCTTTTTCTTTCCCTTTTGAATTTAATCAATCAATAGAGGAAATTCCCTTTCATCGATGGCAAATCGTACGGGTGAGTGTTTTTCTTACCTTTGGTTATCTTGCTATAAGACACTTTTTGTTTGGTAAGGAAAGAATGTTCCCGATCCAGTTTCTTGATATATATTTAAAGTCTATAGGAGGCTCGGGCCTTGTTATTTATTATCAGCAAGGAATAACTGATTATCGTGAGTATGCGACGCTCGGTTTCTTTCTATTAGCAGCGTTACTCTCCCATTTTTTAGCAAGACCAGAATATAAAAAGATTTTTTTCAAAAGATAAAAATTCCATTGAAGATTGGTTGAAAAATAATACTATTGGATTGTAAACGATTACCTAGAAATGTTATTTGCGGGAAAAATGGATCTAACAGAAGGAGCCCTAAAGCTTCAGGCTGGTCGTTTCTATAAGTTAAAAAGGAAAAAATGAAGGGTTAAAAATGGCTAGTGTAAACAGAAGACTAACATCTATTTTGGCAACTGATTGTGTGGGATTTAGCAGTCTAATGGAAAAAGATGAAGAGAAAACACTAGATAATTTAAAGGCCTGTCGTTCTATTATAGATCCCTATATTGAAGAATTTGGTGGAAAAATTTTCTATACCGCCGGAGACTCTGTTATTGCTGAATTTGCGAGTCCCGTTTCCTGTGTCAACGCTGCGATAAACTTTCAAAAAGCTATTGATGAAAGAAATAAAGTAACCGAAGAAAGCTCAATCATGACATGGCGAGTGGGAGTGCATATGGATGATGTGATTGTTGAAAAGGATAACATTTATGGTAGTGGTGTTAACATAGCTGCACGGTTGGAGGCTGCTTGCACTCCTGGCCAAATACTAATTTCATCAACAGTAAAGGATCAAGTTGATAATAAAATAGAATTCAAAGTTGAAGATGCGGGTACTAAGGCATTAAAGAATATTTCCGATAGTTATCAGACGTTTGGCATTTCTCCAACAGGTGGAAAAGTAGAGAAGACTGATGGTAGGAGCTACGCAAAAAAGGAGTCTGAGAAAAATTATAAGCCAAAGCTAGCTGTCATGCCGTTCTCGAATGCTAGCAATGACGAAGATAGTGGCTATTTAGTAGATGGAATCGTAGAGGACTTAATAACTGAATTTTCCATGATAAGAGAATTAGAGCTAGTCTCTCGACAATCATGCTTCGATTTTAGAGACAACGAGATGGATCTGAAAGCATTCTGTGAAAAGTTTGGTGTTGATTACGTTGTTGTTGGAAGTATTCGTTCATCTGGTAAAAGGGTAAGAATCTCAGTTGAATTATCTGACGCAAAAGATGATAGCCAGATATGGAGCCAAAAGTTTGATAAAATCATCGAAGATATCTTTGATGTACAAGATGAAATAGTTAGACAAATTTCTGGAAAACTTCTGGGAGAGATTGAATTATCGAGCCTGGAAAGAGCTCAAAGAAAACCCACTGAAAATTTGTCTTCTTACGAACTACTTTTGAAGGGCAAAGTTTTACACCACAAAATACAAAAGGATGCGTTGCAAAACGCCTTAACCACTTTTGATGAAGCTATAAAAGCTGACGAGACTAACGGCCAAGCGTACGCTTGGAAAGCCTGTGCACTTGGTCAAGGGTTGAGTAGAGGTTTTATTGAAGGTGATATGGCTGAAATATGGAGTGAAGCGGAAGGATGCCTTAAAAAGGCACATGAACTTAATGACAATGATTTTGAGGTTCATCGATTGATGGCCGAGGTTAATTTATCGGGTAGAAATTTTAGAGTGGCAGAAAGGCATGCTGCCAAGGCATATAAGATGGTTCCGAATGACCCACGTGTCTTATCAGTTTATGGAGAAGTGTCGCTACGGCTAGGTAAAATCGATCAGGGTTTAGATGCCTTGAAATTAGCTTTAGAGATCGACCCAATTGCACAAGGTAAAACAAATTCTGACTCCAGAACATCTCCAGTATTGTTCGGTGAGTATTTGGCCAGAAATAAAGACAATTGTCTCGAGTTAATAGAAAAATTAGAAGATATAGACTCTAAATCATGGCTTTTAACTGCAAAGCTCTGTAGTGATGAGGAACACGATATAAAAGAAGAAGGATGGTATAAACGCGGAAAGGAAGAGTTTAATGATAAAGATTGGGCAGCTGAAGTTGATAGCTTTCGGCTTAATAATGAAGGAGCAAAAGAGTCGCTAATAGAGTTTGCTGAAAGTCTTTTTTAAAGGCTTAAATAAACAAGTCTTAAAAAATTTTAACGAGTTAATATATGTTCCGCTAACGTTATTCCACTAGAGGCGGCATCTAGAATTGTTCCACCTAAACACCAATCACCGCAAATGCCGACATTTTCTTCGTTATAAAATAGCCAAGATTTCCCCAAAGATCGTTCGGTGAATCCATAAAGCCAACGGTGGCCAGCTTCGTAAGTTGGTTTAGGTAAAGAAAAGGGGACGGCATCTACTATCTCTTTAAGCAACAGCTCTTTAATTGTATCTTTGTCATTTTTAACGACTTTCTTGGCAAAAGGTTCTTTAGTGTGAACAGTTAAGCAGAATAACTGCTGCTTACATTTGAATCGATTATTTTCTACGTGAACATGAATTTTTTCGTTCGAGAAATATTTATCTTTTATAGGTTTTGGATTTAGATCAAAGGAAAAAAGAGCAGCTGCAGAGCTCCTCATTTGGACACTTTCTAATAGACCATCAAACTCATTGATTTGTTTATTAATTAACGTTTTAGCTTGATACGGAGGTATTGAAAGTATTAATAAATCATAAGGTGTGTTTTCGTAAACTCTACCCCTACACTGTATACCTATAGTCTTATTTTGTAAATTTAACGAAATAGCCTCACAGCTCTCCTGTATATTTAAATTCGCCCCACAATAATTTACAAAGTCGGCAACTGAATTTATGGGCTCAAATAGATTTCCTTTGCGCTGAATTATTTTTTCTTTCTCTGCTCTTTTGAATATTTCTAACCCAAATTCTGGCAATTCTTTATGACCGTAAAAGTCAGGTAAGGAACTTGCACCATGATGGAATACAGCTCCATCAGTTCGTCGTGTACTAAGCCTTCCACCTATATTCCTGCCTTTATCAAGTATAAGAACTGAATGACCAGCTTCGGCTAATCTTTTGCCACATAATAATCCAGATATTCCAGCGCCAATTACTACAATTTTCTTCTCATTCATATTTAGATCACAACTAGGTTTGACGTTTATTTTTGTTAGACTTATTCAAAATAAGAGATAAATTATTCAATTTTGATAAATAAGCAATGAGGGGGTAACCTTTTTTTTCAGAACATTCTTTATGCATAAAAAAGCAATTTATACATAGGGCTAGTTTTCTTTTTTTTCCAATATCTATTCTGGTTATTGGAATTGTTTCATCATAATCAGGATGAGGATTTTCTGTTGCCTTACAAAAATCACACTTTGCTTCAGGTTGGTTATAAATAAAGTTTTGCATTTTTAGCTCTTTTCTAAGCATCTGAAGTCAGCTGGAGGTCTATTTCCTTCAAAATCAATATGACAGATATTTTTCTCATGACGTTGGCACCAAACTTGAATGCCAATTCGAGTAAACCCGACATCAACCTTTATATAATCTCTCAGAGCTATGTCTGGGTTATCTAAATTTTTATATTCTTTGAGGCACGCTTCGCAGACGATGGGCTGATTTACATTATACAATAGATTTTCGTAGTTTTCGTTCAAAACATCTCCTTAACAATCAAAATAAGTTTTAATAAAAATTTTCAAATCAACAAATGATCTTAGTTTTAAAAAATTAAAAATTAATATTGGAAAATTATAATTTTTTGTAAGCCCTCTCTCTAAGAGAAGCCTTGATAATTTTACCATTTACATTCCGTGGAAGTGGTTCTGTGGTGATTGTAATTTTATCGGGAACCTTGTAGTCGGCAACTTTTTTCGACAGTTGGAGCCGAATTTCATTAGGCTCGAGTGAGGCTGATGAAGGAAACACAAAAGCGTGTGATCTTTCGCCAAGTATGGGGCAAGGGTAGGGCACCAGAGCGGCCTCTTGGACATCATCCATTAAGATCATTAGGTTTTCTATTTCGGCGCTAAAAATTTTATATCCACCACGATTTATCATGTCTTTTTTTCTATCATGAATTCGTATAAAACCATTTTCATCTTGGCTGGCGATATCACCAGACTTCCAGTAACCGTTTTCGAAGGAGTTCTGAGTAGCCTTTTCGTTTTTCCAATATCCTGGTACAACCATAGGACCTTTAATCCATAGCTCTCCAGGCTCACCTTGATTTATCTCTTCATTATTTTCGTTAACAATCTTTATTTTACCGCAAGGTACTACTAGACCTACGCTATCACCTTTGTCATTGCAATTAATTGGAATGATAGTGGTAGGGGAAGTGGTTTCAGTTGCACCGTATGCATTAATTAAACTTAGGAATGGCAACTTTGAAGCCAATTTCTTCCTAACAGCATCAGGCATTGGAGCTCCCCCAAAAGCACCTATTCTCCACGATTGTAGATCTTCACTAATTAACGCATTGCGATGAAGTAGTAATGCGTACATTGCTGGAACAAGTATTGAATATGTTAATCCATGTTTCTTTGCAAGACTTGCAAACTCTTGTACTTCAAAATGCTCCATAATGACAATTTTCCCTACACATCCAATTAAGGTCAGAATTTGAGCTACTAGTCCAGTAACATGGCTTGCAGGTACAGCAAGAATAGTGCATTCACCATCTTTAAGTCCGAGCTCCATTTGGAAATGTAGAAAAGAATGGACTAGCCCAAGATGGGTCAATATAGCTCCTTTTGGGCGACCGGTAGTACCAGAGGTATATAATAGTATGGCTGGGTCTTCCTCATCAATCTTTTTTAAAGTGATGTTTACCCCAACGCCTTTTTCAAGTAATTCATTAAATTTTAGACATCCAGTTCGAGTCTCAGCTTGCGTAGTTATAAAAAGAATAGAGTTACCATCTTCACTAAAAGGCTGTTCTTTCTCGGTTTCTTTATCAAATAAAACTGCGTGTACCCCTGCATCATCATAAAGAGAAATAAGCTCCTCTTTTTTATGTCTATGACTAACAGGCATAGCAATTAGCCCGGTTTTGAATGAAGCAAATAGAGCGACAACAAACTCAATACTATTTGCAAGATTGATAACAAGGATATTTTTCTCTTTTAGCCCAGATTTCAACAACCCTCCAGCAAAGCTATCGGACAACTCATCGAGTTTTTTATAACTTACGGTTTTATCTTTGAAAACTAGAGCCGTTCGGTTTGGATATTTGTCAACGACGTTTTTATAAATTTCAAGAAAGTCATTTGGTCTATTGCCAAAACATAAAAAGTCTCGACCATTATAATGAGTTTCGAATTTTTTTTTTAATCCTATTGAACTATTCCTTGGCATGAGCACCTTACAGAGAAAGCTTTCTTTTATTAAACTTATTTTTAGATTGTTTTAAAGTTTTATTTAAAAATTATGCTGCCTGCAATAATTACGATATTATCAATAACATGGCAAATTGAGTGCTTTAATACAATTTTCCCCACCAAGAAAAAGCCAATTTTGTATTTCTTTGGATTTTATTTTCAATTTTAAATCCTTTGAATTGGAAAATAGCAATCTCGACAACAGTTGTAGGCATTTATTTTGTAGTGACTGACTTAAATTTAAGAAAAAGCGTTGAATAAAAGCGCATCGAGTTTTGCTTTAAAATGGCTTACTTTTTATCCATTCAACAGTTTCACGCATGATCGTAGGGAAATCCCTTATCTTAATTCCAAGACTATCTCTTCGTTTAAAATCAAATTGTGTTGGTGGTACGGGATCTCCTGACATCGGTTCAGGCATTTGCATGTCTGGTATTAACTTCTGACACTCCTTATAAATGTCATTCCAATGGAAACTTTCCAAGACCCCAAAGTATCGACCAGAAGCTGAAGGGTTTTCGTATGCCGCCATAAACAGCTTTGCTAAGTCTTGGAGATGTATTAACGAAGCTGAGTCATTTGGAACTTTTTGGTGTCTCGGAGGTCCCCCTTCGAGGACACTTTTAATCCATAAAAATGGATTATGTTTAAAATGCTCTGGTAATATGGCGGGCCCGTACAATCCAGTAGGCAGAAACACGGACAGCCGCAAATTATTTTCATTACAAAATTTGAACGCTGCTTTCTCCATATATGTTTTAGCAGCTGACGTATACTTTTTTGAATTGCATTGCTCTTTTTCATCAGACCAATGATCCAGCTCGTTTTTTATTAGAACTTGGGGAATGGGGTTTGTACTAGAAGTAGAGGAACAAATTAAGATATTCTTAACGTTATTTATTTTTGCTGACTTAAGAATATTGAGGCACCCATCCACTGTGGGCTTGATGATTTCATTATAGCCTCTTTCATCATCAAGCTCTTTTGCAGGTGTTCCATCAAAGCCTTTATATGTGGGTATAAGACAACAGATAATAGCCGCATCGGAATTGATGAGAGGATTATCCAATGAAGAAACTTCCGCCATATCTGCCGGGAAAAATTTGGCATTATTCCCAGAAGGAAGGCTTTTTAATCTGGTAATTCTATCTTGCCTCTCGATATCTCTAAGTGTGCCATTGACATGATACCCTCTATCTAATGCCTCTCTTAAAATGCTTGAACCAACTAAACCGCTAGCCCCAAAAATAGTTAATAACTTTTTCTCCATCAATTCACCTCTTAAAATTTAATTTCAGTATTCCTTAGTTTCCTAAAATCAGTTTAGTCCTTTAGAAAAATTTCAGTTACGCCAATACCCGTTGCTTGATAAGCATCATATATTTCATCAGCTCCTGAAATTTTAAGCGTCTCAGGATTGCCTTGAGATCGCGTGGGCACAATTATTTTTCCCTTGAAGCCGTAACGCCTTGCTTGTTGTGTAGACCAATTTTGAGCATGAAATTCTGGTAAAGCTAAGATAATGGCTTTTAATTTTCCAAATCTTAGCTTCGACCAAAACCCTGGATCCTCTGCATCAGCAAATGTAACCCTTTTCCCAGATTTTAACTGTTCCTTAACAAGATTAGTATCAGCATCAAAACCTACGACTTTTACATTGTTAGCTGACAAATTATCAAAAATCGCACTACCGACTCTTCCCATGCCTAGCACCATAACATCGGCTCCGCCACATGTGTGAGGTTGCTCGTCTGGATGGTGTTGACGTCTTTCGAAGGTAACTAAATACTTTTCAATTACCACAAAAATCTCATGTACCGAATTATTCAAGATAGCACCTAAAGCAAAGCTAAAGCATATAGTGCATGTTAGAATGGAGAACGTCTCTGAATTTAACAGCCCACTTTGTTCCCACGACGATATAAGTATTAATGAAAACTCTGAGTAAGTTGCTAATGAAATGACTATTAAAAAAGCGGTGTAGGCTCTTAGCTTAAACACCAATAGAAGGCCAAATAAAATAATAGATTTAATAAATATTAGGCTCGTTATCAAAAATGCGCTTTGAATAATTTGTAAATTTAGATCTAAGCTCATCCCGAGAGAGAAGAAAAATGCTACTAATAAGATCTCTCTAATTGTCCATATTCTTTCCCCGAGCTGTTTTGCAGACTTATAATTAGCCATTAACATACCAAGAGTGAGGGCACCTATTTCTCCTGATAATCCAGCGTATTTAAAAAGAGCAGAGCCTAATAACAAAGCCAATAAGATTGTAGCAATAAGCTCTAATTCTTCACTCGGGTTAAATTTCTCTAATAATATTTTTAGTATTGGAATTAATAGGGGTAACGCAAGAAGGTAAAGCGTTGAAGGTGTCCATGATGAGTCATTTGTAAGTAACAGTACTATAAGAGCTAAGATATCTTGAAAAATTAACAATGATATAGCTAGTCTGCCGTGAAAGGTTGTTAGTTCATTTCGATTTTCGAGAGCCTTTGAAGCTATGATGGTGCTGGAGAAGGTAAAAGCTAAACAAATGAGCACCTTAATTTCTATGCTTATACCAAGATTAAGAAGTATAAGAAAAACAAAAAAAACGGCGGTAGAGTGCATCAAGAATACTAAAAATAGTGAGGTATTTAGCAGTGATGAGGGTTTGATTTTCAAACCAATTGAAAATAACAGGAGTTCTACGCCAATCTCTGATGGTATGTCTAATAATGATTGTCCGCTTCCATCATAAAGTGAGAACAAGTAACCCGATAGAATAAAGCCTACTATTGTTGGGATAAATATCAACCTGCACAAATAGCCAGCAAAAAGTGCACCCGCCATCCATAACAGTATTGTTTCCAAGTTTTATCCCTTATTTAATTTATTTAAGATTAGTTTTAAAAGACACTCCGTCAAATTAGTTTCCTCGATATTGGTTTAAAAGTTTTCTTCCTACTGTAGTTTTTCATCTTTATGGCTTTTATGCTTTAGAATGCCCGAAGCCAAGAATACACCAATGGCAACCAAAAAAATTCCAATCATCTTGATTGCAGGTACAGTTTCTTCTAAAAACATAATCCCTCCCAGCATTGCAAGTATTGGTGTTAATGCACCGAACGCGCCCATCTCCGATGCTCCTATTAATCGAACCCCATAGTTGAAAAGAATGGTAGCTAAAATACCGATTATTAAACTTTGAATAACTATAGTAACGCCTATATCAAACGCAGATACATCATTGAAGTTTACTCTTCCTGTGAGGAGTAATATAGGGGTAATAAATAGAGTGCCCCAAAACAAACCTATCACAAGACCGTGAAGGGGAGTAAGCCCACTTTGCCGAAAAATAACTGAATAGACGGCAAATAATCCCGACCCAACAAGAAAAAGAATATGGCCCCTCCAAACTCCTTCGTCAGAATGAAATAAAATTTGCCATAAGCCAACTAATAGTGCCCCAACCAATATAACAAACAAGCCAGTTCGACGTATTTGGTCAAACTTTTCGCCTAAAATCAAAAAAGCAGCCAACGCGGTCCAAAAAGGTAGCATACCAGGAGCAAGCACCCCACCATCGGACGCTGGTGCAAACGATAGTCCACTTGAAACAATGTATGGGAAAATAGCGCTAGCACCAATCATCAACATTCCAGCTTTAAACCAAGATAGACCTCTGGGGATCAAATCATATTTGATCATAAAAGGTGCCATGATCAAGGTGCTCGGTACTAATCTTAAAAATAAAACCTCCTCGACTGTAAAGCTAGTGCTTACAGAAAATCTGGTAGCAACTATAAAAACAGCCCAGATAAAAACTGTCATTAAAGCAACAATAATTCCTAAATATCGGTGATCTAAATTAAGCATGAGTTATTTCTATATATATTCAGCGATCTTTCTAGGTTTATTTTTAAAATTAGTTATACTCGTGTGGTTAAAGGCTCCATACTATGAAGAATTTGAGGATTAGAAAGGTGCTGAATGAATATAGATGGAACATGTCTGTGTGGGCAAATTAAGTTTGAAGCGAATGTTGACCCAGAGACAACAACAATTTGTCACTGTACGGATTGCCAAATAAATTCTGGTACTGCATTTGGTTATGTCGTTGGTGCTATTAATGATAGCTTCAATCTTTTAAAAGGAGAATTGAGTTTTTATATCAAATTAGCAGATAGTGGTGCAAAACGTGAATTGGCATTTTGTGGAAAGTGTGGAACAAGAATTTATGCTAAACCTGAAAATGGGAAATCTGGTTTTTTTGGGTTGAGAGTCGGGACAATTAGACAAAGAAAGAGTCTCCATCCCAAGAGACAAGCATGGAAAAAGTCTTGTTTGGATTGGGTGGACTGTATCGAAACGGATCAGACATTTGATACGCAGCCAAAAATAAAGTAAATGAAATATGAGAATACTGAGGTTGAACTATGAAAAAAGGCTACATTATTGGACAGATAACAATTACGGATCCAAAAAAATATCAACAATACGCCTCCGAAACAGAAAACATAATAAAAAGTTTTGGGGGTAGGTACCTAATAAGAGGTGGCGATCAAATTATTGCCGAAGGAACTCCTCAGGGTAATCGTGATGTAGTAGTTGAATTTGATACTTTAGAAAAAGCAAAGCAATTCTATGAGTCAGAAGAATACGCAAAAATAATTGATATTCGCAAAGAAAATTCAACAGGATATATTCTCATGGTCGAGGGGTATTAATTTTAAATATATTGTTAAATTTTTTAAAATAGTCCATTAGTTGGACTGTTTTCAATTTATAGCTTCAATTATGACCACTTCATCAAAAAAAGGAATAATCACTTTGATTATAGCAACATTCTTTCTTGCATTGATGGATGGTATGTCGCGGTATATGGCCGAACTTTATGATGTATTAAACATAAATATGTTCCGATTTTGGATAATTGGAAGTTTTGTGATTTTAGTCAGCTTAAGAGGCCGAGGTGTTTTACGGTCAATTTTAAAGACAAAGCAGCCAGTTGCCCAGGTTTCTAGAGGGCTTTTATTCATTTCGTCTTTATTAATGGCTATCTACTCATATACCCAAGTTGGATTAATAGTAACACACGCACTAATGGCGGTTTTTCCTCTCCTGACAGTGCTGTTGTCTGGGCTATTTTTAGAAGAGAAAATTACAAGAATAAAAATAGTAGCGGTCGGGGTAGGATTTATAGGAGTAACTATTATTATTAATCCAATAAATCTTGAATTCTCTTTTGTATCTGTCTTGCCTTTGATCTCTGCAGTTACCTTCGCAATTTATGCAGTGCTTACAAGAAAGGTAGCTTCTACTGATAATACTGAAACCAGTTTTTTCTGGGTATCTCTAGTCTCCGCAATTGCGATCACAATTCCCAGCCCTTTATTTTATAAGCCGATACAATTATCTGATTTATACTTTCTAATTTTGTTATGTACGTTTAGCTTAGTAGGCCACTTTTTGCTTACCAACGCTTATCGCCATGCAGAAGCTAGTGTGTTGCAACCATTTTCATATTTTCATCTTTTCTTTGCATCTATAGTAGGGATTATATTTTTCCAGGACCCTCTAACGATCTCAACGGTTGCTGGGGGTGGTTTAATTGTTTTTGGTGGGATTTTAATTTCTAGAAAAAGTAAATTGTGAATCAGGATATATCTTTAAGGGATTTCAGTTTGTTTTACATTCATGTATCTTGGGAAAATGGAATTTAATTTAAACCTGAAAAAAAATGAAAATATAAAAAATAATTATGTGGGATTATAAAGATACAGAACTACCCTTCAATACAACCGATCGTTCATCTCATATGAAAGATATGGGTGGTAAGGGCTGGGAGTTAGTTTCTGTTTCTCCAAATCCCGAAAGTAGATGTCACGTATTCTTTTGGAAACGTCCTCAAAATCTTGATCTTAAAAATGGAAAAGATTTGTTGCAACCTAAAGTAAATAAATCTGAGGATCAAAATGTCCCATTAGAGGCAGGAAAGGTTTCCAACAACGGCCTTATTCCTTCTCCTATTTATAAATCTAATCGAGAAATATCTGATCATGAATATGAAAAATTTCCTGATCCACAAGTGGTTATGATTGTTAAGTATCGACCAAAGGATGGATGTTTTGATCAGTTCAAAACTGAACTTTATACTAGAGAATACCCAAATGTTATTACACGTCACATGGGCTTCAATAAAAAAAACGAATTTGTTTGTGTAAGTTTTATGGAGAGTATTGATGCTGCTCTCGATTTAGAAGGAGTCGGTACCAGCTGGTTGGACTCTGTAGATCACCTTTTAATTAAATATCCTAATGGAAGTCGTACCGAATCTTTTTCTGGACCTGTTTGGGGGTGGTTCCCAAACTATCAAAACTTGAGTAGGTTTATTGCCGAGGCGAAAGCGTTCACTGTATTAGTAATAAAGATGAAAGATAGTTTTATTCAAGAAGTAAAAGATATCGTTCTTCAACCGTCAATATTACCAAGCAACCTTTTTTCTTGTATTGCTCAGTATAAAGATACTGAGGACACATATATCTATATAGGGATGGATACGGTAGAGAATAAACAAGACGCCAACACATACTATTCGAGTGGTTGTAGTAAACCCATTACTTCTTTAATTGTCCCTGAAAAGTCTTTGGAATTTTTTAGTGACGCTGAGGATTTTGTTTGGGTAAATTCTAAGTATTTTTAACTCAAGAAACCTTTTCATTTTAACTTTAACTTATGAAGATCATTTACATTATCCGTTGAAAATTTTTTTGAAAGATTAAGATTTGAATAATTAATTTACGCAGAAGAATTTTTTTATTTCTTTTTTTTTAAAATTTTGTATACATGCGCTTACGCACGTGTCTCTAACCCCTGAAAATTTCAGATAATGGTTATGCAACGGCGTAAATGTTTTTAATTCGGGGCGGGCTTTTGTTCGATGCTTGCTGCATAAAGTCCCATCCGCCTAGTTTTGAGAGGGTTTGCGTTATTAAATAACGTTGTATGCCATAACTGGTGACATTACCATTAGAGCATTTGACGTTTAAACCTTTTATCGCGAGCTTTTTCTTTATCGTACGTTGGCCTATGCCAATCATTAAAGGAGAAAGAAATGACGACACAAAATGAAACAAATTTGGCGCGAGCACCATGGGGTCAGCATTTAGTATTAGACTTTAATGGTTGTCCCAAAGAGTTACTAGAAGATAAAGAAAATATACTGAATTGGAGTAAAGAGCTAGTACATGCTATTGACATGGTAGCTTACGGTGACCCAGTAATTGAGCATTTCGCCACGCATTCCCATGAGGCCGCAGGCTATACTTTACTTCAGATGATTGAAACTTCCAATATTGCCGCACATTTTGCTGAAAATATCGGACAGGTGTATATTGATGTTTTTTCTTGTAAAGCATTTGACGTCGAAGCTGCACTTGGGATTTGTAAAAAATATTTCAAACCTACTCAAGCCAATATACATAATATGGAAAGGGGATTCCATAAGGCAAATCAGGCTCATGTAAAAAATTTTACCAAGGAGGGACGAAATGCCTGCGCGGCGTAATTTCATAGAAGATGTTGAAAGCATTTATACCCTTAAAGGAACCAAGGCATTTCAGGGTTTTGAAATCAATAGAACCTTATTTGAGGGAAAGAGCGAATATCAAGATATTGCAATTTACGAGAACGATACACTTGGTCGTGTGCTAGCCATTGATCGTATAATTCAGATCACAGAATGTGATGAATTCGTTTATCAAGAGATGATGACGCATGTACCCCTTTTTTCACATGAAAAACCAGAGAATATTCTAATTATTGGCGGTGGTGATGGTGGGATTTTACGCGAGGTTCTTCGCCATAAAGGCATAAAAAGAGTTGTCATGGCAGAAATTGATCAGATGGTAATTGATGCCTGCGTGGAATATATACCTAGCGTTAATAATGGAGGTGAAGTTTACCAAGATACTAGAGTGCAACTAATAGTTGGCGATGCTTTTGCGTATGTGAAAGAAACAGATTTAAAGTTCGATGTGGTTATAATTGACTCAACTGATCCTGTAGGCCCTGGGGAGAAATTATTTAGCCATGAATTTTATAAAAACTTAGTTGAAATTCTTAAAGAAAATGCTGTGGTTTCCACCCAAGGAGGTGTCCCTCAATTTCAATCAGGTGAGGTTGGAAGTACTCTATCTTGCCTTGAGGAGGCAGGATTGAGCGCTAGTTGTTATATTGCTGCGATCCCAACGTATTATGGCGGATACATGACGCTGGGCTTTGGAGTTCTCAACTCCACTTGGTCACTACCCCTTTTAGAAACACTCAACAAACGTTTTAAAAGAGCATGTTTTAAAACTAGACATTACAGTCCAGAAATGCATTTGGCATCTTTTGTTCTTCCTCCCTGGATCCAAGATGACATTAATAGAAGATCCAAGAAAGAAGAGGAGGCAGGATAAAATGAACCATCTCGATAGCGATTATTTCGTAACATGTTCAAAAACAGGCGATCAATTTGCAGGAAGGCACATACTTGCTGATTTTTGGGGCGTGGAACAAATGGGTGACTTAGATTTTATAAAAGAAGCAATAGAAGAAAGTGCTCGCAAGGCTGGCGCGACCATTCTGCATTCCTACTATCATCCTTTTGGTGAAGGAATGGGCGTAAGCGGTGTAACAGTTTTATCTGAAAGTCACATAAGTATACATACTTGGCCAGAACGTGATTTTGCTTCACTTGATATTTTCATGTGTGGGAATTGTGATCCACAGGATGCATTGGATTATTTAAAAAAGATATTGAACCCATCGTCAGTTAATCAAAGCCTGAACCGTCGAGGAGTGATCCCTGTGATTGCGCAAATGTATAAGTAAAATTTCAGGTTTGCACCTCATAATAGGTAAAAAATCATTGATCAGATATACATGGGAAAGACCCTGTAAGATTGGCACATAATAATTGAAATAAATATAAACTTTTTATAAGTAGTCAAATAATTGCCAAGTTTCTTATGGTACATAATTTTCAGAGAAATCACGAAAACTGTTGTCAAAAAGTTAAATTTTTAGAATAAAAATGGAGTCATAAAATTGTATGAAGTCGAGCTAACGAATTCGTATTTTCCGGCACAAGATGATGCAGATATACGAGACATCACCATAGGTGATTTTCTTCAGGAGACTGCTAACGCCTTTCCTGATAATGTTGCCATGGTTGATATCGATGATAATGGCGACGCTTGTTCATTATGGACTTACAAAGAATTATTTTTAGAAGCTGAAAAACTCTCGACAAGCCTCTCCAGCCGGTTTCAAAAAGGGGAGAAGGTCGTGGTATGGGCTCCAAATATACCACAATGGGTTTTTATGGAATATGCATGTGCGTTGTCTGGCTTAGTTCTTGTAACTGCTAATCCTTCATTTAAACAAAAAGAATTGTGTTATGTAATTGAACAATCAGGAGCAGTTGGGCTCTTTCTTATACCGGAATATCGTGGCAATAAGATGGATGAGATAGCAAAGGAAGCTATCAAAGGTAATGAGCTGTTAAGAGAAGTAACAGACCTTTATGATAGAGATAAACTATACTCGACAAATAAAGAAAATGAGCCAAGGGCTAAAGTATACCCTAGTGATCCCGCTCAAATACAATACACAAGTGGTACAACGGGCTTCCCTAAAGGAGCAGTATTAACACACAAGAGCTTACTCAATAATGCAAAGATTTATAGTGAAAGAAAACAAATTTCACAGGAATCTGTTTGGTCAAATTTTATGCCACTATTTCATACAGCAGGGTGTGCAACAGGAACTTTGGGTTGCTTAGCTGCCGCTTGTAAAATGCTACTTATTAAACAGTACAAAGCAGATATCTTTGCGAAGCTTATAGAACAACAAAAAGTAACAATATGCTTCGCTGTTCCAACTATGTTGTTTGATCTTCTAGAGTCATTGAAGCTAAAGCCGAGAGATACGTCTTCTCTTGAGGTGATTTCAACTGGTGGTGCTCCCGTTCCACCCGAATTAGTGACAAGAGTAAGAGAGCGCCTTGGATGTCATTTGTTGTCTGCTTTTGGTCAAACTGAGCATAGTCCAATGATAAGTCTTAATCCCATAGGAGCTACACTTGAACAAATTACGAAGACTGCTGGGCAACCTCTCCCTAAAACGGAGGTTTCTATAAGATCGACCGATACCAATGAAGTTTTGGCATTAGGAGAAGTAGGAGAAATTTGTGCTCGCTCTTACGCTATAATGTCTTGTTACAATGATAATCCTGAAGCTACTAAAAAGACTATTGATAATGAAGGCTGGTTGCATACAGGTGATCTTGGGACCATGGACAAAAATGGTTTTCTAACAATAACGGGACGAGTCAAAGACATGATCATTAGGGGAGGCGAAAATCATTTCCCTGCAGAGATTGAAGCTGTTTTAGTGACTAATCCAGACATTATGCAGGTTGCAGTAGTTGGATTACCAGACGAAAAATGGGGCGAAGTGATAGCTGCTTTCTTTACGTCAGAGACCACACCGAAAAAGGAAGATCTAAAGTCTCATGCAAGAAATCATATGTCCGCCCAAAAAACACCTTCTATTTGGGTTAAGGTTGGAGATTTTCCTTTAACCGGATCAGGAAAAATACAAAAGTTTGAAATAGTAGATAGATATGTCAAAGGTACTTATGGGTATGTCATAAACTAGGAGTTATGGTTAATGGCTGGGGTGGTAGGATTCGAACCTACGGTACACGGGATTAAAACCCGTGGATATTGTTGTCATAATTTATTAAGATTCTCAAAACCCTTGATAATAGTTCTTGTGTTTCTCATTTTTTGCTTATGTGTTACGAGGAAAATCACGAAAACTGTTGTCAAAAGCGTTGTCAAAAAATATCTTTTTAAAATACTACGAAGAATAAAAAATTACTTTTAATGGAGAATGAATTTGGCTGATCTACCTAATGTCAATATCGAAGAAATAGAAAAATTTAAAGAGATTGCAGGAACTTCAAAAGATTGTTCAATTATTATGTTGAATCTTAATGAGTACAACGCAGAAGCTGAGTTTCCAAATGGCAAACTTTATAAAGACTACATTGAAATATTGAATATTCTTCTAGCTGAGGTTGAAGCCAAAGTTTTATGGCAAACAGAGGCATCAGCTACACTTATCGGCAATCAGAAAATTCATGAAGCTTTAGGGATCTGGTATCACAGTCATCAGTCTTTTCTGGATTTGATGACCGCACCATCATCTGAGAAAAACATGAAATTAAGAAGTCTAGCTGTAAAAAAGGCTGACTTACACAAATGTAGCGATTATACAGCTATGTTATAACGATGATTGCGAAAACTGTTGTCAAAAACGTTGCCAATATTTCTATCTTTTTCTGAAGTTACGTCTGGAATTTTGTCTGCCTCTTTTCTTTTTTTTTCGATCACTTTTCATTTGAACAATTTGTTCTTCGCCAAGACTTTCCACCTCCTCTATAGGAGGAAGTTTTCCCGTGAAATTTTCAATTAACGCTAAGGCTATGTCTTCATTAGAAAACCGACTTAATAGCTCATTAGCAAGCTTAAGTTCACTAGAACTTTTTTTTCGGCTTGTTGAAAGGTAGTTTATGATCTTTTCATTATCTTTAAGTTCTATTTCTTCTTGAGAAAGAAATTTGTTGATAACCGGACTTACCTTTGCCGAATTGATCAATCTTTCATATCTTCTTTTCTCGCCAGGTGAACAAAAAAGAATACTCCGACCCTTTTTCCCAGCTCTCCCGGTTCGCCCACTTCTGTGTATTAAGGTTTCTGGATTATGAGGGAGCTCAGCATGTATCACTATATCTAGGTTAACCAAGTCAATACCTCTTGCAGCTACGTCTGTCGCAACACATATCTTACACCTACCATTTTTTATAGATTGTAATGCCTTAAATCTCTCTGATTGATTCAATGCGCCAGATAAAGAGGCAACAGAAAAACCTCTATTTAATATTCTAGATGATATATGTGTTACAGCATTTCTAGTAGAACAAAAAATAATAATAGTCTTATCATCATGAAAACGGAGAAAGTTGAATATTGCGTTTTCAATATCATGTTTTTTTACTAAATATGTTTCATAAGAAATATCGGTATGGGCTCTGCCAAGTCTAGTTGCTTCAATTCTGACTGCATTTCTTTGGTACTTTGATGCTAATGACAATATTTTTTTTGGGATGGTTGCTGAAAACATAAGTACCCTCTTATTCGCGGGACTTTGATCTACAATCATGTCTAAATCTTTTTTAAAGCCTAGGTCAAGCATTTCATCAGCTTCATCAAGGACAAGCGATCTTAGATAATTTAATTGTAATGTTTTCCGGCGTATATGGTCATTAATCCTTCCGGGAGTTCCTATTAAAAGATCAACTCCTTTAGAAATATTTTTTCTTTCTTTTTTTATATCCATCCCACCGATCGCCGTTGATATTCTGATCTCAGTCTTAGAAAACAGCCATGCTAATTCATTAAAAACCTGTAAAGCTAATTCTCGCGTGGGGGTAACAATTAGAGTTTTAAGTTTATTATCTGTAGCCAGAATTTCTTTAAGTCCAGCAACCGATATTGACAAACCGTAAGCAAGTGTTTTTCCAGAGCCTGTTTGGGAGCTCACCAGAAGATCTTTATCATTGTTGCTAGGATCAAGCACTAAGCTTTGAACTGTCGTTAGTTTGTCATACCCCTTTTCTTTTATTGAAGATTGTAATTCTTCAGGAATAGATTTTGTTTCAAGCATTCGCTCAATCTATAGAATAATAAAAATAATGATATAGCTAAGATTTATAATTTTCATAGGGTGGCTGGGGTGGTAGGACTCAGACCTACGGTTCTTATTTAATTTTTTGATCAAAAGAAAGATTGCCGCCTGCCCAAATTGGTAAATTCTCTTTATCATTGAGCCATTGGTCTTCTTCAGGAGTATTGGCTCTTCCAAACTCTAAATTTCTTTGTGGGTAACGCCCAAATTTTTCTAAAACTTGCCTATGTTGATCTACCGCTTTTTTATTTCTTCCTTCAAATAAACTAAAATCAGGATAAGCACCAATTGCCATGTCAATTATTTCGCATGCGCGAACAAGGTCGATTATTTCTTCTGAATGGGCCAAAGCCCAGGGGAGTAAATATAGTAGTGCAGGAGGCAATTTTAAAGTTTGATCAACTTTGTTTTTACTTACTAGGTCTCGAACGAGCTCACGTCCTATATAGTCAAACGAAAAAGCTTCAGCTGTACCTCGAAAACACGAGCGAGATAGTTGGTCTGCTAGCAATACCCTAGCAACTTGGCCTTCAAGGGTAAACCATTCATCTTCAATTAGGGTTTCTGGATCTGCTTTCAATTCGCGAATAACAGATGAAAATGGCTTGCAAATATCGTCCAAAGCGGTTCCACTCCTAAACCATATGCCTAATAGTGGTTCCACTGTTTCATCGTAAAAAAGGCTTTTTCTATCATTAGCATTATTTATATCGCAGCCACACATATAATTCAAAACACTACTTGGAGAACGAGGATTAGTAAGAGCTTTCAGGACTGCGGGTTTTCTACTAAATTGTTCAGGGGTAAGATCTTCTGGTAACATCATTTAAAATTCTTTTTTAATAGTGTATTTTAATAGTGTAACATAAATCAATCAACGTTCTATCGTAATCAAAGGAGTAGAGATGCGTGCGATTGGCTTAATGAAGCATGGCGGACCTGAAGTGCTAGAGCTTATTGAAGTGCCTGAGCTTAAACCTGAAGCGGATGAAATACTAGTGCAGGTGTTTTGCGCAGCTATAAATCCAACAGATATTTTAGCTCGTAATGGAGGTATAGCAGAACGACAAAAACCTTATGATCCTCCGTATGTTCCGGGAATGGATATTTCTGGGAAAGTAGTTGCGATTGGAGAAAACGTCAAAACAGCCCTCAAAAAAGGCGACGCGGTCATGGCAATGGTCATACCAAATGGTCAACATGGGGCATACCGCGAACAAATTGCTCTAAAATCAGGAGCAGTGGTACCAATTCCCAAGGGGGTCAGTTTTGAAGAAGCCTGTACTTTACCAATGAATGGATTAACGGCAAAGCTTTCTCTAGAACTTTTGAACTTAAATTCAGGCGATAAGTTAGCAGTTACTGGCTCTGCAGGAGCCTACGGAGGTTACATGATCCAAATTGCAAAAACTTTAGGTTTATATGTGATAGCAGATACGTCAGAGAAAGACCAAAATTTAATTAAATCACTTGGTGCAGATCTATCGCTCCCAAGAGGAGAAGAATTCATTGAACATATATTGGAACGGTTTCCCGAAGGCGTAGATGGCTTAGCAGATGGCGCTTTATTAAATGAAAAAGCAGTTGCCGCAGTCAAAAATGGAGGCTCCTTTACCGCGGTACGAGGTTATCAGGGGACAGGTGAGCGTGATATAAATTTTACTCAAACATGGGTAAGAACTCAAGATTGCATGTACGAAAAATTAGATGATTTAAGGAAGCTTGTAAACGCAAACAAAATTTCCTTGAGGTTAGCCGATACATTTAGTCCGTCTCAAGTGTCGGAAGCACATAAACGATTTGAAGGTGGCGGGGTCAGAGGCCGACTTGTAATTAAATTTAATTGATTTTAAAGAGGGTATGATCCTTATTCAAAAACTTGCATAGCTTTCGAAATGTGAAGAATATTTTTAAGAAGCAGCAAAGTTATCTTCATTTAGGAAATGGCTGGGGTGGTAGGATTCGAACTTACGGTACACGGGATCAAAACCCGTGGGTATTGTTATCAGGAGTTATCAGGATTCTCATAACCCTTTAAAATAGTTCTTATGCTTCTCATGCTTCTTATGCGTTATCAGGAAAATCACGAAAAGTGTTGTCAAAAGTGTTGTCAAAAAATTAACTTACACGGACCTAGTGTATTCACTTCTTTTTAACTATTTGATTATTGATGTTTGTAATGCTTCGATGTAGTGAGTTCTCCATACACTTATATTAAAAGATTGTAATTGATCAAAAGCACTAAGCCATCTCCTCAAGCGTTCTTTTTTAGGCATTTTTAGGGCATGATGCAATGCATCTGCTACTCCCTCCGGATCATGAGGGTTCACAATCAATGCGTCGGGAAATTCCTCTGCTGCGCCTGCAAATCTTGACAAAATTAGCACCCCTGGATCACTCACGCGTTGGGAAGCTATATATTCCTTTGCTACCAAATTCATTCCGTCTCTCAGCGGTGTTACTAGTCCAATTCTACTATTTCTAAAAAATCCCATAAGACTTTTTTGCTGGAATCCTTTATTGAGATACCTAATTGGCGTCCAATCAAAGTCACCGTACGCACTATTTATTTTTCCAGCACTAAGCTCTAATTTTCTTCTTATTTCTTTGTATTGAAAAACAGAGCCTCTTGAGGTCGGGGCTATTTGAAGCAAAGTTGTTGATCTGATGTGTTCACTATGATTTGTAAGAAGATGATTGTATGCCGAGAATCTAAGCTCAAGCCCCTTTGAATAGTCTAGCCTATCGACTCCGACTATTAGTTTGTCCGTTTTAATACTTTTGACTAGTCTTTTCACTTGAGGAGAGTTATCAGTTTCTTCTGATATTTTTATAATTTTGTTCGTATCTATAGATATTGGAAAATGTTTTACTTTAGACTTTTTCCCTAAAGCAAATATTGATCCATCTGGCTCAACTGAGCCTCCTAGCTCACTTATGATATAATCTAAAAAGATAAGTACATGTTTTCTAGTTTGGAAGCCTATCAAGTCAAACTCTAATAGAGCATCAACTAGCTCTCGATGATCAGGTAATGCAGTCAAAATTTCTTTTGATGGCCATGGTATATGTAAAAAAAAGCCTATTTTCTGAGTGCATTTGAGCTTTCTCAACTCTTTAGCAATTAATAAAAAATGATAATCATGAACCCATATCAAATCTTCATTATTGAGAAGTTTTTTAATCATTAAGGAAAAAGACTTATTAACCCTTTTATAACTCTCGAATTTTTTTTTGGAATAATCTACTAAGTCCAATCTATAGTGAAAAATGGGCCAAAGTACTTCGTTACAATAACCGTTGTAGTAATTTTCATAATCTTTTTTTGGTAAATCAACAATGGCATAAGTAATTCCTCCATCCTTTTTAACAAGTGGTTTAATATTCTTATCTGTAGTGACTGCGCCACTCCAACCAAACCAAAGACCGTTTGTCTCCTGCAGCGTATCAAATAATGCAACTGCAAGACCGCCAGCTGCCTCAGGTTTCTTTTCCTTGGGAAGCATAACTCTGTTAGAAATAACGACTACTCTACTCATAACTCTCCAATTGATTTACCTTGATTTCAGAAGCTGCTCCATTATTTCGTGAACGGATTTAACATTAGGTAAAAAGAAGTTTGCTTTACTTCTTTTATAATTTCCAACACGAACTGACCAGCCGCCTATCTTGTTAACAGTTTCAAAACCATCTTCATCGCTTATATCATCACCGATAAAAATCGGTCTTCGCTTTATAAAAGGTTTAGTTTTCATATAGTATGAAATTGCCGTTCCCTTATTGTGGCTCAGAGGTTTAACTTCCAAAACTTCCTTTCCTTCAAGTAAAATTAATTTTGGTTCATACTTTACAATCTCCAACATTATTTTACTAATCTCTTTCCTGTCGATCGCTGAATTTCGAAAATGAACAGTTAAATTTGAACCCTTGTTTTCAATCTCAATATTTTTTTTGCCATTAAGTAATTCACTAATCTTATAAGCAATTCCCTTTATTTTTCCAGACTCGGCTTGGTACTCCTTAAGTCGGAGTGTATCTCTCAATTGTGCTCCGTGGTTTCCAGCAACAGAAATTTTATCGTTCTCGAAAATCCTATCTAGATCGTCTAATGATCTACCACTAATAAGCGCTAACGCACCTCCAAGTCTATTACGGATGGTTTGCAGTTTTTTTTGCAATTTAAAACAAGGTTTGATCAAGCTAGGACTACTCTCAATCTCATATAGCGTGCCATCGACGTCCAGGAATAGAGCTAGTTGTTGGATATCTTTCGGAAGTAATTTTACGGTAAATACTGATGCCACTTTCAAGGTTTCGTTTTTTTTGATTAAATCAACTTTTCTAAACACCTTACTAATTCGACGGGTTAATATACCACTCTAGAAGCAGAAAGGTGTAAAATATGCAAAACAACTATATCGTATTAACTAAATTTATTTCTTACAAATATTACGTAACGTAATCCTAATAATTTTATTCATTGGTGAGTCTTAAACTAAGGCATTAATAGGTAGCATTACAAGATTTTAAGCAACGGTGCAAAAATATAAATCCGTAGATATGGTTATCAGAAGTCACAAGATCCTCATAACCTTTTCAAAAAAGCTCTTATCCTTATCATTCTTCTTGTGCGTTATGGGAAAATCTTTAAATCTCTTGTCAATTTTGTTGTCAATTTTCCTTTTTAGTCTATCTAGTACTTTGCACCCGAGGGGCATTTGCCCCTGTCCCGAAAATAAGATTAAAAAAGTTCCCCTGTAAAATGATGAATAAATAAGATGGATTTAAAAAAACTGTTTAAAAAAGTTGCTGCATATATTGTCTTGGTCAAAAAAAGCACATTTGTTACAGCTATTTTTGCTGTATGTTTATGTGTAGCAGAAAACAATCTTACAGCTAATGCTCAGTTTTTTCAAAACATTACCGATAAAATAGAAAATAACGTACCGAGATTGTCTTATGGCGTGGCTGTAACAGATTTTAACGATGATGGAAAAATGGAGTTTATAGTTACAGGGTTTCGGTATCCTAATCTCGCACTGAGCTATGAGAATGGTTCATATACAAATATTAATTCTAGTGAACTATTTGCTGATGAAAAAAGGTCATCGATTGGAGTTGTCGCTTGTGATGTCGATCAGGATGGATATGAAGAAATTTATTTCTTGAATACCGACACTTATAGTGGAACGAAAAAATATTCCGATCGTCTAATAGACGTGGATAAAACGATTTACGATATTTTCGGTTTTAAAAAAAATCAGGCAAACTTGAACCTTACGGCGGGTAGGTCGGTGGCTTGCGTTGATAGACATGGCAACGGTAATTATGGAATTTATGTCTCCAACTATGGGGGTCCAACAAGATTTTACGAATTGGAAGCTGATATTATCCAAGACATCGCACCTTCACTCGGAATAAATTCTACGACCGGTGGTCGTGCTGTCGTAGCAGGGAATATTCTATCAGGAAAAGTCGATATTTTTGCTGCGAATGAACGCGGACCTAATTTTTTACTGATAAATAAGGGCGGCACATACACTGACAAAGCTTTAGAGTACGGTATCGATGACACACTCCAAAATGGGAGAGGAACGGCTCTATCAGATATTGGTTATAATGGAAGCTTAGACCTTATCACAGGAAATTGGAATGGTTTCCACAGAATATACACTCATGCAAACAACACATTTGTCGATACAGCGTCTTTAAATTTTAGACAACCTTCAAAAATTAGAACCGTTATATCCGCTGATTTCGATAATGATGGTTTTGATGAGATATTTTTGAACAATATCGGTCAACCAAATAAATTATTTAGAATTCTAGATAACAATAAACTTGAACAGTTGGAATTGACGAATGCTCTAGAAAAGATTGGTCTGGGTACTGGTGGAGCAGTAGCAGATTTAAATGGTGACGGAATTTTGGAGCTACTGATTGCTCATGGTGAAAGTGCTCCTGAACCATTAAGCCTTTTTTCAGCTAATGTTAAAGACGATTTTCAATATTTAAGAATAGAACCTAGAAACTCTTACGATGCGCCAGCAAGAGGCGCTACCGTAACACTTAAAACAAATTTCAGAACCCACGCTAAAACTATAGATGCAGGCTCTGGGTATTTATGCCAGATGGAACCAGTAGCCCATTTTGGAATCCGTAAAAATGAAGAGATTGAACACATTCAGATAAATTGGACTGACGGTCAAAAATCAAAATACAAAATTGAAAAGCTGAACCATCAATATGTTTTCAACCAAGGTAAAACAAATTGATATGACTCGGTATATTTTCACACTTATTGTCATGTGCTTAATAATTCCCCCAATAAGCTTAGGAGAGTCTCGAAGTCCTGATAGTTTAAAATTGATACGTTATTATGAAGAGTTACGAGCAGATTGGGGGAAAATATTTCCAAACAAAAACAGAAATGCTGGCGGTGCTTTATTTTTTAAATATATTTTAGATAATTCAAATTCTAAAGATGAGTTTTTTGAGAAGAATAAGATGTATTGTAGTGTCTCTGGGTCACTTGTACGGCCCGGTTCTGAACCTGAATTTGTTTCTGTCAGAGGTCATGATGAAGAATTAATTTGCGGCTCGCTTTACAGATGTTGTTGGCCCTGCTCTTGTGATGTGATGAAATATGTTCAGGTGCAGGCCCTTGAAAAAACATTTGATGATAAGACGGAATTAATCAACGTGTTAACAATCAAAAACCCCTGTGAAAAACCAGATTTTCCTGAAGAGGTCGATAGAGAGTCCATTTGTGTTGGCACCTCTCTAAATAAAAGAAGAGTGACTGAAATAAATGGAAGGCTTGTAGTTGGAGTACTATTCGAAAGCAAAATCTGTTCACCTAATGACATTGAAAAGATAAATAGAGAAGTTATAACAGGAAGCTACTGTCCACTTAGAAATAATACACCACTCAAAGAGGTCAGGGGAGGTATGGGAGACATTTTCATAAAAATGGCTAATTAAATTTTTATTTGATTTTGCTTTGAAATTTGTTCACTCACCGTGCATGTTAGCAATAAATGTCTGGGGTGGCAGGATGCGAACCTACAGCACACGGGATCAAAACCCGTGGATATTGTTATCAGGAGTTATCAGTTTCTTCACAACCCTTTAAAATAGTTCTTATGCTTATCATGCTTCTTATGCGTTAGCAGGAAAATCACTAAAACTGTTGGCAAAAGTGTTGTCAAATTTTCTTGGCGGTGACTAATCTGTAGGGGAAAGGCATACTAACACTTCCATTAATCTCAAACTCTTTAAATCTCTCAATCAGTTTTGACTCAATAGCAGGTAAGTTTTTTGGATCTTGCGAGTCTAATAAGCCCTTCGATCTTACCGCAACTTCTCTATACATCTGGGGAATTGAATTTGCAGGTACTCCTATATTAAAGATATTGTTTATAGCTTCGAAATTTGTCATTACGAGGCCTTGAGCAGATAGGCGTTCTGATGCCCGGTCTGGATCACTAAAATCATCAATAGGAGGTGCTGTTGGTAATCCTACGTCGTAGCTCCCTAACTCACCTATAGTTTCCGCCAGCATTCCAAAAAATGGGGATTCTTGGACAGGAGCCCAAACAGTAAAAACAAAAAGTCCATTTTGTTTAAGAACGCGCCCAACCTCCTTAATCGCTTTGTCAGGATGCGCAAAATGCAAGATGCCAAACGTGCATAAAATTTTTGTAAAAATATTATCGCTATACTTAAGATTCTCAGCATCACCTTGTTCAAATTTAAGACCTGGGTTTTGCTTTTTTGCCTCAAGCACCATAGCGTCAGCAAAATCCGTTCCTATAACATTATGTGATATCTTTGCTATTTCATTAGTTCCGTAACCTGGTCCAGATGCTAGTTCTAGTACAATATCTTCTTTTGAAAGGGCTAAAGCGTTTACTGCTTTAGGAATTATCTGCTTAGCGTTTGCACTAGCCCACTTATCATAAGTATACGCACGCTCTTCCCAACCTTCTTTTTCAAAGTTTTTGAAATCTTCAAATTCAGTCATTTTATTAAACCGCCATTAATAGTTTTTATGTTATTCGATTAGCCAAGAAAGATAATAAAAAATAACATTTCAAAAATCAGAGTCAAAAAAAAGGTTATGCGATTGTTAACAACATTATTGAAAGTATTTTCAAAAACTATTTGCAACCAAACTGTTCCCGAAGATGGCAGTGAGTATTTTTGAATAACAGCCAATAAATACTGTGCTTTATTTGTGTTTGATGTGGCTGGGGTGGTAGGATTCGAACCTACGGTACACGGGATCAAAACCCGCTGCCTTACCGCTTGGCTACACCCCAACAGTATTGTTGTAATATCTTAGAGCAAAGGATTCAAGAAAATTAATATTAGCTCAGTCAAAAGATTTTACGACATCATCAATTGCTCTAATTTTACTTAATAGCCCTGATAACTGGTCAAGAGGAAGCATAGAAGCACCATCTGACGGCGCTGTCTCAGGCTTCTCGTGGGTCTCAATGAACACACCAGCGATACCAACTGCTGTGCCTGCTTTTGCTAAAGTTTCAATGAACTCTCTTGAGCCTCCACTCTCTGAGCCTTTTCCTCCTGGTTGTTGAATAGAATGAGTAATATCTAAAACGGTTGGGAACCCACTTTGTCTAAGAATTTCTATGGAACGCATGTCGCAAACCAAATCATTGTAGCCAAAAGTAGTGCCTCGTTCACAAAGGAGTAAATTTTTGTTACCTGTAGATATAAACTTTCCGGCCACCTGCTGCATCTCAGCGGGGGATAGAAATTGCCCCTTCTTTATATTGACGGGTTTATTCGTTTTACTAGCTGCAATGATTAAATCCGTCTGTCGGCATAGAAAAGCAGGTATTTGCAGAATATCGACTTCTTTTGCTACAAGCTCGCATTGTTCTGGTGTGTGCACATCCGTCAATGTGGATATGTGTAGACTGCTCTTCAATTTTTGGAAGATTTTAAGACCTTCTTCAATTCCAAGGCCACGCTTTGATAAATGTGAAGTTCGATTGGCCTTATCAAATGACGATTTAAAGACAAAGTTGATAGCATTACGATCACAGATTTCTATTAATTTTTCGGCGATCATCATAGCATGCTCAAGGCTTTCAAGCTGGCATGGACCAGAAATAAGCGTCAATGGGTACTTATTTGAGATTTTGAGACCATTTAGTTCAATTGTATGATCAGTGAGTTCAGTGTTATTCATATAAATCTCTTGTTTTAATTTACTTATTATTATTAATAATTTAATTATATGTTTACGGTATTTCTTTATTCTTGAATAGGTTAAAATTATTTTGAAAATCTTTGTGCTAGCAATATTATACGGTCTGATTTGGATTTCCTTTTCAGGACATTTTGATTTTCTGTTGCTATCTTTTGGTGTTATATCAGTTTTGATAGTCTTATATATACTTCGACGTATGCGAGTAATTGATGAAACTCCTATTAAGTTCCAAATGAATTTGTTTAGCTTTGTGACTTATTGTTTTTGGCTCCTCAAAGAAATATTGAAATCCAATATCGCGGTGACTAAGACAATATTAAGCCCACAAATAAAGATTAAACAAAATATGTTTGATGTACCTCTATCTCCTAAAAGTGAAGCGGCTCAGGTAATATTTGCAAATTCTATTACACTCACTCCAGGGACTATAACGGTTGAAACTGAGAAAAACAGTCTTTTGGTACACTCTCTAAATTTCTCCGGTAGCACTGAAGATGAAATAGCAGAGATGGGTAAGAGAGTAAGTAGATGCGAGAGAAGGGAAGCATAAATTTATGTTTTACGTTGCAACCATCTCAATCCTGATTTCATTTATATTGGTGCTTGTAAGATTATTTTTAGGCCCAACATTATATGACAGAGTTCTAGCGTTAAATGCATTTGGCACACTAGCCGTTTTAATGATTAGCGTCGTTGGTTTTTTATTTGGCAGACCCGATTTTCTCGATATCGCCTTATTATATGCACTACTTAATTTTATTGGCACAATCGCGATCCTTAAATTCTTTAGATATAAAGAAATTGGTGACAAAAAAGCCTTGAGTAGAAAGAAAGCGTAATGAGTTTATTGATAGACATATGTAGTTGGATTTTTATCCTCTTAGGATCATTTTTGCTTTTAACCGGAAGCTTAGGCTTAATAAGGTTACCTGATTTTTGGTCAAGACTACACGGTGCATCTATTAGTGATACAGGAGGTGTGCTGTTTTTAATTTTGGGAATGATGTTGCATGTCACGACCATATGGGTCTTTTTTAAACTTTTAGCTATAGCTATATTTATTTTTATTTCCTCACCTACGGCCTCGCATGCCATTGCTAATGCAGCATTTGTTACTCTGGGATACAAAAAAAAGAAAGGGGAAAGAAAATAGAGTTATTTATTATAATATGTTTCTTCATAGTTTTGGTTACCATCGCAATTATGGCATTGACGTTAAAGCATCTCTTTGCAGTAATAATGTTATCGGGTGCTTTTAGCTTAGTGTCTGCAATGCTTTTTGTGGTGATGGATGCTGTCGATGTCGCTTTTACTGAAGCAGCTGTCGGGGCAGGGGTATCTACTGTTTTGATGCTTGCAACAATGGCGCTCACGGTTCGAGTTCAGAAAGAGACAAAAAGACCTATTTTATTTCCGCTTGTAGTTGTTTGCCTTGTTGGAGTTTTGCTAATTTATGGAACTCTTGATATGCCGAACTTTGGAGCTTTTGACTCACCTGCTCAATTACATCTGGGATCTACATATCTGAGTATCACTTACAAAGATATGGGAATACCAAATGTTGTAACAGGTATATTGGCGAGCTATCGAGGATATGATACGCTTGGCGAAACAGTGGTTGTGCTAACAGCAGGCCTCGGAGTTATTCTATTATTGAGTGGTCTCAAAGGAAGAAAAGATAAAGAGTGAGACTATGAAACATCATTTAATTTTAAAAGTTATTACAAAATTCATGGTCGGAGTTATTGTTTTGTTCGGACTATATGTGCAGTTTCATGGAGATTACTCTCCTGGAGGAGGTTTCCAAGCTGGCGTAATCATCGCGGCAGCCTTTATCCTTTATGGTATAGTCATGGGTCTGGAGAATGTACAAAAAGTAATGCCTATTTGGTTTGCACAGAAGGCGGCAGCTGTGGGCGTTTTAGTATACGCACTAACGGGTGTTTTCTCAATTATTGTTGGATTTGAATTCTTAAACTATCACGCAATTAGCCCCGAACACCCAAAACATGGACAGCACTACGGGATCATATTAGTTGAGCTTGGTGTTGGAATAACGGTGACCTTTGTGATGATCGCTATTTATTATGGGTTTGCTGGGCGCACTCCGCGTCTAGACGATAAAGAGTGGTAACCCATGGACAGTAATTTAAACTTTATATATGGTCACTTGCCTTATTGGTTGTTCATCATACTTATGCTGTCAGGCCTCTTTATAGTTGTCTCAAGAGGAAATCTCATTAAGAAAATTGTGGGATTAAATATTTTCCAAACATCAGTTTTTATGTTTTATATATCAATAGGTAAAATGAAGGGTGGCACGGCCCCAATTCTACTTGATAAGTCCGATAATAATTCGGCAGTTATTTATTCTAATCCGCTCCCACATGTTCTTATTCTTACCGCAATTGTTGTCGGTATAGCGACTACTGCTTTAGGTTTAGCCTTAATAATAAAAATTCGAGAAGAGTACGACTCAGTTGAAGAAGATGATATCCAAAAAATGGATCAAAAAGACTTAAAGAAATACAATAAAAAGAATGTTCTGGAGACCAATAGTTAATGGCTTCAGAAATTAAACAGGGTACCTTAGAGTTAGTTAACCATTTGCCGATTTTACAGGTTATTACTCCGATGTTGATCGCACCTATATTGGTTGTGCTTAACAATAAAACTTTGTCTTGGTTACTCAGCTTTCTAGGCGCATTAGTGTGTCTATTTATATCAATCTTACTGATGCAAACTGTTAGTGACGGCAGCATTCTCACTTATTACCTTGGCGGATGGGTGCCACCAATCGGAATTGAATACAGAATAGACGCCGCCAACTCTATATTATTGTTCCTCATATCGATTATAAGTGCCATCGTTCTGATCTTTTCGTATTCTTCACTTCATGCAGAAATTCCTGAAGAAAAACATACTTTGTTCTACTCCTGCTTTCTTTTATGCCTTACCGGTTTGTTAGGTGTAGTAGCAACAGCAGATATTTTTAACGTTTTTGTCTTTTTAGAGATTTCAAGTTTATCCACCTATGTTTTGGTAGCACAAGGAGCCTATCTTGATAGAAGAGCACTTTCTGCTTCTTTTAATTATTTAATAATGGGCACTATTGGTGCAACTTTTTTTGTGATTGGCATTGGATATATATATATGGCAACTGGATCTCTAAATATGATGGACATTGCGGAAAGAGTTAGCCAAATAGGTGATAACAGAACTATTCAAGCGGGATTTGCTTTTATTGTTGTGGGAATGGGGCTTAAGCTCGCTATGATTCCTCTTCATGTTTGGTTACCTAATGCGTATACCTACGCACCTACTGTGGTGACCTGTTTTTTGGCTGCAACAGCAACCAAAGTTGCACTTTATGTTTTGATCCGATTTGTATTCTCTGTGTTTAACTATGAAGACAGCTTTGTCAATGAGGTCTTTTTTCTCCTTTTAATGCCTCTTGCAGTAGTTGCAATGATTGCTGCATCAGTCATTGCCATTTTCAAACAGAACTTAAAAAAGCTACTTGCTTATTCTAGCCTTGCACAAATAGGGTATATGCTCCTTGGATTATCGTTAATGAGTCAAAAAGGCCTTTCATCTTCATTAGTGCATATGGTTAATCATGGCTTCACAAAGGCAGCGCTATTTATGTCCCTAGGTGCTTTTATGCTTAATACAAAAAATGTTTACATTAAAAGTTTAAGAGGTTTAGGAAGATCGATGCCATTTACCTCGGGCGCTTTTGTAATAGGGGGGCTAAGCTTAATTGGTGTGCCTGGTACAGCTGGTTTTATTAGCAAATGGCTA
>CACLZW010000015.1 GCA_902611475.1 uncultured Alphaproteobacteria bacterium
GATAATAATGGATCGCTCAAGAAATTTACTCCCGGAAACTTTGTGCTAGGATTTGGGAAAATTAATAAAAGATCAGTGGTCATAGGAGGAGAAGATTTTTCTTTAAAAGGTGGATCACCAAATGCTGCCGGTTTAAGGAAAAGTATTTACACAGAAGAACTAGCGCTAAAATACAAGGTCCCTTTAATTCGATTACATGAAGGAGCTGGAGGATCCGTTGGTGGCACTAATCAAGAAAAAAGTAATAGGCCTACAAGTGATGCCGTATACACGCCTTCACGATTTATTTCGCTTGCAAACACTTTGGGAGAAGTGCCTGTGGCAACGGCTGCATTGGGACCAGTAGCTGGACTGCCTGCATCTCGTCTCGTAGCTTCACACTTTTCAGTAATGACAGAGAGCTCGTTAGTACTTATAGCAGGGCCAAAAGTAGTAAAAAGAGCATTAAATATAGATGTTACGAAAGAAGCTCTTGGTGGACCTGAGGTACACCTAAAAAGCGGAGTAATAAACAACTTTGCAAAAACAGAAGATGACGCTTTTGAACAAATAAAAACATTTCTTTCCTTCGTGCCGGATAATGCTTGGACGTTTCCAGAATCTATTCCTACTAACGACAAGGAGGATCGTTGTGATGATTTATTAATCGATATAATACCAAAAGATAGACGTAGACCATATAGCGTCAGAAAGATCATCACATCCCTACTAGATATAAATGATGATCAAAGCACCTTTTTTGAGATCGGTAAAAAATATGGTCCAAGCCTAGTAACAGGCTTAGGTAGACTTAATGGTCAATCAGTTGGCGTTATCGCTAATGACTGCATGTTCTACGCAGGAGCGATGACAACCAGTGCCTCAAAGAAATTAGAAAGATTTTCTGATTTTTGTAACAGTTTCCATATTCCGATTATCAGTTTGGTAGATGAACCAGGATTCATGATAGGTCCAGAATCAGAAAAAAGTGGTACTATTAGATTTGGCACAGCTGCAATATCTGCGATAATGCAATCAAGAGTGCCATGGGCGTCTGTCCATATGCATAAATCTTTCGGAGTAGCCGCTACTGCACACTATGGGCCTGATAGCTTCACATTACTTTGGCCCAGTGCCTTAAGTGGTGCTTTACCTGTAGAAGGCGGCGTTGCCGTTGCATTTTCAAAGGAAATTGCAATGGCTAAAAATCCTGAAAAAAAGCAGAAGGAGCTTGAGGATCAATTAGCTCAACGACAATCACCAATTCCAAGAGCAGAAGGTTTTTCTGCCCATGACTTGATAGATCCTAGGGAAACACGTCCACGACTAATATCTTGGTTAGAACTCGCGCTTAAAGCTTACCGATTGAAAAGTCCAAAACCTTATCTTGTAACTATGAGGCCATAATGAATTTACGAAGCACCCTACCTATTAGAGTGGAAAAGATTTTTCGGCATCCAATAAAATCGATAAGCCGCGAAGAAATTACACAGATTAAGTTAGAAAAAAGAAAAGCTCTCCCGTTGGACAGAATGTGGGCATTGGTGCATGAAAAAAGTTCTTTCGACCAATTATCCAATGAGTGGCAACCGTGTACTAAGTTTCTAAGAGGCTCAATTATGCCGACGCTATCAGCCGTCGAGTCAATAAGGAATGATGATCAAAAATATACTTTTAAACATCCCGAGCTAAAACCTATATCATTAGATCTTAGTAATCATACTGACCGAGAAACTTTTGTGAACTGGTTGCTCCCTATTTGTTCTGATAAATTTCCGAAACCTACCAAATTAGTTAGCGTAGCCGATACAGCTCTCACAGACACCCCTTTCCAGTCAATTTCTATCAACTCGTTGGACTCTCTAGAAGACCTCTCTAAAAAAGCGGGTATTCGCTTGGAACCTGAAAGGTTTAGAGGAAATATATGGATAAGAACCGGGAAGCCATGGACTGAATTTGATTGGGTTGGTGAATTAATTAAAATTGATGGAGTGGAGTTAAAGGTCGTTGATAGAATTGAGCGATGTAATGCTACAAAAACTAATACTAAGACAGGCCAACATAATTGTGATACCATAGGCATACTTAATGAACGTTTTGGTCATCAGGATTTTGGGGTTTACTGTAGTGTGAGGACCCCCGGGACTATAGGAATAAATAGTGTGCTTTCACTTAATAAAATGGAATAAATAATATGAACCATCTCAGACCAATTAAACAATTACCTACCCATGAAGTTGAAAACATGCCACCATATATGGGCAATCAAGATTTATGGAAAAATGATAAAAATCTTAGAGATGCCGTTAATAGAGAAGGAGCGGGTTGGGCAGAAAAAAATTTAAGTGCGTTTGGACATTTGATGGGCTGCACTGAAATGTTTGATCATGCTGAGAAAGCAAATAAAAATCCGCCAGAATTAAAGGCATTCGATCAATATGGCAATAGAATTAACTACGTTGATTATCATCCTTCTTACCACCACCTCTTGGGAGTAGCTATAAAGAATGAAATCCCAAGTTTTGCATGGAAGCATAAAAAACAAGGTTCACAGGTCGCACATATGGCACTCACTTATATGTTTAACCAGGTTGAGGGAGGTGTTATGTGCCCAATGGCAATGACGTATTCTGTTATTCCGGCACTGAAGCATAATCCAGACTTAGAAGCTCAATGGTTACCAAAAGTACTATCTAATCAGTATGATGATCGAGATATCCCCATTGATCAGAAATTGGGTGGAACAATAGGTATGTTTATGACTGAGAAACAAGGTGGATCAGATGTTAGAGCCAACTCTACACGAGCAAAACCGGTGTCCTCAAGTGTTGGCAATGGATCAGAATATCTTCTTACTGGGCATAAGTACTTTTGTTCAGCCCCAATGTGCGATGCGTTTCTTGTGCTAGCCAACACTAATGTCGGTTTGTCGTGTTTTCTCGTTCCAAGATGGAAACCAAACGGGGAACGAAATAGTTTTTTCATTCAGAGACTTAAAGACAAGCTTGGAAACAGATCAAATGCATCGTCTGAAATTGAACTTGATAATACCCTTGGCACAATGATTGGAGAAGAAGGTAAGGGAATTAAGACCATTCTCGATATGGTTATAGGAAATAGAATTTACTGTGCCGTCAGCTCAGCGTCTTTAATGCGTCAAGCAGTTGTTCAAGTTCTACATCATGTCTCTCACAGGTCCGCATTTCAAAAAAGACTGATCGATCAACCGTTGATGAGAAACGTTGTTGCAGATATGATTTTGGAAAGTGAAGCTGCTTTGAATTTGTCACTTAGAGTAGCAAGAGCCGTTGATAATCAAAATTCCAATGAAGATGAGCGTTCCTTCGCTCGCATAAGCACTGCTATAAGTAAATACTGGGTGACCAAGAGAGCTCCCTATTTAGTCTTTGAGGCTTTAGAGTGTCATGGCGGCCCTGGATATATAGAGGAATCAGTCATGCCTAGGCTATATAGAGAAGCTCCCCTGAATAGCATATGGGAAGGAAGTGGAAACGTTATGTGTTTAGATGTCTTAAGAGCATTACAAAGAGATAAAAATGCTCTGCCAGCTTTACTTAAAGAGCTTGACTTAGCTAAGGGTGCAAATCATAACTTTGACGTAAGTCTTGCCAATTTAAAAAGTAATTTGGATTCCTCCAAAGGTATCGAAACTGAGGCTAGACTAATTACTGAAAAAATGGCATGCCTTATTCAGGCCTCTATATTTATAAGAAGTGGGCAAGAGGAAAAAATTTCAGCATTCTGTGATAGTAGACTGGGTCCGACCTGGAGTGGCGCTTTTGGGACACTTTCTGAGGGTACTAATTTTGACGAAATTATCGGTAGCTTTTAAAAAATAAACAATTTTTATTAATTATTTGACATTAGCTTTCATCAGTCATCAGTACTTGTTAAATGTCAAGCCACTTATCCTCTATTTTCAACTTATGATTGATTGTATTTTTTTGGCTTAATGTCTGCTCTATAAAACATCCTTTTTTTGAAGCCTGCACTAGTGCTTTTACTTTTTCTAAACTTTCTGAGCTATCAATATAAATATTCATCTCAAGTTTCTTTGGTGAAGTTTCATAGATGTTTTCAACTTTTTTCCAATTCCATGTAACTTTTGTTTCGACATTAAGATCTTCTACTTGTATTTTCATTCTTTTAGAAAAAGCTCTAATTTGAGTCATGATACACCCTGTGATACTAGCAATAAATAAAGCTAGTGGTGGAGGCGCTGTAGCATCTCCACCATGAAAACTCCCCTCATCAGTTGCTAATTCAAATGTTTCTTTTAATGGAGATACCATATCTACTGTAAGCTCGTTACGCATTTTCCCAACTGGTTTTCCATTACATTTAAATATAACCTGTGCTTGATCTGGCATTTCTTTTAGATTAATTGGATCACTCATTTTTTTCTCTAATAATCTAATATGGCAACGGCTCGAATGAAGCCTGCGGATGCCTTTTTTATTTTAAATGGGAAACAGGAGACCGTGAATCCATAATCTGGTAATTTTTCTAGTGAACTTAACTTTTCCATATGACAGTATGCTTTTTCCATTCCCGCTCTATGACCCTCCCAGATAATTGAGGGGTCTTTTGTAATTTTATATTTTTCTGCTGTATAAGCAAAGGGGGCATCCCAGCTCCATGCATCCGTACCAGTAATCTTGACACCTTTTCCTAACAAAAAAAGAGTAGCATCTCGTCCAATACCGCACCCCTTAACTAAATAATCATCTTCACCATATCGTTCTCCTGCAGAAGTATTTACGAGGACAATGTCGAAAGGTTTAATCTCATACTCAATTCTTTGCAGTTCATCTTTAATATCATTGGGCGTGACAACATAACCATCTTCCATATGGCGAAAGTCAAACTTTACCCCAGGATTGAAGCACCATTCCAGTGGAACTTCATCAATAGTCATCGACTTTTTTCCTCCATCCATAGTTGAATGAAAGTGATAAGGTGCATCCAAATGAGTTCCGTTGTGGGTGCTAACAGATAATTGCTCAACTGCCCATCCCTCACCTCCAGGCAGATCATCCTTGGTAAGCCCTGGAAAGAATGAACATATTTGTTCAGCAGAATTTGCATGATCCATATACTCAATTTTTGGTAACGCCATTGGAGGATCAGAGATAATGCCAGTTTCTAATGAAACTGAAAGATCAATAATTTTTTTTGTCATTACTTCTCCTTATAATAAAAATGTAGTCAATTGTGGAAATGCTAAAACTAAAAACAAGACGGCAATCATCATAATAGCAAAAGGAAAGGCGCCAATAAAGATGTCGCCCAGTGTAATAGACTTATCATCAAGAGATGACTTTATTACAAACACGGAAATTCCTAATGGAGGGGTTAATAGACCTACTTCGACCGCTATAACCGTTACAATTCCAAACCAGATGAGATCTATGTTTAAAGTGACTAAAATCGGATACATTAGTGGAACTAGGATTAACATTATTGACCCACTATCTAGTATCGTTCCCATTAAAATAACTAAGAGTATATATAAAAGTATCATAGACGTAATACTAAATTCTGAACTTACAACGAATGATCCAAACTCTGATGGCATGCCTGAAAGCGCCAACATTCTCGCATACATTTGAGCCGCAATTATTAAAAATGAGATTGCTGCCGTTATATAACCAGTTTCAACTAAAACTTCCCAAAGAGTTGCTAGCGACAATCTACGTTTGATTAAACCAATTAATACCGCTCCAAAACTCCCGATGGCTCCTGCCTCTATAGGCGTAAAAAAACCTCCGTAAATTCCTCCTAAAACTACAACAATTAATATAACTAAAGGTGCTCCTTTTTGTAAAAACTCTCTTAGCTTCATTAGCTGCAAATCTGGTTTAGAATTTTCTCTTTTGGAATGAACAAATGATGGCCAGAAAAAACTTAGTAACAAAATGCCAAACCCAAAAACCATCGCCAATAAAATACCAGGGATAATTGCCGCTATAAATAAATCACCAATGGATTGTTCGGTTAGTATCCCATATAAAATCAGGAGTAAACTTGGCGGTATCAACATTCCTAGAACGGAAGATCCGGCTACAACACCAACCGAAAACCTTGGAGAATAGCCAAATTTTATCATGTGCGGTACAGCGATTTTTGTGAAAACTGCTGCTGATGCAATAGAGATACCTGTGATAGCAGCAAAAACTGCGTTTGCCCCAACGGTTCCAATAGCCAAGCCACCCCTTATTTTTCTGAATGCTTGATTTGCGACATCATAGGCATCTTCACCCATGCCGGTCGCTGAGACTACATTCCCCATAAAGACGAACAGGGGTACAACACCGAAGAAGTAGCTCGAGATACTTTCTGAGGCAGCCAGAGCCAATAATTTCCCTGCCAAAATAGAAGAATCTTTTATTAACCAGACACCTACGTATGATGAAAGCATTAAAGCAAATGGAACCCAAAATCCTAGGTAAACCAAAATAACTATTGCACCTAGCGAGTATAGACCTATTTCAAATGGGCTCATTTTTTGTTCCTTCTTTATGCAAAAAGACAAGAACCTTTTTCATGAAGAATAAAAAAATTTGCACCATTAACAAAGCACATCCTAAGAGAATTATAAATTTGATTGGCCAAATTGGTGCTGTGAAATCCCCAATAGTGCCCTCATATGTATTTCTCACCCAAGCTTTTTTAAATAAAGGAAATGTTGCTAAAAATATTTGTAGTATTAAATAGAACGCAGCTGTGCTAAAAATAAGTTCTATTCCCAATCTTGCAGCAGGACTCTTTTTCCCAATTGTATCCAATATGGCGCTATTTTGTGTAAGCCTACCTTGCTTAAATGTCTGAGGCGTTTGTAAAAATACTATTGCAACAATTGACATCGATACCATCATAGGCACCCCTGCTACCGGAACCAGAAATAGCTCACGTCCAATAACATCTATGTTTACGATAACCATGACAAAAACAATCAATAACGTCCCAGCAATATTAAACGTCTGAGTGATTGCATCTGAAAATATTTCTATTTTCTCAAAGAGCTTTTGATAAGCAATTTTCATTTTAAATTAATGGAAGAAAGAAAGAGGCTCCTCATAAAAGGGAAACCTCTTTCAAAGCGTCTCTACTCTTTATCCCAGTTACGTACTGGGTTAGCACCAGCTGACCTCATAGTGTCCATATAGGCTTTTAGAACTGCAGTTCCATTCACACCAGAAGAATCTAGCTTTTTAGCCCATTCCATGGCTACATTATCCATACCGGCAGCCCACCTTTTTCTCATACTGTCACTGGCCTCAGATATTTTTGCTCCCTGCGACTCCATAATTGAAAGAAACTTAGCTACCGACGCCCCAAGATCTTTTTGATAGGCAACCCGATAAGTTTCTCCTGCATCAATTAAAGCTTTTTGGACTATTTGTGGTTGTGACTCAAACCAATCTTTATTAGCAGCAATAGAACCCGCATATTGAGCTCCAAATCCCATTTTGGTGATATAGGGGGCTACTTCATGCAATTTTCCTGGTAGCGCTGCTGAGGCGAAAACTATAACGCCATCATAAACCCCAGCTTTAATCTCATTGTTATATGTTGTTAAATTACCAGACACACCAACAGCACCGGTACCTTTCAACCAAGTAACTGCGGGTCCAGGAGCACCAATTTTCCTACCTTTCAAATCATCGATTGAGTTAACGGGAAATGTAGTCATTAGTAAGTAATCATCGATTGCAATGGAACCACCCAGCTGAATTAATCCATTCGCTTCCCAAGCTGCCTTCATATCTTTGTTCTCGAACTGCATTCTTGTCATTAACTCGGATACTTTGTCAACGTTACTTGAAACAAAGGGAGAATAATAAGTGACGTTTTGTACCGCTAGTTTAGCAGGGTCAAATAAACTTGATATTCCTCCTAACTCAGCTAACCCTTCTTCAACCGCTTCAAGCTCATCTCCAACCTTTGCCAAGGACCCCCCATATTGCTCACTCCATTTAATAGAATGGCCGCTACCCTCCAAAGATTTGTTCACGGCTGGAATAAATGTTTGGTTTACGTGTTTCACCCATCTGAATACCGGTGGATGTCCAGCAACATAAGTAACACTTATCTCTTTAGCTACCGCTAGTTGTGAAGTAATAGAAATGATTAATACAGAAAAAATTCCAAAAATTAGTTTTTTCATCGTTCTCCCCCTTTTATATTTGTTCTTGTATTTAAAAAGTTAGCGACAAATTGACACAATGTAAAAACAAATCTTCATTCAATATAACCAAAAGGAAGGGCGATTTAAATATCTACTTCAGTTGCTATAAGTACAGCTATGAATAAAGCAGGGTCCTGACTGGTGCATACCCAAGCATGTTTAGTAGACCTCTGTACTACAACATCAAAGGGCTTAAGATCGGTTTCATCATTGTCTAGAATTAACTTAGCAGTTACTTTAAGGAGGATTATATAGTCCAATGTTTTAGTTTTATGCATTCCAGGATGCCGAGTTACATCCACACGATCATCAGCCGCATTAATGTCTCCAAATACTTTAGCAAACATTTTATTTAACTCATCATTCGAGATCCCCTCTGAAGTTGGCGCTATCGCGAACTACCGAAATTTTGCTCCCCCAGATTGTGGACCCAGAACTACTTTTCCTAGCCCACGATCATGTTTATCCTTCGAATTTAGGCAATTTCCTGAAGAGTCCCATAATTCATAAAGTCCTCCTGCACCCATTTCATAGGACGCAGGGGGTGGCCCATCAAACGTTATCAACGATTTTCCACTCGCATCATTTCCAGTTACAACTCTTCGTAAATTTGAAAACATTTTTGTATCCTTTAATTTTTTCGCCTAAGTTAATACTAATCTAATAACAGCACATCATGTTGAAAGATTTTAAAAGAGGCTCTTAATAAGGATATGGCAATTAAACGTATAAGTTTTTCCGATATCAACTTGAAAAAACTCGATGATGTAATAGATGTTCGGTCGCCATCCGAGTATGAGGTTGATCATATACCTGGCGCAATTAATTTACCAGTTCTTTCTGATAAAGAGCGTGAGATGGTAGGCACCATATATAAGCAAAATAGTAAGTTTGAAGCAAAAAAATTAGGTGCTGCTCTTATCTCAAAAAACATTTCAAATCATTTAAAAGAGAATATTGGAGAAAAAAATCGAGATTGGCTTCCTTTAATCTACTGTTGGCGAGGTGGACAGCGATCCTATGCCTTTGCAACGATACTTGACCAAATAGGATGGAATGTAGGAGTAGTGGATGGAGGCTATAAATCATTTCGAAAACATGTCAGTGAATTCCTGAATAACGATATAGAAAATTACTTTCTAATACTAATAACGGGTAATACGGGTACAGCAAAAACAAAAATGCTTAATTTGATAGAAGAAAGAAATGGGCAAACGATCGACCTGGAAAGCCTAGCTAATCATAAAGGGTCAGTATTTGGATCACAAGGTCAGAAACAACCATCTCAAAAATTATTCGAAACTTTGATTTATGATAAAGTCAAAAACCTCAAAACTGGTGAACCTATATTTGTTGAAGCAGAATCCAACAAAATTGGAAACTTGCATATACCTAAAGAATTTTGGAAGTTAATGAAAAGCTCTCCACAAATTGAAATATCGGCTACAGTTGAACAGAGGGCACAATTTTTAGTTGAAGAATATTCAGAAATAACAAGTGATCTAGATTTATTAGAAAAACAGATTACGAGCCTTTCGACCATAGCTGGACCTAAAGTTGTGGAAAAATGGGTACAAATGGCAAAAAATAAAGAGTTTATTGAACTTGCAAAACAATTGATAGAAAAGCATTATGACCCCAGATACAAACGGGGACTCTTAAGAGAAAAAAAAGAAGTATTTGCTACCCTAAGATTAAATGATATATCCCAAAATGGGCTAAGTCTTATAGTGGATAGAATATTACAAACAGCAAATAATAGAATGAACACTCTATAATACCTCTATGAAGGGCTTTCCATTTGTCAATTCGCCTATTACTTTACACTCAAAACCCAACTTTTCACCAGATGTAATAATACCCTTTACTTTGCTCTTCGGAACGGTAGCAAGTAATGGACCGGATGTTTGGGGATCAAAAAGGATATCTGTATTCGCTGTTGTTTTAATAATCATTCTTTCAGAATACATATAATTGTTTTCGAAAATCGAAGACCTAATATCTTTGGCTATTAGATTATTGGCACCGGGGTATACTGGTATCTGATCCAAATATAGTTTTGCTCCTACTTTAGACTTTGAAACTATGTTTAGAAGGTGGCCACCTAAGCCAAATCCAGTGATATCCGTCATCGAGTTTGCAACTTTCCTCAACACATTTGCGATAGAACTTTGTGACTTAGACATTGCATCAAAAAGATTTTTTAGATCCTGCCCTTCACCTTCAAAACGCATTTCCCCTGCCAATAAAACCCCAGAGCCTAATGGTTTTGTTAATATTATTTGATCACCTACACTTGCCCTATCGACAGTCTTGGGTTGGTTTTTGGAAAAACCTCCCAACGTGAACCCGATCACTAGCTCTTTTCCTAAAGAGGTATGACCGCCCACTATCTTCACTCCCTCAGCACCAAAAACACTATTTGCCCCATCTATAATTTCTTCGATTGTTCGCTTTTGTATGTCGTTAGAGGACTCTGGAATAATAATATTTGTGAGAGCGATTTCGGGATCGGATCCCATTGCCCAAATATCTCCCAAAGCGTGAATCGCTGTTATTTTACTTTGAAGCCATGCATCCTTTGTGAATGACCTCAAATGATCGGTCGTCAAAGCTTGAAACAAGGAATTAAATTTTATAATTGCTGCGTCATCTCCTATTTTACTAACAATATGTTTTGAGCTAGGATCTGATAACTTTCTTAATGAAGACTCCAAAATAACATTTCCGACTTTCGAGCCACAGCCACCACAAAGCATTTTTTTGTTATTGCTTCGAGCGTTTTCCATATCTTTAGTGGCCATCTCACTAAGTTTTTTAAAATTCTTTATGAACTTTTTATCGATAAAACTTTTTAATGCCCAAACCCATTTTGCTGAAAAGGCAACCCCATTTCTAAGGAAAATCGCGGATTCACCTTCATAGACAATGAGCTTTAAATAATCACTTTGAGGTTTAAATCGAATTAGCTGCTTGTTCTTAAAAAGCTTAAGGATATTTTTATAAAGAATTGGTGCCTGCCTAACTGCATAAACTCCTGACTTATCTACAGCTGTAGGGAAATGTGCACAATCACCAACTGCAAACGCATTTTGAAACCCTATAACTCTTAGCGTTTCGTCGACGCAAACATATCCATCTTTATTTTCAATTTTTGACTTTTTAAACAAATCATTTGGTTGAGGTCCTATACAAGAAATAATAAAATCTGCATGAACCAAGTTACCGTTTTTTTGTACTAATCCATTATTTATAACTTCTTTTATCGTAGTGTTTTCAATTATTTCAATTTTTCGTAGCTTGGCTTTGGTTTTCAAATATCTTTGCTGATTTGGGCTCAATTTTTCAAAAGCTTTACCACTTTCAAAAATTTTAATCTTGAAATCTTCTAATTCGGTCTTTTTCAATCGAATATCCATCGCGAAACTCAACTCAATTGATGCTAGGCCTCCCCCTATTACACAAATAACCGGAGAGGATTTTTCATTAATGGAATCCAAAAAGTTTTCCCAACGCTTTTGAAATGCAGCTAGAGGCCGAACACTACATCCAAATTTTTTAAACCCATTTATCAAAGGGATGGAGTTAGATCCAATATTTATGGATAGTAGATCAAAGTTCACAATCCTTCCTGTCTTACATAAAATTTTATTTTTTTTCTTATCGATTTTTTTAACAGTATCGATAATTAATCTTGTTCCTGTAGCTCTACACAAACTAAATAAATTTATTTGAGCATCTGATTTGGCACATAAACCAGCTACTAGAGCAGGTAGCATACCGGTATAAGATGAAATAGGATCTGGATTTATTAGAGTCACTCGAAGAGAAGAATTACTCTTCATTGCCCACATTTTCAAAAAAAGACAATTTGTGTGTCCAGCTCCGACGAGAACCAAGTCTCTTTCAAAAAAACTTTCCTCACTATTCATTTATGGCTATCCTTTTATTCACATATTCTTTAGGCACAAGAAAAGCTATTTTCAATCATAGGAACTATAAAAAGAAATGTCATTTTTAACAACAAATTCAAAGATTAGATTGGCACTGGTAGGAATTTGTGTTGTGGCAATTACTGGTGGCTTAGGCAGGTTTGCCTATACTCCTATAATTCCCTACATGCAAGATACTCTTAATATTTCTTCTGCAGATATCGGCTTGATAGCTTCTTCTAACTATTTGGGATATCTAATTGGTTCGATTATTCCCCTTATTTACTCTTTTGCGAACAAACAAAGGCTTACACTTTATCTATCGGTTGTAGTGTCCATTGTGACACTTGGCCTTATGGGTTCAACTAGTGATTTTTACTTATTTATTCTATTAAGATTTCTACAAGGAATTTCAGGTGCAATTGGTTTAGTTATAGCGACAAATCTAATTTTTTCTCAGATTACAGTTACCGGTCGCATAGATCTTCGTTTAGCTCATATATCGGGTTTCGGTGTTGGAATGTTTTTAAGTGCCATAGCTGTGTGGATCTGCTCTATGTTTGACTTGCAATGGCACTACCAATGGTTTGTGATAGCGTTAATTTGCTTGGTTTTAACGATACCAATCATTTCAAGTCCACTAGAAGTAGGTTCAGAACCAAGCATTGATCAGACCTCTCAGTCGAATAAACTCTCTTTAGGATTCGTCGGTATCTCCGTAGGTTACTTTTTTTTTGGGTTTGGCTACATTATTTTTGGCACCTTTATCGCAGCTTTGGCGGTCAACACCCCCGTATTAGAGAACATTCAGCATGCAAGTTGGATCCTAGTTGGGATATCTGCTATGCCCGCCATTTTCATCTGGCAAGCTATCAGTAAACTTACTGGTAATCACATTTCTTTAGCCTTATCCTGCTTCACCTGCTCTACGGGGATACTTACCTTGTACTTTTTTGATGGAATTGGAGCTTCATTATTTGCCTGCTTAGCTTATGGACTTGGGGTAGTCGGCATTGTAGGTTTAGTGTTAATGGAAGGAAAGATCCGGCATGCTGGCTCAATAAAATTTGCCGTGGCTTTTTTAACTACAACGTTTAGCATTGGCCAGATTCTTGGACCATACATTTCAGGTTTAATGATCGACTTTTTTGGAGACTACCAAAACGCCATGCTTTTATCTGGCTGCTCGCTTTTCATGGCAGGAATATGCATGATCAATTATAGACTTTTATTTTCTCGCCTCTAATACCATATTTGTCGCATTTTTTTTGACTATCTTGCAGTCCTTAAAGCCTGCCTGCTCCAAAACCTCAATTAGTTTAGCGGGTCCAGCTTGAGCACCCAATGCTAAGCCAACCTCCTGAGATTTTGAAACCGGTATACATCCCATAGTTGAGAAGGAATAATACATTTGTCCATAAATGTTAAAGTTTTCCTCTGGTTTATCATTTGCTGTTGGCTCAATCAGAATAACCGCCCCACCCTCGTTTAGGTGATCATAGGCATATTTTGCGGCTCCTACAGGATCGCCCATGTCATGAAGGCAATCAAAAAAAGCTATATAATCAAACTTGCCTTCATAACTCTTTGAATCCGCTATCTCATATTTTATCCTGTCTAATAATCCAGCACTATCAGCCAGTTTTTTTGCTTCCTCTATTGATGGTCCATGGATATCAAACCCCGCTATACTTGCATTTGGAAATGCTTGTGCAACCATTAATGTAGACAGTCCGTGTCCACACCCAACGTCTGCAAAGCTTCCACCAGACTTCATTATTTCGCCGAAGCCATCAATCATTGGAAGCCATTTCTCTATAAGATTTACTTGATAAGATGGTTTAAAAAATCTAGCAGTTCCGGTAAAACACAGAGGGCAAGCATTTTCATAGGCTACACCATTTCCTGTTTTAAAGGCTTCTAGTACTTTCTCCTCAGCATATACTTGTCCTGCTAGAACTTCATACGCACCTAACATATTAGCTGGCCCTTCTTCATCTGCAAAAACTGCTTTTTGTTCAGGTGATAATGAAAATTCCTCTTTTTCTCCATCATAAGAGACAAAGTCAGTAGCGGATAAAGCATACAACCACTCCCTTAAATAACGCTCATCAACTTTGGCTTCTTCGGCAAACTTTTTGGAAGTGATGGGTCCTAATGCAGAAAGTTTTTGAAAGAGCCCTAGCTGATCACCTATTCGCATAAGTGGTATTAATGCTGATGCTGCAACATCTTTCATTATCTTAAACTGAAGTTTTTTTAATTTTTCAACATCTAAGTTAGTGTCTAACATTTTTTCCTCCTCTAAATATGCGTTCTGTTACTCAGTTGACTTTTATTAACAACTTTCCAAAATTGTCACCTCTTAAAAGACCTTGAAAAGCTTCAACCATATTGTCCAAGCCTTCTACTATATCCTCTCTATATTTTAGCTTCCCTTCCAAATACCACTTTTCTAAATGCTGCATTGCTTCTAGTTGTTGCTCAGGAAATTCTCTCACAATAAATCCTTGTATTCTCAATCGCCAAGTTAGAACATTTCTAAAAAACATCGGCAGACGATCTTCTTCCAATTGCTGGCTTTGATTATTATACATAGAGATTACGCCACAAACTGGAATTCTTGCAAAATCTCGGAGATGAGGATATGCGGCATTGAATGTTTTCCCTCCAACATTTTCCCAATAAATGTCGATGCCATCTTTACAAATTTCGCCTAGTTTTTTTTCGAAATTATCATCGTTGTAATTCAGACAATGATCAAAGCCTAATTCATTTTTTACATAAATCGATTTTTCTTCATTACCCACAACCCCTATTACATTACAGCCATAAATTTTTCCAATTTGTCCTACAACGGATCCAACAGCTCCCGAAGCCGCAGATACAACTAACGTCTCTCCCTCTTTTGGATTCCCAATATTCATCATTCCTATGTAGGCAGTTCTACCCGGCATTCCCAACGTCCCAAGAGCTAGACTTAGAGGAAGATCAGGATTGTGAACCTTTTCTATAACTTTATCCGAAACCAACGGCATTGTTTGCCATCCAGTTCTACCGATAACAATATCACCTTTGTTAAAGGTATCACTTTGACTTTCTATAACTTCAGAAACAGCTTCTCCCTCCATTACAGTTCCTAGTTCCACGGGCTTTGCATAACTGCGCCCTGCGTTCATCCTTCCTCTCATATAGGGATCTAAAGACAAATAAATTGACTTTAATTGTACTTGACCGGGTTGAACTGGTTTCAGATCCTCTTCAACAATTTGAAAATTCTCTCTTAGAGGTTCTTTTTCTGGTCGTGATTTAAGAATTATTTTTCTGTTCATATTCCATCCTACCCATTAAAGGTTTGTTTTGAAAAATTTAGGAAGATTATCTTCATAAATTTCGGAGTGTGATAGCACACCTTCTGTATGGTCTGCTCCTTCCAATGGAAAAAATATTATTTTACCATTTATATTCTTCACATATTCAACCAATTGTTCGGAGTGGAAAAAAGGCACTCTAGTATCTTTTTTCCCATGAAAAACTAGCATTGGCCTATCCTGTAGGTCACTAAGCGCTTCTTTAGGTATATTCTTATCAAAGAAAATGCCGTGAAATTTAGCAACGAATATTGCAAGCTGCCACGTAAACCCAGGCACACCATGGTACTCCAACTCATGTTGAACAATAGAGTCCCAATCGAAAACTCCGCTATCGAGTGAAAATGCCCCAAGATCTTTTCTATTTTTTATCAAAAAGAAAGTACCCAGACCTCCTCCTGATACCGCATGAATTCCTATGTTTCTCTCAGGTATTCCTTTTTTGTCGATAAGATATTCGATCGCTGCATCGACATCCTTCCATTCTTTAGTTCCTGCAAAATGCCATCCGTCTGGACATGAGCTTTCTCCATGGTTTCTAACGTCTATCATCAAAACGTTTAATCCAGAATTCGCAATTATATTTGCTGGTATTAATTGGTTAAATTCTTTCTTTGAACCATTAATGCCATGAACAACAATAACCGTTCGCTTTTCACTTTCTTCATCAGCGGGTATCCACCAAGAACTAATATCTATACCATCCTCTGTATTTTTTATTGTTACGCTTTCGTACTTTTTATTTTTTAGGTACCACCGTGAAAGGTCCGTATCCACTAGTTGTGACCATCTATCACCTCTAAATGGACCTTGTCCTTTTGCATTAGTGACAAACTTTATAGGATTGTTCGCTTCTATTTTTTCCTGGTTCGAGCATGAAACCGGTAAAGCTTGCCAAAGTATAAATTCGCCCACGGCAAAGCATAAAATAAATATTGAAATAACAAGAAAAGAAGCATATTTCACGATCAGAGCCAACATCAATACATGTTGAGGGAGAAAACCTCAAATATCTACAAAAAAGTTCAAATTTTAGATGTTCACAAAATTTTTTTTGTAGTAGCATTTTTCCAACACTAATTATTTTGAGGAACTTTGATGACATTATTTACCCCGACTTCTAAATGGCAAATGGAAGAACACCAATTATTTACAGACAGTGTAAAGAAATTTTTTATAGACGAAGTAAAGCCCAATCTGGAGGAGTGGGGTAAAAAACAACAAGTCGACAGGAACTTATGGAATAAGGCAGGAGATGCTGGAATTTTAGGAAGCTCAATACCTGAAGAATTCGGTGGCTTCGGCGGTGATTTAGGCTTCGATGCTATCACTCTATATGAACTTGGAAGAACAGCGGGAGACTCTGGTAGCTGGGGATATGCGATTCAATCAATAGTTGTTCATTACATCAACGCGTATGGTACCGATGAACAGAAGAAAAGATGGCTTCCTAAACTCTCAACTGGTGAATACGTGGCTTCTCTTGCTATGACAGAACCCAGTACTGGATCGGATGTTCAAGCAATAAAAACAACTGCAGAAAAAGATGGCAATCAATATAAAATTAATGGATCAAAAATATTTATAACAAATGGTGGCTCAGCTGACCTCATTGTTTTAGCGGCAAAGACAAATAAAAATGAGAAGTCGAAAGGTGTATCATTGGTAGTCGTTGAAACAAAAGACCTAGAAGGGTTCTCAAGAGGAAAACCTCTAAAGAAACTAGGTCAAAAAGGTAATGACACATGTGAATTGTTTTTTGAAGATGTTAAGGTTCCTTTAACAAATTTGCTTGGGAGTGAAGAAGGCCAAGGTTTTTATCAATTGATGAAACAGTTGCCATGGGAAAGATTAGCAATTGGTATCGGCGCTCTGGGAAACATAGACTTTGCGCTCGAAGAGACAATTAAATATGTAAAAGATAGGAAAGCCTTTGATAAGCGAATTATGGATTTTCAAAATACTCGTTTTCAACTCGCTGAAATGAAAACTAAGGCTGAGGTTCTTAGGTCCTTTATTAATGATTGTGTCGATAGGGTTAAGCAGGGTTCTCTTGATGCTGCTACGGCTTCAATGGCAAAATACTGGGGAAGCCAAACCCAAAATGAGATTATGGATGGATGTTTACAACTTCATGGCGGATACGGTTTTATAATGGAATATCCTATCGCTCGAATGTACGCCGATGCCCGTGTGCAGTCGATCTATGGAGGGACTAATGAGATCATGAAGGAATTAATTGCCAGGTCATTGGACGACTAATTAAAATGGCGGATCACAACAACACTAGCGGACCTTTATCCGGTTTAAAAGTGGTTGAATTCGATGGGCTTGGGCCAACTCCGTTTTCTGCTATGCAGTTGGCTGATATGGGTGCCAATGTAATTAGGATTGCTCGAAAAACAGGTACCCAGGCTGCCAATCAATTTACCGATGTTGTTATTAGAAATAGATCTTATATAGAGCTAGATCTTAAGGATGTTAATGACATCGCTATTGCGAAGAAAATTGTATCCCATTCTGACATATTAATAGAAGGGTTTCGACCAGGCGTTATGGAAAGATTGGGCTTAGGGCCTTCAGAGATGCTTTCAGCAAACAAAAAGCTCGTTTATGGAAGAATGACGGGGTGGGGTCAGAAAGGGCCTCTAAGTAATACAGCAGGTCACGATATTAATTATATTTCTATATCTGGCGCACTTCACGCTATTGGAACCAAAGATACTCCAATAGCACCACTAAATCTTTTGGGGGATTTTGCAGCAGGTTCAATGTATTTAGTTTTCGGAATCCTATGTGCCGTTTTACATGCGAAGCAGACTGGTCAGGGTCAAGTCGTCGATGGCTCCATCGTGGACGGAACTGCCAATTTGATGGCAATGATGTACTCTATGTTTAATTTTAAACAATGGGAAGATAGACGAGACATTAATCTTCTTGATGGAGGTGCCCCTTTTTACACAACTTATAAAACTTCTGATAGTCGTCATATTTCAGTTGGTGCTATTGAAGATAAGTTTTACCTCGAGTTTATTACAAAACTTGATTTAAAACTTGATGAACTTCCAAACAGAACAGATAAATCTAATTGGCCGAAGCTAAAAGATATATTTCAAGAAATTATCAAGACAAAAACTATGAGAGAGTGGGAGGAGATTTACTATGGGACAGACGCATGCGTTGCCCCTGTTTTAAACTTTGAGGAAGCTTTTGTCGATCCTCATAATAAATACCGAGGAATTTTTCCTGAGGCTTTTAATATTATTCAGCCAAAACCGGCACCCGATCTATCCGTAACTCCAGCACCAAACATTACAGAAAAGCATAAAATTAAATTGACTGAAGCCGAGTTGTTTAGCCAGTGGGGTATTGAATAAAATGTATGTTTCAGAAGCTGTAAAATCAAGATTTTCTTGCAGAGCATTTACTGAGAAACCTGTTTCTAGGGAATTAATCAAGGAAATTTTAGACGTCGCTAAACAAGCGCCATCGGGGGGCAACCTTCAGCCATGGCATATTCATGTAATATCAGGAAAGAAACTTGATCAGATAGTTTCGGATATTGAATCTAAAATCACAGATATGCCTATGGGGGAAAAAACGGAATATGACGTATATCCGCCAAACCTTTGGGAACCTTATAGAAGTCGACGCTTTAAATGTGGCGAAGATTTATACAAAAGCATAAATATACCAAGGGAAGATAAGGGCGCACGGTTAAGCCAATTGGCTAAAAATTTACGCTTTTTTGATGCCCCTGTTGGGCTATTTGTTTACATCGACAGAAAGATGGGACCTCCGCAATGGTCAGATGTTGGAATGTTTCTGCAAACTGTTATGTTAATAGCAAGAGAGAAGGGTTTGCATAGTTGTGCTCAAGAGGCATGGGCGATGTGGCATTCCACTGTAAACAAACACCTTGTTGTAGATAACAAATTTATGCTCTTTTGTGGAATGGGTATCGGGTACGCTGATGAGAATCATCCTATTAACTCATGGAGAACCGACCGTGAAGGAGTCGACAATTTTACTACATTTTATGGTTTTGAAAAGTGATGTAATAAAATAATAACCTCGTTATGCAATCAATGGAGTTACAACAAACAATAGAAGACCTCAAAGCAGGCGACAGGCTAGCTTTATCAAAATTCTTAACCCATGTAGAGACCAGTGACAATCCAGTAGAATTGGTCTTGAAGCTTTATAATAAAGCAGAGCGCACAACGCCAATAATTGGCGTAACTGGTTTCCCTGGGGCAGGCAAATCGAGTTTGATAAATAGCTTCATAAGTATCCTTCGATCGAAAGAAAAGAAAATTGGCGTGATTGCTATCGACCCGAGCAGCTTAATTTCTGGAGGCTCGCTTCTCGGTGATAGGACTAGAATGGAACAGCATTCTTCAGACGACAATGTCTTTATAAGGTCATTATCGTCGGATGGTGCATTGGGTGGAATATCTCACAAAAGTTTTCTTCTATCACTGGTTATGGCCACTTTCGACTTTGATTTTATTTTCGTTGAGACTGTTGGGGTTGGGCAATCTGAATCAGATATTACGAAACTAGCAGATCTCTCAATTCTTACTTTAGCCCCGGGACTTGGAGATAGTATCCAGGCGATGAAAGGTGGAGTTTTGGAAATAGTAGATTTAATCTTAGTTAATAAATCCGACAAACCAGAATCCGCACAAACATTCCACCAATTAAAGTCTATAATTGATATGGCTCAGGCTCCCGATAGCAAAAATATCAAAATAATGATTACTAATGAAAAAGACCGAGAAGAAAATACTAAAATAATTACCCACATTGAAAATCATTTAGAGAAGAGATCAAAATTAGGGAAAAACAAAGAAAGTTATTTGTGGTTCGTTCGCCAAATACTTTATGAAAAAATAGAAAAGAGCCTATTTGATCGAAAAATACATGAGAAACTAAATCAAGAAACTTTCAATGAAAAAGATATTAGTGAAAATGTTAAACGTATTATTAAAGATTTAAGATAACTTTATATTAATGGTGATCATCTCGGAGATGCTTCATTTGGGACAAAACTTCTCTTTTGAAATCATCCCGATAAGTCATCTTTTTACTCAAAATCAATTCTTCCAGTGCCTCAAGCCAGCTACCATAATAGTAATCTAGATCGTCTTCCATACTCACTGACTTGTCCTTAAGCTTATTACCCAGCGTGGCAGTCCAAAGTGCCCAATCGAAAACTTTTTTTTCATGTAAAGAAATGGTAAGTGCAAATAATTCACAATGCCATGGTGCGGAAAAAACTTCGTTGCCTTGAGGTAATTGTATTGATTTATCACTTGAATTTTTCAAGATAACTTTCCCATAAATCAACTACTACTGTATCCTCAACATGCTCACATTTACCCCATAAATCTTGGCTCTTGAATTCTATAGAGTAGAGTGCTTCCGGACTTTCCCCTAAAAAATGAGCGTTTGCATCTGGAAATACGTGGCTACCGTGATAGGCAATGACCTTCCCAGTTCTTCCCTTTACATAGTCTGGTAGTCTTGTATGACCTTTTTCAATTTTTGTATTACTATTATTAGCTCTTACGGAAACAGTCTCTCCTAAGTTGAAGTTTTTCTCTGTGGTACTGTCTCTCTTGGTTGGTCCCCCTATATGCAACAATCTTTTAACATTTTTTGCTTCTAAAACGCGAAAAGAGCTTTTTTTAAAATTGTCTTCACTTTCTGTCCCATCATTAATAATACCATTTTCACCCAACAGGTTGATCAGTCCAGCAAGCCATTTTTCAAAATAACCAAATTGTAGATAGTCTTTTGGCTCTAAAGACTCACGCGCGTAGCGAGACCTATCCAAATTCCATAAACTTGAAAAACCCAATGCTAAAGTTATAGCAAAAACTTCCTTTTCCCAATCTGCCTTAAATTTTACGTCACTTGACGTGATATCAATTCTTCGGGAGTCAAGCCGACCACCCATGTCATGCGCCTTAGACATTATTCACCTATTGGAGGCTTTGGAAAGCCTGTCCCTATCATACTATCACGCGTAACCCAACTCACTAATTCATTTTCACTCAATCCGTTAGAACTAGGTGGCTGTTGTGGCAGGACAAGATACCGTATCTCTGAAGTTGAGTCCCAAACCTTAACTTTTTTTGATATTGGAAGTTTGACATTAAAGTCGCTTAAAACTGCCCTCGGTTCTCTCACTGCTCGACTTCGGTAGGCATCGGACTTATACCAGCTAGGTGGTAGCCCCAACAAAGGCCACGGATAACAACTACAAAGGGTACAGACTATAAGATTATGGATTGTCTCAGTATTCTCTACCACCACAACATGTTCACCTTGACGACCATTAAGATCCATATCCTTTAACACCTGATCGGTATTATTTATTAGATCCTCTTTAAACTTTTTGTTTGCCCATGCTTTGGCAACTATTTTTGCACCATTTAAGGGCCCTACCTTATTCTGATAGGTATCGAGAATTTCATCCAATGCTTTTTGATCAATGAGTCCTTCTTTTTCTAAGATCGACTTTAAAGCTTTAACCCTAGCGTCTGGATTGCTTGGAAACTCTTTGTAAAATTGTTTTAAATTATCTTTTTTCATATTTTCAATCTAATGTTCTCGTTGCATTTTTTCTAATGCTTCAATATATCCTTCTAGACCTTTGCCCGTAATTACATAGTCCGCCCTCAAAGATACATATGAGAATTTCCTGAACTCTTCTCGCTTAGAAATATCCGATATATGAACTTCAATTACATACCCAGTAAAAGAATTTAAGGCATCGAGGATTGCAACTGAAGTATGTGAATATGCAGCAGCATTTATAATTATACCATCTGAAGTCTTTATTGCCTCCTGAATAAAAGTCACTAATTCCGATTCGGAATTACTTTGTTCAAATTTTATATTCATTGAACAAGCTTTGCCTTTACTCAAACACATTTCCTCTAAATCTTTAAGAGTTCGAGACCCATATATTTCAGGTTGTCTAAAGCCAAGTAGGTTCAGGTTGGGCCCATTTAAAATTAAAATATTTTTTTGTTTGGTCATGTTAACAAATTTCGCCCAAAGTAATAAAAACCATTGCATAGTTCTACTAATGATTTATATCAGAGTTCGAGTTCATTTACGATAGGAGAAAAGTGTTGCAGGGTAAAATTTTAACTCCAACAAAAAGAATAAGACGCACGCCCTTCTCTTCTAAAATAGAGGATCAGGTTAAGGGTGTAACAGTTTATAACCATATGATTTTACCTACCATCTTTAAAGACGCGGAGGAAGACTGCCGACACTTGAAGAGTGAAGTTCAAGTATGGGATGTATCCGTTCAAAGACAAGTTGAAATTGTAGGAAAAGACGCTGCAACGCTATTAGAGCTTTTAACTCCTAGAAACGTAAAGGATATGAACTCAAACAAATGTCTTTACGCCCCAATGGTCAATCAAAATGGGGGCATGATAAATGATCCTGTACTGTTAAGAGTAGATGAAGACCGTTACTGGATTTCTATAGCCGATAGTGATGTTCTTTTATGGGTTTCAGGTATTGCTGCTGCACTGAAATTAAATGTTGAGGTATCAGAACCTTCAGTTGCGCCTCTGGCAATTCAGGGACCTAAATCTAGGCTTCTTATGAAAAGAATATTTGGAAATGAAATGGACTACTTCAGTTATTTTGACCTTAGAAAACTAAAATTTGGAAAACACACTATCAATATTGCTAGAACTGGTTGGTCCAAGCAAGGTGGTTTCGAAATTTATGTTGAAGGCACGGAATATGCCAATGAACTATGGGAGGAGTTGTTTACAAATGGGAAAGATTTGAATGTTAGACCAGGATGTCCTAACCAGATCGAAAGAATTGAATCTGGACTTTTATCTTATGGATCTGATATGACTGTTCTAAACTCTCCTTTCGAATGCGGTCTCGGCAGATTTTGTGAAATTGATGCAAATTCAACATGTATCGGTTCCGAAGCTCTTGAAAACATAGCAAGTAATGGACCATCAAAAGTATTGAGATACTTTGATGTTAAAGGTGATAAGGTACCATTTTGTCATGATCACTGGCCTATATTTAATAATAAAAAGGTGGGAGAGATTACGTCTGGAATTTTTTCGACGGAGTTCAATACAAATGTCGCTATTGGCATCGTTGACGTCGAATACGCTATTGAGGGTACCAAGTTGCAAGTCCTCATAGATAATAAGTTAAGAGATGCTTTTGTTAAAGAAAGACCCTTTAACCCTAATCTAAAACCGTTTATTTAAATACATCATGGATAAAAATTCTCCTAAGATCGGTTTAGTTAGCCTAGGTTGTCCCAAAGCACTAGTTGATTCGGAAGTTTTAATAAACAAGCTCCAAACGTTGGGTTATGGAATATCACAAACTTATGATAACGCCGATGCAGTGGTTGTAAATACATGTGGTTTTCTTGACTCAGCAAAAACCGAAAGTTTGAATGCTATTGGTGAAGCCTTGAATGAAAACGGAAAAGTAATAGTAACTGGTTGTCTCGGCTCTACTCCAGAATTTATAAGGGATTCTCATCCAAATGTGATGGCCATAACTGGGCCTCAAAAGTTTAATGAGGTCTTGGACTCAATTACGGAGAACATTCCAATAAAGAGCAATCCATTTGAAGCAAAGCCATCATCGTCCTATGTCAAACTTACACCAAGACATTATAGTTATTTGAAAATCTCCGAAGGATGTAACCATAAATGCTCATTTTGTATAATTCCCTCTTTGAGAGGACCTTTGAAATCCAGATCGATGGCTTCAATACTATCTGAAGCAAAAAGTTTGGTTGAAAGAGGTACTAGAGAATTACTTATAATATCACAAGATACTTCCGCTTACGGACTAGATCTAAAGTTTGAAGAGACACTCGTAAATGGCAAAAAACTTAAGACTAACATTTATAATCTAGTGAATGAGTTAGCGTCTCTTGGAATATGGGTGAGACTTCACTATATTTATCCTTATCCTCATGTGAAGCAATTAATACCTCTTATGGATCAGAATAGGGTCTTACCGTATTTAGATGTCCCTTTTCAACATGCACACCCGGATGTATTAAAAAGAATGGCTCGGCCGTCAAATAACGTGCATGACCTAGAACAAATTTCTGAGTGGCGTTCAATTAATCCAGATCTTAGTATCAGATCAACTTTTATTGTAGGCTTCCCTGGAGAAACTGAAAGTGAGTTTAATTTTCTCCTTGATTGGTTAGAGGAAGCAAAAATTGATCGAGTGGGCTGCTTTAAATATGAAGACGTATCTGGTGCACGATCAAACGCAATGGAGGGTCACCTACGCGATGATATAATACAAGATCGATACGACCGTTTTATGTATAGGGCACAACAACTATCCGAGTTGAAGCTTAAAGAAAAGATAGGCAAAACATTTGCCTGTGTTATAGACTCGGTGGAACAAGACCATCTTATATGTAGATCAATTTTTGACGCTCCAGAGATAGACGGGATAGTCTCCGTTCCAAACAAACAAAGACATTATCGCGTAGGTGAACATGTAACCGTAAAAATCAAAGGCTCTTCCGAATATGACTTAGAAGGGGAGCTTCTTATTTCCTAAGACTGTGGCTGGGACTTCAAGCCTCCACCCTTCTTTCTACCAGTTGTTCCCGTTTTTGGTATTGAGGTAACACTACTCTTATCTTGTTTATTGTCAGGTTCATCAAAGTCATCCAAATCTCTGTTAAGAGGTTTTCCGGACAGCACCTGTGTTATTTCACTTCCTGTGAGAGTTTCATACTCTAGCAATCCATTCGCTAACAAATCTAACTTCTTTTTTTCTTTCTTTAAAATGTTTTTCGCTGTTGCATAACCCTCATCAACTAGCTTTCTTACTTCAATATCAATCTTTTCTTGTGTTTCCGGACCTAGATGACTGCCAGGACTTGTTGGACCCAAATACGTCTGCTGTTCATTGGCATAATCGATATTTCCTAAATTATCAGACATACCAAATTGCATTACCATTGCTCTAGCTATCTTAGTTATTTGTTGAATATCGGAACTGGCCCCAGATGTTACGTTCTCGGGTCCAAAAACCATTTCTTCTGCAACTTTACCTCCCATAGCCATTGCTATCTTTGATTTATATTTAGTTCTAGTGACTGATAACTGATCTCGTTCCGGTAAGCTCAACACCAAACCCAAAGCTCTTCCCCGAGGGATTATAGTAGCCTTATGTATAGGATCATGCTGAGGGACATTTAAGCCCACGATAGCATGTCCTGCCTCATGATAAGCGGTCAATTTCTTTTCTTCATCGGTCATTACCATGGATCGTCTCTCTGCGCCCATCATGACTTTATCTTTTGCATTTTCAAAATCTATCATCGCAACAAATCGTTTTCCGGCCCTTGCTGCCATTAATGCTGCTTCATTTACTAGGTTAGCGAGATCCGCCCCAGAAAAACCAGGTGTTCCTCGAGCAATAATTCTTAAATCTATATCTGGTCCCAAAACAGTCTTCTTTGCATGTACATTCAATATTTTTGTACGGCCCTGTATATCAGGATTTGGTACCTGGACTTGCCTGTCAAAGCGCCCAGGCCTCAAAAGTGCTGGATCTAAAACGTCAGGTCTATTGGTAGCAGCAATCAATATAACTCCTTCATTCGACTCAAAACCATCCATTTCAACAAGTAGTTGATTAAGAGTTTGCTCTCTTTCATCGTTTCCACCACCGTATCCGGCTCCTCGGTGACGCCCCACCGCATCAATTTCATCGATGAATACGATACAAGGTGCATTTTTCTTAGCTTGGTCAAACATGTCTCTTACTCTACTAGCCCCTACACCGACAAACATTTCAACAAAATCTGAGCCAGAGATAGTGAAAAAAGGCACTCCGGCTTCACCTGCAATGGCTCTAGCTAAGAGTGTTTTACCTGTTCCGGGAGGCCCTACTAGTAACGCGCCTTTGGGTATTTTCCCACCGAGCCTTCCAAATTTCTGTGGATCTTTTAAAAACTCAACTATTTCTTCCAATTCATCTTTTGCTTCGTCAATACCAGCAACGTCGTTAAACGTAACCTTGCCGTGTTTTTCAGTTAGAAGTTTTGCTTTAGACTTTCCAAAGCTCATGGCGCCTCCGCGGCCACCGCCTTGCATTCTATTCATCAAGTAGAGCCATACGCCAATCAGTAAAATGAAAGGCAACCAAACGCTTATCGCGCTCACCAGTCCTGACTTCTCTTGCTTCACAGCACGAACTTCGACATCTGATCTACTTAAAACTTCTACTAGGTTTGTACCAAGTGGTTGCACGACTTCATATCTTGTTCCATCTGCTTCTCTCACATGTATGGTTTCTCCATCAAGGACAACTTCGGAGACCTTTCCTGAGCCAACTTGATCCAAAAACTGAGAAAAAGATAACTCTCTTTTGTTGTTTATTGTGTTGCCGCTGAAAACGTTGAATAAAGCGACTAGAAGGAAGAATAAAATTAGCCAAAAAGCTATGTTTCTGAAGTTATTCATGTATTTGATACCAACTTTTAATTTTTGAATACTCTATAACTATGCTAAAAAAACTCAAATTCAACTGTTTTTAAAAGAATTTATAAAACTCATTATCTTGATTTAATAATTTTATATCAATATCATACTCCAAATCAGAAAGAGGCACAAATTTAACACTTTTATTTGTTGTTATTGTCGGGATTGGAGCTAATGCACTTTTATCAAACTCACTAGTAATAGAGAATCTATGGTCATCAAGACCTAATAACCCATAAGGCTTTACGTATAATTTTCCTTTCGTTTCTGGTTTTAGCGTAATTAACCACCTGTTATCCCAAATGAACTTTTCTTTTTTAACTAAATAATTTTCTTCAATGGACGCTAATTCTCGCATCACAGTGACTACACCGTTTTTTTTCTTAAAAACTGTCCCACCTAAAGTGGCACCCATCCGTTTCAGGTTAAGTATTTTGTTACGTATATTCTCGAGCTGTGAGAAGCGGGGTTTGTAGAATTTTCCAGAGAACCACGAGATTATACCCGAAAGTATTCTAAATTGGGTATCCTCAAAGAGCTTAGAGAATTTTTCAACTTCGAAAGTAATTTGACCAACAACATTAAACGACAAAAGTGTTTTGGAATTAGATTTAGCTATTTCCTTGGATAGCTTTGAGGTCCTTAACATGTGATCAGCGGTTTTTACAAAGTTTGGTGTAATAAGATCATCAGATTTTAGTTGCTTGAGAAGCTTTCTCATCTTTACACGCTTGTATTTTTCATCATAGTTTGACGGATCGTCAATCCAACTATACTTGTTATTTCTCAAATAATTTCGCAACTCTTCTTTTCTAAATTTTAATAATGGCCTTATCCATGAAATCCCATTTCTCACGACCATATTCTCCATGCTAGCTAATCCATCTACACCAGATCCTCGTAAAAATCTGATCAGGAGATTCTCTTCTTGATCGTCTAATGTATGACCAACAAGGATAGATTGTAGATCATTCGAGATAGCCCAATTTCTTAATAATTGATATCTTGCTGATCGAGCATTATCTTGCAAATTTCCTTGTGCTTTTGATATGTTCGCAGTCGGTTTTAACGAAAAATGTTTAACATTTTTCGTTTCACAGATTTTTTTTACAAATTCCACCTCTGATCTACTCTCTGATCTCAACCCATGATCTACTGATGCCACAAATATTTTAGGCTTAATTTCAGACTCCCAATCTGTCATAATATGCAAAAGAGCTATTGAGTCGCTGCCACCAGAAACTGCTATCCCACAAGATCGTAGGTTTAGACTAGCTAAATTTCTAACAACCTGCTCAATCATTTTTTTGCTATCTTGGTTGATCACAATTCAAGAGATTTTTTGCTTTTACAATTTCAACCAACAGAGTTCTTTCAATATTTTCAAACCTTGATCCAACTTCATCAAGAGTTAAACATGCTTGTTCTTTCTCCCCAATAGCTCCTAAACTTACTCCCAAACCAAATAACGTTTTTGCAGCGATATCTCCATCAGGATTGATTGTAAAACTCTCTAAATAATCATTAGCAGCACCGATCCAATTTTCGTCTTTTACTCTGGTTTCCGCTCTCCAGAACAAAGCAGCTGAAAGTTTTATACTAGTTGGGTAACTCTCTATAAATTCTGAAAAACGTTGCTCGGCCAAATTTATTTGACCTCTTTCAAAGAGTTCTAATGCTCTCATATACAGTTCTTCCTCTCTACTAAGAACTTTGAGGTTCTCTAAAGACGCAGAGCTATCTTTTAAGGGCTGTATTACCGTCTCTGTTTGAATATCTTCGTTTGAGTCTTCAACTTTTTCAACATTGCTTGTATGTGAATTTACTATCAATGCTTTCAAATTTTTTAGTTCCTTGTAATAGTTGTTTTCTAGGATTTCAAATCTGTTATGCAACTTTTTGATATCATTCTCTATTTCAGTCATTTTTAAAAATTGCCATTCAAACTTATCTTCAACAACGTTTTTCATTTTTAAGTCGAGTATCTCCTTTTCAAGTATTAGTAATCTTTTTTGAAGGGCCTCCAATTCAGGAGCTTCACTTGCTAATGATTTGCTAACGTGTAATAAAACCGGTGTTAAAATAATAATTAATGATCTTAAAAGCATAATAACTTTATAATCTCTGTTTCAACCACTACTCTACAATTTTTTTACCGACTACTGTTACTGCTCTACGATTTTTTGACCAACATTCCTCGTTGGAACAAACACGCAAAGGTCTCTCTTTTCCATAGGTAACTATACTGATCCGATCTTGCTCAATTCCTTTGGCTAGGAGAAATTCTCTAACTGCTGTAGCTCTTCGTGCACCAAGAGCTAAATTATATTCTCTTGTTCCTTGTTCATCAGCGTGTCCTTCTATAGTGATGGGTAAAAACTTCTTTTCCTTAAGCCAATTCGCTTGTGCATTTAAAATACTTATGGCGTCTGGTCGTAATCCACTTTGGTCAACAGTAAATAGAACGGTGTCTCCCACTAAGTTTTGGAAATATTCTATATCACTTTCAGAGATTTGTGCTTTATCAATTGAGTTTTTAAAACTCTTATTATTTTCACATCCCACAAGCAGTAGGATAATGAAAATAGCAAGTCCAATATTTTTCATAATTTTTGCCTCGTCTACTGTTCGAATTTTAGTATTTTATATCACAAATCTTAAACGATAACATTAATTTAAAATTGGAGACCAATTGGGGTCCGAAGCGAAGGAAGAAGTTTTTATTTTTCTAAGATTACGTCCAGATATGTCAATCGAGTAAATAGAAGGTGCTCCCGCCTTACCTGGTGTTTCCCTGAAAAACATTAAAACTCTGCCATTTGGAGCCCAAGCAGGGCCTTCATCGAGAAATGACGTAGTCAGTAACCTTTCCTTTGTTCCATCAACCCGCATCACTCCAATATGAAATTTCCCTTCTTTAATCTTTGTAAATGCAATCAGGTCACCTCTTGGTGACCAAACGGGAGTAGCATATCTACCTTCGCCAAAACTTATCCTTTTTGCATCACCTCCTTGGGTAGAAATAATATAAAGTTGTTGCCCACCTCCTCGATCACTTTCAAACACAATACTCTTCCCGTCTGGTGAAAAACTTGGCGCGGTATCAATTGCGTTGTTTGTCGTCAGTCTTCGTTTCACTCCCGTAGACAAAGTATTTATAAAAATATCGGTATTACCATTCTCGGTCATTGATAATACTATTTGACTACCATCCGCAGAGAACCTGGGAGCAAAACTCATTCCCTTTAATTCAGGGAGAGAGGTTATATCTTCCGAGCTAAGGTCCATCAAATAAACCTTTGGCTTACCTGTTTCGTATCCAGTAAAAATAATTTTATTAGTAGTAGGAGAAAAGCGTGGCGCAATTACTAGAGAAGGTGGGTGCTTTAATAACCTAAAATTTGCACCATCTTGATCCATGATAGCAAGCCTCTTTGTTCTATTATCCTTTGGCCCCGTCTCAGAAACAAAAACAACTCTGCTATCAAAGTATGCCCCTTCACCTGTAACTCTGGTGTATATAGTATCAGAAATTTTATGAGAAATTCTTCTCCAACTTTCCGAATTTGTGAAGTACTGCTTACCTTTTCCAATTTCTTTTTGCTGAGATACATCCCACAATCTAAATTTAACTTCCAAGCGACCATCAGGCTTTAAACCAACAGATCCCATGACTAAAACATCAGCATTAATTATCGACCAGTCACTAAACTGCACTGGTGTATTAAAACTTAATGGCATACTAACGTAAGCAGACTGCGGTATAGATTTAAATAATCCCGTGCTATCAAGATTATTTGAGATTACTTTTGCTAGTTCTCTACTAATAATTGAGTTAGCACCACTTTCTTCTATAAAGCTTGGAACAGCCAGTGATATAGGTTTTATTACGCCCCTATTTACTGTCATGTCAAGCTGAGGAGCATCATTTTTCTGAGCAGCTACAAAGCTTGAGTTTATAAATAAAATGCTCGTAAAAGAAATAATTTTTAGGAAATTTAAAACGATATGATTAACCATTATTTACACCCACATTTGTTTCGGGATCAAATACTACTCTTAAGACCAAACCTTTCGGAAAACTTTCCTTTGGAACTGGAAAAGGAGAAGACTCTAAAACTGCTTTGATAGCAGATCTTTTCGCTATTAGAAAGTTTCCAGAGGCTTTTTGTGGATAAACCAGCTTTATTGGACCGCTTATGTTTCCATTCTTATCAATCTTTAACTCCAAAATAATTACGTACTTTTCATAATTTGCTAGTCTATTTATCGAAACAACATTCCAATTCTCGTTTAACTTTTGAAGAATCCTGGCCTTAGTCAATCTCTGAATTGAAGTTTCCAAAACTCTTTCTTTTTTCTGATTATTTACCACTTGTTCGATTAAGTTATTATACACGTCATCATTCTTTTTTTGTAGTATAGGTTCATTAGTTTCATCCTGATCGCTTAAATCAACAAATGTTGGTCTCGATGGTGGTAATTTTGCAATATTCAAGGCACCGGAAATAATCTCCACATTTTTACCTTCAGACGAAATATGTGAGCTAGTGTTTTTTTGTTTTGCTTGATCATTATTTTGTTTTTCTAACGATTCCTTCTTTTGAATAGACCTGTTTACTGTTTCTTTAACCAGCTTTTCAACGTCATTCTCCCCTCTTTGAGCGCGATTAGTGATGATTTCATCACTTGTCTTACGTTTTTTAATTGCACTAATATTCGGCTCTATTACGCCTTTTATTTCATTGCCAACATTTTCCTTGGGAGGAATAGATATTTTTTTTGGATTATTGTTGGAGTTAGTAAGGGTCCTTGGCTGAAAGTTTTCGACTTCGAGAGCACTTGTTGTTTCCAACGCATTAAGTTCATTAAGCTCCTGCTCAGATAATAATTTCACACTTACTTTATTTAATACTTCATTTGGATTTTCTTCTAATAATTGAAAATTTGCTATCAATAAAAAACCCCCAAATATATGAAAAAATCCAGAAGTATAAAGACCTTGTCTCATATTTAATTCCGTTTGTGTTATTCTACATCGGTAACTAATGATATCTGAGAATACCCAATATTGCTGACTAGAGCCAGAATAGCCGCAACATTCTGATACTCGATATCTTTACTAGCTCTCAAATAAATCTCATCCGACTCCCTCTCATTTCTAATCGCCAAAAGCTTAGAACGGAGCTCACTTTTTTCAATTTTCACTTCATTTATAAAAAGATTGCTTCCACCATCCAGCGTAAGAGTAAGAGGTCTTTCTTTTTCAGTTTCTAGCGGTTTTGCTTGGGTATTGGGCAAATCAACCTCAATGCCTACGCTCAACAGAGGCGCGGCTACCATAAATATAATCAAAAGTACCAACATTATATCAACAAAAGGTGTCACATTAATTTCTGACATTGGAACAAAATTCCTGCTAGAAGATCTTCGCCTTTTTTTTGAGTGGCTTGCTGACTTTGATCCAATTTGCATACTTACCCTTTATGATTTTTATTCATGTCGATGTGCCTTGAAATTATAACAGAGAATTCTTCTGAAAATTCTTCTACCCCATTTATAATTTTTTGGGAGTCACCTGAGAGCTTATTATAAAAAACAACTGCAGGAATTGCCGCTAGTAGTCCTAAAGCAGTAGCCAAGAGGGCTTCAGCAATACCAGGAGCTACTACCGCTAAATTACTACTTTCTTGAATTGCAATTTCTTGAAAGGCATTTTTGATACCCCAAACAGTACCAAATAAGCCGACAAAGGGTGCAACTGATCCAACTGTAGCAAGAAAATATAATCCAGAGCTTAGTTTCTCGTTCCAACGATCTAAAACCACATACATTGCTCTCTCTAACCTAGACTGCACTCCGTCTATTAGTTTTCCATCACCGTCTGAAGATCTTTGCCATTCATCCATTGCAGCACAAAATATTTGCTCACAAGCACCTTTAGGGTCGTCTCTTTTTTCGTTATACAATTCTTCTAAAGAGCCCCCAGACCAGAACTCATCTAAAAAAACTTTCTTTTCTCTTTTTGATTTTCTGTAATCAGCAATTTTCTGAATTATGATTGCCCAAGACCAAAAAGAGGAAAAAATCAAAACCAACATTACCACTTTTACGGTAAATGTGGCCTTAAGGAAAAGAGCTATAAAGGAAAAGTCTAGAGACTGACTCTGCAACAAAATAGTTTCTTCCATATTTTTTATTCTCCTATTTTCTTTTGAGGATATTTAAAAAACTTCTCTATATTATAAATAAAATCGACCGAAAACTTTTCAGGTTTGCCAGAAGAATTTAGTAATGCTAGCCTTACATCAGCGTCAAAAATTTTTTTGTTATCCTTCAAGATCTCCTGTTTTAAAATCATGCTGGCTCTTTTAAGTTCTATCAAAGTCGTACAAATTACTAACTTATCTCCAAAATATGCAGGCAATAAGTAATCGGCTATAATATTTTTTACAACGAAAAATTTATTTTCTGCTAAAAGCAATGCTCTTTGATTAATATGCAAGGACTCCACGAACTTACTTCTCGCACGTTCAATAAATTTCAGGTAGTTGGCATGATACACTCTCCCACCCATATCTGTATCCTCGTAGAAAACTTCGCAATTATATTGAAACATTTTTTCTTCCAATTTATTTTCTAGCTAATCACCTGGTTTTTCTAGCCCCAGATATTCCCATGTCTTTTTACCTAGGGCACGACCTCTCGGCGTCCTCTGTATCATACCCTCCTGCAGTAGATATGGTTCTAAGACTTCTTCTATTGAGTCTTTGGACTCCGAAAGCGCAGCAGCCAGAGTATCTAAACCTACTGGTCCACCTCCATATTCGCGTCCTACTAAATTTAAATATTTTCGATCACCTTCATCAAGTCCCATATGGTCCACACCTAGCCTATTAAGTGCGCTGTCAACTAATACATCGTTAATAACACCACTATTTTCAACGGTAGCAAAATCAATTACCCTTCTTAAAAGCCTTCCCGCAATTCTTGGAGTTCCTCTTGATCTTTTTGCAATTTCAGCGGCGCTTAATTGATCGATTTTAAAGTTCAAAAGATCGGCCGCTCGGCTAACAACCAAAATTAGATCTGCAACCTCATAAAAATTTAAGCGAACTGGAATCCCAAACCTATCTCTCATAGGCGTCGTCAGAAGACCTAGCCGAGTTGTTGATCCTACCAAGGTAAAAGGCTTTAATTCTATTCGTAAAGAGCGCGCGGCAGAACCCTCTCCCACAATTAAATCGCAACTAAAGTCTTCCATAGCTGGATAAAGAATTTCTTCAACAGCTGGTGACAATCTGTGTATTTCATCAATAAAAAGAACATCATTAGCCTCGAGACTGGTGAGAATCGCTGCTAAATCACCAGATTTTGTTAAAACGGGACCAGAAGTCATTTTAAAATTTACCCCTAATTCCCTTGCAATAATTTGTCCCAAGGTTGTTTTTCCCAAACCAGGAGGACCATGAAAAAGAACGTGGTCTAATGCTCTTTTTCGTATTTTGGATGCTTCCAAAAAAATCTTCAGGTTTTTTTTTAAATCCGCCTGCCCAATAAATTCATCTATACTTTTAGGTCGAAGAGTATTTTCGTAGTCTTCTTTTAACTCATCCGGCGACAAAATATTTTTTTCATCATTCATAGAGACTATCCTTTTGCAAGTGATCTGAGGGCTTTCTTTACCAACTGCGAAGCATCTATAAAATCATTCTCGATTAAAATTTTATCTATCGTGCTCTGAGCCTCTGCTGTTTTAAAACCTAAGTTCTGCAAAGCAGATAATGCATCTTGCTGAATCTCCTTTCTCTTTATTATGTTGATCGTCTGCTCATTACTATCGTCCCTTATCTCTTTGATTTCTTCATCTTCTAAAACTATTAAATCTTTTCTACCACTTAACTCCACAACCAGTCTCTGAGCCATACGAGATCCGATTCCGGATACAGATGAAAAGGCCAATTCATTTTTCATTCTTAAGGCACGCATAAGTTCTTTCGTATCCAGTGTATTTAAAATAGTGAGGGCAACTTTCGCTCCGATACCTTGAACTGATCGTAAGATATTAAACCAATCTTTTTCTATCTGAGTTATAAAGCCTACCAATTGTAATAAATCCTCTTTCACTAGTAACTCAGAGTATAGCGATATGTCTCTCGATTGATTATCCAGATGAAGGGATCTTGCGGTTTTTTCAGTGACATAAACAACGTAACCAATTCCATGAACATCAATGACAACGCTATCTCTTTTTTTCTCAATGAGTTGACCCTTTATTCTACCTATCATTTGAGATCACATTGCTTTCTTTATTGCTCTATCAAGATTAGCATTTAATTTCAAAGTATGCATATGGCATATAGCTATCGCAAGAGCATCTGCCTCATCAGACTGGCTAAAGCATACTTTTGGGAACTGTAACGAGGCCATTCTTTCAACCTCTTCTTTGGTAGCGTGGCCTTTTCCTGTAAATATTTTCTTAACATAGTTTGGGGAATATTCACTTACTTCAATTTTACTTTCTCCTAGAGCGATCATTGCTGACGCCCTTGCTTGTCCAAGTTTTAAAGCGGCGAGAGGGTCATTCTTTACGAAAGCTTTTTCTATTGCGCCACTTCCTACTTCAAATCTTTGTATAACAGACCTTAATTGTTCCAAAATGGATACCAATCTAGCTGCCATATCTTTTTTATTGCCAGATCTACAAATACCACTACCCATATATTTTA
>CACLZW010000016.1 GCA_902611475.1 uncultured Alphaproteobacteria bacterium
TTATCCATGCTACGCATTAGCTTTGTAAAACTATTAAAATCTATAGGTTGGAGGGGATCAACAGCTGAATTTTCAGGATCAGGATGAACCTCCAGCATTATACTGTCTGCGCCAGCGGCTACACTAGCGAGCGACATTGGTGCTACCCATGGACGCCAGAAAGTAGCATGAGATGGATCAACAGCTATTGGCAAGTGCGTTATCTCTTTTGCAGCAGGTACAACTTGTAGGTCCAATAAAAATCTAGATGAATCTCTATGTGTATGAGGAACTGTGACGCCTCGCTCACATAAGATAATTTTCTCGTTACCTTCATAAAGCGCATATTCAGCTGCACCCAGCCAATCTCTCAGAGATGCACCATAGTGTCTCTTTATCATCAAAGGCTTTTTAGTTTTTGCCGCAGCTGAAATCAATGGATAATTTTGCATATTTCTTGAGCCAATTTGCAGTATGTCAGTTACTTCGCAAATCAGGTCGAGGTACTTTTCTTCCATGACTTCTGTTATAATTCCCAGGCCAGTTTCCTTTTTTGCAACACCCAGCCACTTTATCCCTTCTTCGCGGGTTTCAGTATATTTATCGGATCTATAGGGAAAACTTAAGGGCTTAAAAGCACCACCTCTCAAGAAATGAGCTCCAGCTTTCTTAACATTGATTGCCGTTTCAACAATAAGTTTCTCACTTTCAACCATATTTGGTCCTGCCATTATAGGGATTAAACTATCTCCGAAAGGGATACCACCAACATCAAACTTGGAAAAGTGTGTATTATTTTTTTTTGAAGCTAAAGGAAACTTTTCTGCCATATCTTCAACTGAGACATCTTTCCCGGGAGCCTTATTTTGTATCATTTTCTATTCCTAGTTTTGAGCTACTTATCTGTTCTGATAAATATATTTTTCGACCCTTTTCCTCACTAGCATAAATTGAGTGTATAAGCCTAAGGGTATGGATACATTCTTTTGCTTGAAATGGGACTTTATGGATTTGACCATTTCTGAAGGTTTGATAAATCTTTTTGAGTTGTCTGTAATGACTTATACCATAACCATTATCAACTTCCTCAGAATATTGGCTGGTAATGTCTTTTTCATTATCAATGGAGTCAGAAAAATTCCACTGCTCAATTTTATTCAGAGCTACTCCTCCAATTTGCACGACTCCTTTTGTTCCCGTTATAGTTATTGATGCCTCAAGATCTTTTGGCCTTGCGGCTGTTGTCAGCTCTAAGGTTCCTAAACCACCATTTTCTAACTCAATAGCTGCCACCAGTGTGTCCTCTGCTTGTAGATCATTTGCTCTCTTAGCTGACATTGCACTAACAGATTTTGCACTTCCACATATCCACGTGAGAGCATCGACATGATGAATAGCTTGCTGATTTGTAACTCCACCATCCTGCGCCCAAGTTCCGTGCCAACCATCGTTATAATATTCTTGGAGTCTACACCATCTCAGTCTTACAGATACTGATACTAAATTGCCAAACCTGTTTTTTTCAAAGGCATTTTTAGTAACTTCAACCGCAGGGTTTAACCTATTCTGAAAGATTGAGGAACAAAACTTCCCAGTTTTAGATGAAATGTTAATTAAATCCGCTGCGTGTTCTATTCTAAGGGATAATGGTTTTTCTACTATCACATTGAAACCATTCAACATGCATATTTTTGAGTGTTCGTAGTGTTGGCCACTTTTTGTGAGTATAACAACTACCTCCATTTCTTTGTGCTGAACAAACTTTTCGATATTATCATACGATCTACAGGAAAATATATTTCCAACATATGTGCTTTTCTTTTTGTCCACATCACAACAAGCAATGACTTGGTAAAGGGAGCCAACTCTTTCTGATATCAAGATTTTCTGTATATAATGTTCGCATACGCGGCCGCATCCAAGAATGCCTATTTTTATCTTTTCTTTATTCATGATTGGTCTCGGTTATCAATTTGAAACGAATATGGATATTTTGGAACAGGGGAAAGTCCTATATTATTTGTCAAGATTGTATTTTTCCTTATGTTATCTACATACGTTACCGCTCCCAAACCAAATAAATTTATATGTATTTTTTCAGGTTTAATGCTTCTTGACATCATTTTGGTATCTCCAATTGCATTAATTTGATCCTTAGTGTCCAACCAGATACCTCTTTGTTCAATAACTGACGCACACACTGTGTCGTATCCACCGTCAATGATATTATTTATCAATTTGGTAAGTAATCCTCTTGGCCTGAAAGGATAATTCTCTTCTGCAATAACTACTAAATCAACATTCCTAAATTTTTCTATTTCCTCAATAGTATATTTTAATACATCTGGCAAACTTACATTTTCTGCTGAAAGTTCAATTGGTCTTATAAAAGGAGCTAGTGCACCATTATCTCTAGCTACCTTTGCAGTATCTTCGTTATCTGTTGATACATAAATTTCTGAAATGAGCTTACAAGACTTGAGGTATTTTATACTTTCGACCAATAAGTTTTTTCCCTTAAAAATAGTCGGCAATCCTTTGATAGGAACTATGCTGATTATATTCAGTTTATCTACTATCAGCTTTGAAAGGGAGGCCGGTGAGCCCTCTAAATGTTCTATGATATTTACAATCTTTTTAGCTCTGTCAACTTTTCCCCCATGATTTATTCCATGGTGGTGGTAAACGCAGGCGTGAGGTGTGTAAAATATATGATATCCATTTTTTATAACCTCGGAACCCCATAATCTGTCCTCTATATTAGTGGTGGTTTCATCAAACGGAAATTTCTTCCACATATCTCGTGTTAATGCACTGTTGGCGTTGTGAAAAAAGCTATCCTTTCTTTGAGTTCTTTCATCTAATCCGAAAACGACAGTAAGATCTCTTTTATCTAATGCTGAGGTGGAAGATAAGGGTTCTTGGCGACCGTAAACACCAGCAAGCAAACCTGTTCGATCATTTTCTAGAGGCTCAATTAATTTTTGAAGCCAGATATTATTTTTTGGAATACAATGACCAGATATAATCACTATAAATTTACCAGATGAAGCCCTAATCCCTTCGTTTATAGCTTTGCCTGGATAAAATTGAGCTACATTTATAATTTTGTCTGTGTATTTTTTCGCAATTTTTACGGAGTTGTCGTCGGAGTTATTATCAACCAATATAATTTCAAAGTCTTGTATGCTTTGCGTAGCTATAGTGCTCAAACAATGATCTATCCATCTTTCCTCATTCTTTGTTCTTATAATTATTGAAACCAGAGGAGTTGAGGGCTCAGTATTTATATTCATAGGAATAGTTTCACCTTTTCAGGATTATTTTTTTTCAAATATTCAAGAGCTTTCTCCGCCAAGAAAAAATCAAACTCACTATGAATATCTATTGCTGATTCAAAGTTATTATTAATTATTATTTCAACGTTATTCCCTATTCTCTTTCCGCTACGCCACAAATAAGATCTAGAAGCGCACGCTAGTCCAGTATCTTCTCTATATATTGGTTCTTTCTCCTGTCTACTTGAGTAAACTTTCATTTTTTCTGAAACTCTTTTTAATTTTCCATCCTTATTTCTTTGCCAGAAATTTTTGTGAGTTGGGTGAGCAGCGAAAACTGACTCTAAAGAATCATTATTTTCTAATTTCTCTATAGCACTAGTAAGCCAATTAGCATCTCTGAAAATGTCTGTGCAGGTTAGGAAAACACATATATCAAAGTATTGTTTTGTAAGGTCTTCAAATTTTTCTAATGCATCTCTTAAAGTTGCTTCAGTGGTAGTATTATCTTGAGCTAAATTAGGTGGCCTTAAAGATGGAACTTGAGCTCCATATAATTTCGCTTGTATAGCAATTTCTTCGCTATCTGTAGTTACTATTACATCATCTATCCTCTTACAGTTAGTAGCCGCTATAATCGGCCAAGCTATCAGTGGTTTGCCATTAAAAATTCGCAAATTCTTTCCTGGTAATCCCTTAGACCCACCTCTAGCCGGAATGATACAAATAGTTTTTAGCTTATTTTTCATGGATCTATGTTTATATCAAGCAGCTGAAAAACTCAATATCATATGATTTTTTTAGAAATCTCTATTTTTAGTTCGCTTATGCACCCATTTATTTAAAATTTTTATAAATTTCTATTTAAGAAAAGCTATTTAGATAGTTAGTTTTTCTTATCTATCTATGCCGATAATGTAAGGTAGTGTCGATAGTAATGAAGATAGAAGATATAGCATGTATTGATGACAGAAGCTTCATTTAAAAGCCTTAACGTTCATTGAATTTTTCTATTGAAATTATACTGATAATTCCGTAAGGATGCATGCCTCTATAAAAAGGTATATTAACTTTGTCAGTAATATTATAGTTGTAGGGCAGAATTTTCTCCGATAAATCACTATGCTTTGTACTGTGAATAAGTCGAACATCAATTAGTGTAGTAAAATTTTTTTTCGTCAGATCAATATATTTGAAATGATTACCATTTGGACCGATTACACCAACGGGGTACTTGAAATAAAAAGCCGCGGTTAATTGTCCACTGTCATACCAATTAAGTGTTGCTAGAGTCTCCAATTCTTTTTTCTGAAGAGTTTTAGTCAAAATGTCTGCAATATGTTCCCAATTCAGCAGCTCCCTAGTATTATCCCATCTCGGTATTTTCTGATCAAAGCTTCTAGTAATGAAACCTATTTTTGCATGAATTAAAATACTCGAAATCATGACGACGATTACAAAAACACTAACTACTTTCAAAGTTATTAGATGAAGTTTGAACGATTTCATTAAGATAAGATGGTTTGATGCTGCAGGAATTAATAACATCCATCCAACCATAGACCAGTGAGAGAAACTGTTATCGGAAAATAAAATTAAAATGTTAAATATAATTACTGTTGGTAGAGACAGGAGAATAAGAAACTTCTCATTCACACTAATAGACTTTTTGTTTTTCGTTAGACTTACAATAATTAAAAAAGCAGTAGTAGGTAGTAGTAAGAAAAGTTGCGAGATTATAGAGTTAAAAATGTGAAAAAGATCAAAACCGAATGAGCTTCTATTTCCATGAAACTTAAAGCTAGCAAAGCTATTCTCGATATTCCAAAGAACTACGGGTACTAATCCAAGTACCGCAATTAAGAGAGAAATATAAAATTTTTTTGTGGATAGCACGTGTCTTTTCCATATAAAGAAAGCCATAAACAAAGTCACGCCAAAAACATAAGCTTGGTATTTCGATAAAAATGCTATTGATAAAAGTAGGCCAAGTGAAATCCATAGAAAGATATGATCCTCATTATTAAAAATCAGTCTTACTGCTATGTAGGTTGCACCAGCGACAGAGAAATTTAATGAAGCGTCGGGTACAATAAAAAGACCACCTGAAAAAAAGAAAAAAGGAGAAATAAAATATAGTATAGCGGAAACGGTTCCAGCTTGCCTTGAATAAATTTTAGCTGCTATTTTATATAGAAAAAAGCTAGTTAATAAACCAAAAGCAATGAACGGAACTCTAAAAATATGGAGCTGAATAACTTCAAAAAAGTGTAAAAAATATGAAACCCACATCATAAATGGGGGATGATCAAAATACGATAGAGAAAAATATCTACTAATTGTTAGCGTATAAGCTTCATCGTTAATCAAGGGGACATGTTTTATTACTGTAAGTTTTGTAAGGCAGAAAATGATAAACAAAAATATAAGCAAGTGATTTTGATTATATGCCTTACCTTTCATTTTCTCACTTAGACTTCCAAGTAAAAGTAGATGTGAGTGTAAAATTCCAAACAGCACCGAAGCAAGCGCCAATAAAGCTTGAAATGAGCCAATTAGATGAAAAACCGAAAATGTAGGTTGCGATGGCGATATTTGTAAAGGCGCCTAAAGAACAAATTAGATAAAAGGAAAACAATCCTCTAATTGAGTCTAGAGACTTTAACTTTCGCTCCTGAAATGTAATAGTGTTATTTAGAAAATAGTTTGAGGTCATGGCCGCAATTATTCCCAATGTTTGAGAAGTCGGAAACTGGTTAATTAATAGCATTGTGAAACCAGTAACAAATAATTGGACGAATATACCACTCAGTCCAACCATGCAGAAAAGTATAAATCTTATAGATACTCTGCCTTTAAGTATCTGCGACAAAACTAGACCAATCAACTCCAAGGCAGTTAAAAAACTCATCTTGCTTTCGCCTGCAATTCTATTTTTAAATCTATAGCCAATCTCCTTAATTTCTATATTATTTCTGGATGTTGCTAAAAAGTCTGCCAACACTTTAAATCCCTGAGTTTGTAAATTTTCTGAACTCTTTAAAAAAGTTTCTTTTTTTACCATAAAAAAACCAGATAGAGGATCAGTAGATGCTAAATTAAGTACTTTCTTAATTATAAGTGTTGTAACCTTGCTACCTAACTCTCGAATTTTGGAGAAAGCTTTTTCAGAAATTTCTCCTGTCTCCGTAAACCTGCTCCCAATAACAATATCTAATGAATTATTCTTTGAAAACAAATTGATCATATCCAAAAGCTTAGTTTCATCGTGCTGCAAGTCGCAGTCCATTACTGCTACCAAGTCAGCGTTCGCAGCAAAGACCCCTTCGATTACAGCTCCAGCCAGACCTTTTCTTCCAATTCTATGAATTAGACGTATTTTAGAGGATTTTTTCATACAATCTTTTACTACTGCACTGGTTCCATCAGGACTATTATCGTCAACAAATATTATTTCATGAGTAATACTTCTTAATACTTTCTTTAACTTCTCCAATATTTTGAGAACATTGTCTTTTTCATTATAGGTTGGTATGACGATAGAAAGCGTAGGATTGGTCAATAATATTCTCCTTTCCCATGTTTTTAAAAAACGATAGTGTTCTTGTAAATGATAAAGTGTTATTATATCGCATTTCTGGAGGTCTGGTATGTGGGGCGGTATATATGCAGTATTATTTTCAATTTCAACCATTCTGTCGTATGAAAACCCAATCAAAAATGGATTTCCTGAGAGTATAACTAAGAGTTATATAAAACATTCTTTGTCAGCTGTAGAGTTTCAGAACAAAATTGTTGGTCAAGAGGCCCAATATTCTTTTTATGAAAATAAGAAATTTGGTCCTCTTCAAAGAGGACGATCAATATCTCTAACAGATCAAGGAGGCCTTTGGTTAGGTTTCGGATTTATTAGAAAAGTAGAGTTAAATCATGGTCTTTACTTCAACTTTGATTTTTTTCCAGGAGTTTATGTAAAAAATAACGAAGAAGATTTAGGAGGATGGATAATGTTTAGGTCAGGAATAGAGCTAGAATATTCGATAAATACAGATTGGAAAATATCTTTAGGCTATGACCATAGATCAAGTGGTGATATTTGGACATATAACCCTGGGATGGAAACGGTAAAGGTAAGTATTATTAAAAATCTAATATAAAATAAAGAAAAAAAAGTGATTGATAGATCTAATAGCAGTTTGGAAAAGGTTGTTTTTCTTATTTTAGATTCTTTTGTTTTTTGTAATCCCAAAAAAAGAGTATTAGGAAATTTTAATTATTCCACCAGAATAGAGATCTGAACATATATGAGTTATCATCAGTTGTAAATTTAGTTAAAAGCAAAGATTAAAGATAAAAAGGCGGAAAAGAATTTTTTAATTTTACTCCAAATAAAAAGGGACAAGCGTTAAGCTTGTCCCTTGCAAAAATTGTTTTAACTTCTAAGAAGTGGTCGTGTCTGTGCTTGCTTGTACAGCTACAACAACCGCTGCTACTGCCGCCGCAGCCACAGCTACTGTAGTTGAAACCGCCGCTGCTGCCCCGGCCGCACCTGCTGATGCTGCTGATGCTCCAGCAGCGCCTGCACTTCCACTTGCTCCACCTGCCGCTGCGCTCTGTGAAAAAGAAGGCGAGCTCAGTGACAATATAAAAGTTAAAGTTGCTAAAATTTTAAAGATACGCATTAGTTAACTCCTACGATTTTGCTAGCATAAGTTTTTATACAATATAAAAGATGATTATAAAATAGATTTTTTTTAATTCCATCTTTTATTTTTGTACACTACAATGTGTGTTAAAATCGCAACAAATTCTATTACAGTAAGTTGTTTTGAAAAGAGTAATAATTGTCGATAATTACGGACCCATTTGTCTCACTTATCCACTGCTTTGATTTAAGGACTATACTTGTATTGGGTAGAACGTAATATTCGTTGGTATGGTTAGTAGTGTCCGCTTTGCAAGTTTCTATAAATTTGGTTGTTTGAAGTTTCAGGTCTAGAAAAAAGGAGGGGGTAGCTGTCTTTGCTACTATGTTACAAATAAAAGTTAATTCCCTATACCGATTTTCACCATTTATATACCTATACTTCTTTACACGCCTACTTGTATTTTCACTAAATAGGGTGTTGAGATCATTGTGTTGTGACTCAATCAGATCCTGAGAATAACCTCTAGTGGCTATTAGTATACCATTTGAAAAGCTGACGCTTATCCCATCCGCGCTTACCCATGTCAATTTATCCTTATAATTGCCAAGTGCAACTAATGTTGCTGTCTTTTTTCCATCCAAAGAAGATAATAGTATGATCGGTTGATTAAACTTAGAAAGCCATGCTTTATCATAGATTTTTTTCTCTTTTGTTTGTTGTGGTTGAGGAGGAACTGGCTTGCTAATCACAATGTCTTTATAAATTTTGTAGAAAGATGTTTTTTCGGAATGTGTAATAGAATCAGAAGAGCAAGATAACCCTAATAGAGAAATCAAAAACAAAACTTTTCTAATCATCTATAAACTCTCTTCCAATTTTTTCTAAACCTATTTTCACTATATTTTGCAATATTTCTATATAAGAACTTTTTATCATCCAGTTTAAGACGCGCCCCTCCATCTCCAGTAATTGGTCTAATAGCAGTCTTAGTGTAAGCCTGCGATTTTTTTCCTGTGAACCAAGACAGTGGCACTTTTAGTGTAATTCCCTTATCAAAAGAACCTTCCCCAAAAGTAGAAAACTTTACGTCAGTTAAAGTTGCAAAAGCACCAATTTCCCATCCATTGTTGAAATTTCTTGATAATGAAAACGTTGATCCATAATCACCTGCAAGATATCTCCCTGCATCTAATTGAATATTCCAATCACTCTGAAAATCGTAATATATTGTTCCGATAATAGTTGAATAGCTATTACTAAGAATAGAAAAATCGCCATATGTATTTCTCTTATAAATGTGTGCAAGGTCCAAACCAATTCCATAAGGTTTATTTGCATCCTTCCAAATTGCTTCTCCTCTTATGCCAGAATACATCATTTCAAGGTAACCAAAGTTTATCTGTCCATAGATGTTTTTGAAAGGTTTGTAATATTGATCAATTGTCAGACTACTGATATATGGCCGTGTACTTATGTCTCTGTAGTAGATCATAAAGTCAGATCTAACATTAGGAAGCCCCGATTTTGGATTTCGTTTTATATCATTAAGCCCTGTGAGTATTGCTTGTTTAACCGAACTATTGATTGTAGTGGAATTATTTATTTTGTAAGCCAAGGTTGCTTCCCACCCAAGACTTCCGTTTATAGGGGAGTGAGGGTCGAAAAGCATTAAATCAACGTCAGGATAGATAGACCAGGACGCTCGATTCTTTGAAAGAGTAAAAGAAGAATTTGTGCCCGCTGAAGAGTTTACTATTTTAACATTTCTCCAAAGCTTATCAGGTCCATCAAAAACTAATTCAAATTCTCTTAAACTTTCTCTTTCAACTATGATTTGAGAGACCGAATAACCAGACTGATAATCGACCATATTAATTCTAAAAAAATTGACTTGTAAAGGAACCGTTTTTGACAGTATCCTAGCCACCCTGCCTATCATTTGAGATACATTCAGATAGTTTCTATCCAAAATTTCGACGTCCACAAAATTATTGTCAATTTCCATTGAGAGTAGAATTATGCCATCTAATTCAAGAAGCTCTGCACTTCTAAAAAAAACATCACTATCCATAAAAGACTGAGTTTCCAAAAGGATTTTATTTTCCAATAGTGGCATTGGGGCCGGTTCTATCCCACTTTTAAATGGCTTGTTTCTTGGGTTGAGTGCCAATGTTCCACTCAAGCCGATAGCATCGCCATGCATTAACTTTCCCATTAGAGAAAAACCTTGTGCTATTTCATATTTAAAACCGAAATTCAGGTCACTTTTTCTTTTAAATCCTTTTGGTGCTGAAACTTCTACGTCATAATTATCTTGGGACATCTCAGCAATGATTTCGAGGTTTGGGCTTACATTGTACGACAAAGAAAAAAAGGGGGAGTTGGGGCCAGAAAAAAAATGATCAATATGAAAAGATCCTCCTTGGCCAAAGTTCCTATCTTTCCGCTCGTTAAACCCGAATATATTATCATAACTATTTCTTCCAGCCAACCTACCCCACCCTATACCCACTGAAACATCTATCCCTGACGCAAGAGATTTTGAGGCGACAAAATATTCACCAGAATACAATCCTGTACCGATGAAATCTCTTAATCCTACTGCAATAGATGGAAAAATTGATTTTTCTTCGTTAAAAACGTAATGAAAGTCGAAACTTCTATCCCATGTATATCCGCCAAATTCAGAATCAAGCAATGGAACTCTCGCATATCTAAAGCTCAGCGTTATGCTATTAGTTACTTGAAAAGATAGGTTGGTTCTGATTGTGCCACCAAAAATTGAAGACGAAACCGAAAACTGTCCCTCTGGAAAGACATCAGCGGTAGGATTATCAATGGTTCCTGGCATACCATATGTATTGAGCTTTTTGGGGGTCTCAAAAAGTTCTTTCTCTTTAGCACTACCTATATTTGCATTTATTAAAAGGAGGGAGATAAGGAGGGTCAGAAAGTTAACAAGAAGATTGAGCAATCAAATCACCTGATTTCTCTTCGGCTTCTCATTTTTTTCTAGCGAGCCATATTTTCTCCTCCTTAACTTAAATTCATTTAATGCATCAATTAGGTCAATTTGATTGAACTCCGGCCAACTTTTTTCAACAAAGTACAGCTCACTGTAAGCAGACTGCCAAAGTAAAAAGTTTGATAGTCTTTTTTCTCCAGCTGTCCGTATTATCAAATCTGGGTCGCTTTGACCATGCGTGTATAGGTACTTTGCGAAAAGTTTCTCATCTACATCCCTCAGCCTAACTTCACCATCTGAAAACGCTTTTACTATCTCTCTAGTAGCTCTGACTATTTCTGATCGACCTCCATAGTTCATGGCCAAGTTTAGGATCATGCCATCGTTATTTTTTGTAAGTTCTTCTAGATTTTTTATATAATCTTTAATTACTTTTGGAAATGGACGAATATCTCCTATTATTATAACTTTCACATTTTCTTGGTACAGCAGTGTAAGTTTTTTTTTCAAATAATAATGAAATAACTTCATCAGCGCTTTTACTTCAAAAACTGGTCGGTTCCAATTTTCTGTGGAAAATGCATAAAGAGTAACATTTGATATCCCAAAATCTCTACAACTTTTCAAAATAGTTTCAACATTTTCAGCACCTTTTTTATGCCCAACAGATCTTGGTAGGGATCTACTACTGGCCCATCTACCATTTCCGTCCAAAATAAAGCCTATATGCATTTCTATTATCCGAAAAAAATTTTCAAGAGCTTATTCGAATAAATATTAAGAATAAAGAAAAAAATATTGGTTGATGTAAAATATAAACAGTCAAAGAATTTCTTCCTAAAAACTGTAGTCCTTTATAAAAAAATGCCAATTTAGTATTGTCAAAGTCATAGCTTCTATTTTTATTTATTAAATATACCCTTACTGGCTCTGAAACCCATAAGCCAAAAAAATAATAGCTGACCCATGGAAACAATGGATAAAAATCATTTGTAAGTGGTACTTCTCTATTAAAGCCTAGCCAAGAAAAGTAGATTGGTAAATCAAATGTAATTTCGTTTATACTTAAAACGAAAGAACAAGCAAATAGAGTTAAGAAAAGGTAGTTTTTATTTATCTTAAGAAAAAGAAAACCGAGGATGGAACATGTAGCCAAGAAGTGTAGTATCCCAAAAAAAATAAAGCTTTTTTTATCTATAAAAAATGTAATTGAAGTTATAAGTAAGCAGATAAATAACAAAGCAAGTAGGCGCTTTAAAAACTTGACACTGAAATTGTTGGAAAGGCTAGCTAGCCTAAGAGATATAGCTGAGATAATGATAAAACTCGCCCCTATGCACTGGGCAAACACCAAGGGTAATCCTCTCGTCATATTTTCTAATTCGATGAACTGAAAATAGCCTAAATCCCAAAAAAAATGATAGACAACCATAGCAAAAACAGAAACTCCTCTTAACACATCTAAAAGATGAATTCTCAATGTTTCTCCTACAGGATGAATAAAATATAAATAGTTTAACCTCGATCGTTTTTTCAGTAAACCCAAACAATTTCTTGCAAATAAATATAAAAAATGTCTACTAATCAGTAGAAGTATTATTTCAGGAAAGAAATATGGAGCTTGAAAACATTACACAGTTTTTGTCAGGGTATGACAATGTTCTTTTTGGCAGCTTTCTAGTTTCTACTCTAATAATTATATCTGGAAAAATCCATCTTCGATACTCCGCTCGAGGATTGAGAGAGGCAGAAGTTCAAAGAATCCATGTTGGTTCAACTCCGAGAATAGGTGGTATAGCCATATTAGTGGGCTGTGTTTACGCATGGTATAATTCAAATAATTTTTCTAGTAACTATCTCGGATTTATTATTCTTTCAGGTATGCCCGTTCTAATATTTGGTTTGCTTGACGATCTAAATTTCAGAATCAGACCAATATATCGGTTGTTAGGTGCCGTCATGTCTTCTATCTTGGCTATTGTTTTTCTTAAAACATGGTTAAATAGGGTTGATGTTTTGTTTGTTGACCAGCTATTTCTACTGTCGCCAATAGCTATACTATTCACAATATTTGCAACAACTGGCGTTACACACTCATTCAATGTAATAGACGGATTAAATGGCTTGTCTCTAGGAATTTCTTTATCGATATCCTTTTTCTTAACTGTAATTGCCTGGATAACTTCTGACGCCTTGGTAGTCTTACTTTGTTTAGTTTTTTTTCTGAGCTCTTTAGGACTTTTTTTATTGAACTTCCCATGGGGGAAGATATTTCTGGGAGATGGTGGAGCATACTTTCAGGGACATTGTCTATCTTGGGTTGCAATCCTTTTGCTTGTTAGGAACCCGGAAGTTACAGCTTGGTCAATACTACTGATTTTTTTCTGGCCCGTTGTAGAAACAGTTTTCTCAATTTACAGAAGAGTATACAAAAAAAAGCCAGCTTCAATAGCCGACAGGGAGCATTTTCATCAGTTAGTTTTTGATAAGATAAAAAAGTTAAAATATTTTAATCACAACTCAACTTTTGCCAATTCGTTTTCAGCTTTTCTAATTTTACCCGCTTTCATTGCGCCTAGTCTTCTGGCGTTAATTTTTTATAACGTAACCATTAATGCCACTTTAGTTTTTTTTGTGCTTTTCGCTTTATATGTTTTCACCTATTATCGCATGAAGGCTTCTTTCTAGGAAGCTGCTGTCCAATCTCTTAATATAGATTTTAAAAATACATTTGCTTTTGGCATTTCATAATTAACTAAGTTAAGGGGTTTAACCCATTTAAGTTCTTGACCCAATAGACTTTCTGGCCTGCCTTTCCATTTTCTACAAATATGGAGCATAAGAATTGTTTGATGTGTATTATGATAATCTACTGCGAATGTTAGAGGAGCAACACAATTACTAGAAATGTCTATACTGAGTTCTTCTTTAATTTCTCTTTCTAAAGCATTATTAACAGTTTCACCCTCTTCTACCTTCCCTCCGGGAAATTCCCAATAATCGTTATATTTACTTCTATTTTTCCTCAACGAAATTAGAACTTCGTTGTTTTCATTGATTAAGGCGATCAAACCAACTAACAACGTTCTCATGACCTGTAATCCGCATTAATTTTTATATATTCTTGAGTTAAGTCCGATGTCCATACCGTAAATTCTCTATATCCTTCTGCTAAATCAATTAAAATATCTATGTTTCTTTCTTTTAAAGCTTGGGACAAACCTAACTCGTCAACTAGGCTAATGCCTTGACCATTCTCACATAACAAGAAATTCTGGATATATATTTTTATTTTTGTTATTTCCAACTTAAGTCGTGTCTTGCCAATTGCCATTACAATTCTACCCCAATTCGCGTCTTCACCAGCAATTGCTGTCTTTACTAAAATAGAATTTGCAATTGAAAAACAAATTTTTCTTGCACGATAAATATCCTTTGCATTTTTTACTCTAACCGTAATAAATTTTGTTGCACCCTCTCCATCAATTACAATCTTTTTCGCTAGATCTATCATCGCGCCTTTAAGCTCCTTGTAAAAAGCATCTATAGCTTTTTTTTTCTTATCTTTTGTAAGCTCAGGGTTCTTTTTATTAGTCGTGGCTACAAAAACAGTATCAGAGGTAGAAGTATCACCATCTACTGATATTCTATTGAAACTTTCATGTATGCTTTGTTTTGTTATTGTTGAAAGAGTTTTTTTATCGATTGCAAAGTCTGTAAATATAAAAGCTAGCATAGTTGCCATATTTGGCATTATCATTCCTGAGCCCTTCGCAATAGCAGAGATGGTAAAAACCTTATTGTCAATTTTAAATTTTTTTGTATAAATTTTTGACTTTAAGTCAGTTGTCAGTATAGCTTTCGAGGCGGCTTCTAAGCCAGACTCTGACAATTTGTTTTTCAAGAGACCTAAATGTTTAATTATATCCTGGTGTGGTAGTTGTTCCCCTATAACGCCGGTAGAAGAAAAGAAAATATTCTTTATGTCACATTGAAAAAGACTAGATAGTGCCTGGGCTTTATGTTCGCAAGCTAATAGGCCTTGTTTGCCGGTGAAGGCATTAGCGTTACCAGCATTTATTAACAAAACTAGGTTCTGTTTTATATTTTGTGCTATTCTTATATTTTTTCTTGAAAAAATAACTGGTGCTGATGGCATCGTTGAAACAGTGAAACAAGCGCAAATAAGGCTTCCAGGATCTAGTACAATCAGCAATAGGTCATCTCTGTTTTGATATTTTGTTCCAGAGCAACAAGTCGCGAATTTTAAACCAGCAAGAGTAAAAGATTTACTTCCTTGATCAGATCGTTTATTTGAATTATTCATCCAGCTTTTCTAGAAGTTGGATATTGGTGATTTCATTTGGGTTGATATTTTTTCCTACAAAATTTATTTCAGAGTTTTCAGTTAATGATTTCAAATAATCATTGATTTTTTTTTGTCTCAGGTTTTGTCTTAGTTGAGCCTCTATTTCTTTGAATTCTGGTATCTTTTTTTCTCTTGTTTCATTCAGTTTTATTAGGTGCCAACCGAATTTTGTCTGCACAGGTTGACTGACATCTCCTTGGGATAAGACCATTAATGCGGTTGAAAATTCCGGGACCATACTAGCCAAGTCAAACCAATTAAGGTTCCCGCCATTTTTTCCCGTTGGACCGATGGAGTGTTCTTTCGCTAAAGCTTCAAAATCTTTACCATTGTAAATATCTTTTCGAATGGTTTTTGCTTTATCCTCTTCTTTTACCAGTATGTGTGACGCATTATATTCCAGCGATCCTTTAAATTCATTAATAAGATTTTGATATGCTGAGTTAACGAGTTCATCATTTGGAAAGTCTTTTAATATTTTTGATACCATTTGAGCTGCTTTCGCACTTCGTTTTTCATGTTCAAGTGCAAGTAAAGTCAGTTTATTTTCTTTATCAATTTTTTGCGATAACAATTCCTCATTAACGAGTTGTTGAACTATTTGAGAAAAAATTGTGTTCTTATCAAAATTCACATTTCTTTGTTGAAGCTTTGAAAAGGCAATAATGGCGCTACCAAATTTAATCATTTTTCCATTTACTTCTACAAATGGGGTATCTGCTGACAAAGCTTCCTGTGAATAGATCTCTTGTGATGAGTGTATTAAAAAAGTTATTGCTATAATAGCAGCAAGAAATTGATAATATTTTTGTTTCATAACTATTCCTTAAATCTATTCGGGCGACGATCTTTTTGATACAAAAAATAAATAGATTAGTATAGTAATTTTTACTCAGTTAATAATTAAATGGTAAATCTAATACTTTCCAAGCTCGGATTAAAGCTATATAAGGCTTCTTTAGATAAGTGAAAAAAAATGATTAATATTTCAGTTTTTAAAAAAATATTTGGGAATTCGAATGATAGGCTATTAAAAGCTGCAAGACCCATCATTGAGAAGATCAATTCTCTGTCGAAGGAGATGAAAAACAGCTCTGACCACCTTCTGAGGCAAAAAACTTATGAGTTTCGCCAGAGAATAGAGAATGGACAAGATTTAGACTTTATATTGCCTGAAGCGTTTGCTGTTGTCAGAGAAGTTTCGGAAAGAGCAATTGGCTTGCGCCCATTTGATGTGCAATTAATAGGAGGTTATTTTCTCCATAAGGGATATATCGCCGAAATGAAAACTGGAGAAGGTAAAACGTTGACTGCCACTCTACCGTTATATTTAAATGCGCTTCAAGATAGAGGGGCCCATCTTGTGACAGTTAACGATTATTTGGCAAAACGTGATGCTGAATGGATGGGAAAAGTATTCTCTTCTCTTGATATAACCGTGGGTGTAATTGTCCCAGATATGGAGGACAGCAAAAAAAAACAAGCCTACGCCGCTGATGTTACATATGCCACTAATAATGAACTCGGCTTTGATTATTTACGCGACAATATGAAGTCCGACTTGTCAGAGATTTGCCAAAGAACTCCCTATTACGCTATCGTAGACGAAGTTGATAGTATACTAATTGATGAGGCAAGAACACCATTAATTATTTCCGGCCCAACCAATGATAAGTCAGATCTATATACAAAGGTAAATTCTCTTATCCCAGAACTTGAGGTAAGTGACTTTGAATTAGATGAAAAAACTAAGACGGCAAGTTTAACTGATAGTGGCAACCAACTGATAGAAACATTACTTAGAGAAAAAGAACTTCTTGCCACAACATCTGACCTATATGATCCAGAGAACACCGACTTAGTTCATCACGTTAATCAAGCTTTAATTGCCAACAAGCTATTTAGAAAGGAGAGTGACTATATAGTTAGAGGGGGAGAGGTTATTTTAATTGATGAGTTCACTGGAAGAATGATGGCCGGTAGACGCCTATCCAATGGTTTACATCAAGCAATTGAGGCAAAAGAAAAATTAACTGTAAAGCCTGAAAATACTACTCTCGCGTCTGTCACCTTTCAAAATTATTTTCGTCTTTATGAAAAGCTGGCTGGAATGACCGGTACAGCAATTACTGAGGCTGATGAGTTTGCAGAAATATATGGTCTAGGTGTTGTTGAAGTCCCTACAAATATGCCTATTTCCAGACTAGATGAAGATGATCAAGTGTATAGAACTAAGGAAGAGAAGTATAAGGCGGTTATAAATGAGATTAAAAAATCTAATGCTAAAGGACAACCTATTCTGGTTGGCACTACATCAATCGATAAATCAGAGGAAATCTCAAAATTTCTTAAAAAAGAAAACATAAAGCATAACGTGCTTAATGCTAGATACCATGAAAAAGAGGCTGAGATAATATCGCTAGCCGGGACTCCTGGAGCAGTAACGATAGCCACAAATATGGCTGGTAGAGGAACAGATATTCAACTTGGCGGTAACGTTGAAATGCAAATAAAGGGTAAGGTTGACAATGATGACCCAAACTTTGATCAGAATAAGACCAGAATCGAGCAGCAAGTTCTAAAGAATAAGGAGCAAGTAGTCAAAGCAGGGGGGTTGTATGTTTTGGCAACAGAAAGACATGAAAGTAGGAGGATAGATAATCAATTAAGAGGTCGATCTGGTAGACAGGGTGATCCCGGAAAGACTACTTTTTTCCTAAGTCTAGATGACGATTTGTTAAGAATATTTGGGTCAGATAAGCTTGATGGAATGTTGTCTAAATTAGGCTTGAGAGATGGTGAGAGCATTGCACATCCATGGGTGAGTAAGGCGCTTGAGCGTGCTCAAGGAAAAGTTGAATCTAGGAATTTTGACCTAAGAAAGAATATCCTTAAATATGATGACGTAGTAAATGTTCAACGAAAAGAGGTTTTTTCTCAAAGAAGAAATATAATGGAAACAGCTGATGTTTCAGAGATGTTTGAAAACATCTACATGGATGTAGTAGAGGATATTATTGTTGAAAGTATCCCGGAAGGATCATTCGTAGATCAATGGGATATAAATGGGTTAGAGGAAAAGCTTAAAGAGCAATTTAACCAAACTATTCAATTAGGTAGCTATGTTAAAAAAGACCAAATATTAGAAACAGAGATAAGAGATATTATCTTAAGGGAAGTTAAAAATAATTTAGATCACAAAAAAGCTGAGGTTGGAGAACAATCATTTAAACTTATTCAAAAGCAAATTTTACTTCAAGTTGTAGATCACTGCTGGTCACGCCATCTCTCGACTTTGGATCACTTGAGATCTGTTATAGGTTTTAGGGGATACGCTCAACGAGATCCTTTAAATGAATATAAACAAGAAGCGTTTATACTATTTGAGAGTTTGTTGGAAAAAATAAAGAGAGAAACAATAAAAGTAGTTTTTTTTGCAAAGTTTGTTTCAGAAACAGATATAGAATCGTTCGACAAAGAGAGAGCTAGTTCAGAGATTAAAAATAGTGAATCGATATCAGAAGAAATAAATTCTTTTCCAAATAAGAAAGTTAGGAGAAATAGTCCTTGCCCCTGTGGCTCTGGAAAAAAGTTTAAGCACTGTTGCGGTGCAATTTAGCTCCCGTGGGAAAGTATGTGTTGTTGAAGGAATGGGTTAAGACTTCACATCCTTCCTTCCTCACAAATAACGTGTGTTCAAATTGTGCCGACAACGACTTATCCCTTGTAACTGCTGTCCAGCTGTCACTTAGAATCTTTGTTTCTGGTCGACCAACATTTACCATTGGTTCAATTGTAAAGCACATGCCACTTTCCAGTCTAGGCCCAGAGCTGTGATTGCCATAATGAAGAACATTCGGTGCTTGATGAAATTCACTTCCAATTCCGTGCCCACAGAAATCTCTGACAACAGACATCTTATTTTTTTCTACATACTCTTGTATTACTGCTCCAATATCCCCAAATGTGTTTCCAGGTGTAACGTTCTTTATTGCCAATTGGAGTGCATTATAAGTTATTTCAATTAATCTTTTTGATTTTAAATTAATGTCACCTACGGTGAACATTCTGCTAGTGTCCCCATACCAACCTTCAAGAATACAGGTAACATCTATATTTAAAATATCACCATTTTTAAGCTTTTTTCTACCAGGAATTCCGTGGCAGACTACATGATTAAGAGAAATACAACAAGATTTTGGATAGCCTCGATAACCTAATGTTGCAGGAACCGAATTGTGAGCCACAATAAAATCATGACACCTTTTGTCTAATTCTTCAGTTGTTACGCCTGGTTCAATGAATTGACCAATCATATCGAGTGTTTTAGAGGCAAGATTACAAGCCTTTTTGATGCCCTTATAATCATCTTCACTGTATATGTATATTCCGTCTTTATTCTTATGCATTTTCTTAGTAATAATTTTTATATAGTTTATGATTATTATCCAATCTTTATCCAGTAAAGAGGAAACTTCATTATTCATGACAAATTTGGAACTAAAATGAAAACAGCTTCAATTATAATCATAGGAAATGAAATTCTTTCTGGTAGAACTAAAGATACAAATTCCAATTATTTAGCAAAAATATTAGTTAAAAAAGGGATTGCATTACGGGAAGTCAGGGTTATTCCGGATAATCACAATATTATAAAAAGTGTCATCAATAGAGAATCTTCTTTGAAAGATTATGTCTTCACTAGTGGCGGGATAGGTCCAACCCACGATGATATAACCGCTGATGCTGTTGCAAGTTGCTTTAATGTTCCTTTGATTGTAAGGGATGATGCCGTTGAGCTGCTCGCAATGAATTATAAAAATGGGAAAAAAGATCTAAATGCGGCTAGACTAAGGATGGCAAGAATTCCTGAAGGAGCAAAGCTGATAAAAAATAAAATCTCTGGAGCTCCTGGCTTCATAATTAAAAACGTTTTCGTAATGGCTGGAGTCCCACAGATCTTTGAAGCGATGGTACAGGAAATTAGTTTAGATCTAGAGCAGATTGAACCAATTTTTTCAAAGTCTGTAAAAATATTTAAAAAGGAAAGTGATATATCAGAAAGACTTTGGCAGTATGCAAATAGATATAAGGACATCTCTATTGGATCTTATCCTTTTAACAATGCCGGAGTATTTGGAGTAGAAATAGTTCTGAGTCATACTGACATGAAGTTACTAAATAAAATTTTTAAAGAAATTTTATTAGATTTTAATGAGCCAAATACCAATTAGTTGCATGCCCTCCTTCAACCTTCAGGGGAACGTCCAAATCTAAATATGGTAGTGTCGCTTGCTCCATAATTTCGGAGGCTCTATTTTGTATTTCATCAATGGCGTTTTTATTAGTTTCAAATATTAGTTCGTCATGCACTTGCAATAAAAGTTGAGCATCTAGTTCAGAGCTCTTCAGAAACTCATGTATTTTAATCATAGCTCTTTTAATTACATCTGATGCACTACCCTGGATTGGTGCATTTATAGCAGCTCGCTCAGCAAAGCTACCAATTGGACCCTTGGTACCAATGTTTGGTAAGTGTATTTTTCTATTGAACAAGGTGGTTACAAAGCCAGTTTTCTTTGCAGTTTCTACCGTGGTGTTCATGTAGTCTCTGATTTCAGGATATTGCCTGAAATAATTATCTATAAATTCTTGCGCTTCAGTACGGGTAATTTTAAGATTTCTTGATAGGCCAAATGCAGAAATGCCATAAATTATCCCAAAATTTATCGCCTTTGCTTTCCTTCTGAGAGACGCATCTACCTTTTCGAAAGCGACCTTAAATATTTGGGATGCGGTGCTCGCATGAATATCAATATTATTTTTAAATGCATCTTTAAGGCCTTTCACGTTAGCTATGTGGGCTAATAATCTCAGTTCTATTTGGTTATAATCAAGGCTTACTAGCTCAGCTCCTTCTTTGGCTATAAAGGTTTCTCTGATTTTTTTGCCCTCTGTATCTCTTATAGGTATATTTTGTAGATTTGGGTCAGAAGACGACAGACGACCTGTGGATGTGCCAGCGAGATTAAAGGACGTGTGCACTCTACCTGTGAAATTATTTATATGTAACATTAGCGAGTCAGAATAAGTGGATTTCAATTTTGATATCTTCCTCCACTCTAGAAGATAAGATGCAATCTCAAAACCTTTCGCCGACAAGTCTTCCAGTATATCTGCTCCCGTTTGAAAACCACCGGATTTATTTTTTTTGCCACCTGGCAAATTTAACTTTTCAAAAAGAACTTCACCCAATTGTTTTGGTGATGCAATATTAAACTCAACTCCCGCTATTGAAAATATTTTAATTTCCAACTCACTTAGTTTTTTTTCAAAAAATTGCGACAATCTGCGCAACTGCTCCTTGTCAACTGTAATTCCTTTTAGCTCTGCATCTATTAAAACTGGGACCATCGGCTTGTCAATATTTTGATAGACACTATAAACTGATTCTTTGATAAGCTCTTTTTTTAAAATTTTCCAGGCTCGAAAAGTCATATCGGCATCCTCGGCGGCATAATCTGCTGCTAAACTTATAGGCACATTCTGAAAGTTAAGTTCTTTCTTTCCCGATCCTATAAGATCTTTAAGTTTTATTGTTTCGTGATTTAGAAGATCCTTGGCTATTGAGTCTAAGCTGTGTCTTTGTCTTCCACCATTTATACAGTGTGACATTAGCATCGTGTCATCAAAAGAATTTACGTAGCATTTATATTTGTACAAAACCTTAATGTCATATTTTATATTGTGACCGATTTTTAATATACTTTCATCAGCCAAAAGTGGCTGGAGTCTTCTCAAAACCATATTTCTATCTAGTTGTTTCTCTTTTAAGTCTCTATGTTCAGGTTGATCGGCCTCATGTGCTAGTGGTATGTAGCATGCTTTACCAATTCCGATACAAAGGGAAATACCGACGATTTCAGCAGAAAGAGTATCAAGGGAGGTGGTCTCAGTATCAATTGCAAAAAACTTTTGTTTTAATATTTCTGCGCACCAACTATTAAGATTATCTTCAGTTGATATTATTTCATATTTCCCTGAAGGAATTAGTCCTCTTTGGTCATCTTTGGATATATTGGATGAATTGAATTCTTCTAACTGGGAGGAGATTCTTTTTGATAATGTATTTAGTTCCATTAGTTTTGTGAAAACTAGCAATTTGTTGAGATTTAAGGTTGCTAGCTCAAGATCTCGAAGATTTGTATCAATTTCGACTGTTTTAAGTAAGGTAACGAGCTTTTTTGACAAAATTATTTTATCGATGTTGTCAGAAATCAAATTCCTTATTCTTTCCTTATCAATAGCTTCATATTTCTTCACTAAATTTTCTACAGTTTGAAACTCTGAAATCAAGCTAGAAGCAGTCTTTACACCGACACCTGGCACACCCGGAATATTATCGACTTTATCACCAATAAGAGCTTGTACATCTATTACCTTGTCAGGCGTAACGCCAAACTTTTCTCTTACCCTATCAATATCAATGAAAATATTTTTTATAGGGTCGTACATTTTTATGTCGTCCGAAACAAGTTGCATCAAGTCTTTGTCTGATGAGAAGATCGTTACAATAGCACCCTCCTCAGTTGCGTTCTTAGCCAGTGTTGCAATTAAGTCGTCAGCTTCATACCCCTTCTTATCAATTGCTAAAAAACCAAATGCTTCGGTAGCATCTCTTATTAATTGAAACTGTGTTACCAAGTCATCGGGAGGAGGGGGTCTATTTGCTTTATAATCTGGATAAATACTGGACCTAAATGTCTTGTCCTTATGGTCAAATACGACAGCAATATGAGTAGCTTTAAATTCCTTAAGCTCATTTATCAATTTAAAGAGCATATTACAATAACCTGAAACCGCTCCTGTAGGTGTTCCATCCGACTTTGTAAGAGGTGGGAGCGCATGGTAAGCTCTAAATATAAATCCTGAACCATCTACCAAAATAAGATGCTTCCCAGAGTTAAGATTATTCACAATCTAGTCCTTTGGTGGTTGATATGAAAATCTCCGCTCGCAGTAAGGGCAGTCTACAAAATTCTCTGTCTCTTTTATTTTTAGCCATACTTTAGGGTGATTACTTCCTTTGCTATCATCACCATTACATGATACAACAACTTTGTCCGTAATTATAACTTCTTTCGACATGACAAAAAAATAACATATTTTATGTCTAATACTACTATAAATGTGAAGAGTAAACATCATGAGAACAGAATTAACAGAGCTTGGTCTGGAGGTTCAAAATTTACAGAAGGTATATAAAGGTTATGACAGAAGTGAGCCAGTAGTTGCCCTTAAAAATTTAAACTTACAAGTTAAAAAAGGATCCTTCTTTGGCCTTTTAGGACCGAATGGAGCGGGCAAATCTACACTGATAAATATATTAGCTGGTCTAGTAATTAAGACATCTGGAAAAGTAAAAATAAGAAATATTGATCAGGATATCAATGTAAGAGAATTTAAGAGAAGTATTGGGGTGGTTCCACAAGAAACTAACTTTGATCCATTTTTAACACCCTATGAGAGTCTAGATATACAAGCAGGTCTTTACGGTGTAAGAAAGTCAGAAAGAAATATTAACCAGTTATTAAAAAGACTTGGTTTAGAGGGAAAGTCTAATGCTTATATGAGATCTCTTTCTGGTGGAATGAGGAGGCGGTTGCTTATTGGTAAAGCTCTTGTTCACGCACCAAAGGTAGTAATTTTGGATGAACCCACAGCCGGGGTAGATATTGAGCTAAGAGAAATGTTGTGGGATTATATGAAGGATTTAAATGCAAATGGAACAACGATTATCCTGACGACCCATTATTTAGAGGAGGCTCAAGCTCTCTGTGAAAAAATAGCGATTTTAAATAAGGGTGAATTAATTGCTTGTAATGACACAAGTGACTTGCTTGCTAGAGTCAATCTAAAAGTTATAAATATTAAATACAGCAATTTTAATCTAAAAAAAATCAACCTTCCTGATAAAGCAATTTTAAAAGAAAATAAAAATCAAAAATTATCCATATCTTATGACAGAAATGAAATTAAAACAGATCAATTGCTTGATTGCTTAAGATCTCAGGGGATTACAATAATGGATCTCTCAACAGAGGAAGCCGATTTAGCTGATGTTTTTAGACTATTAACAAAGAATAGTTAGCTGCTAACTCATAACCAAGCTCTTCAAACTTTTTTCTACCCTAGGACCATAAACTTTTAGCACTTCACCGGCAATAACATTTCCAAAAGCAGCACACTTTTCAAAGGTGAAGTTTTTAGACAGGCCGTATAAAAATCCTGCAGCAAAACTATCCCCGGCTCCTGTTGTATCAACAACGGATACTTTATTTGTAGCAATTTGTCTTGTAGATTTTCCATGAAACAAATAAGCACCCCTTTCTGCACACGTACAGGCTAAGCAACCTACAGTGTCAGCAATAAATTCCTGGGCCTTTTGAATATCATGGATTTGGTATAGCGATTTCAATTCGTCTTCGTTGCAAAACACCATGTCCGCTGATTCATTCAAGAGATGTATAAAATCAGACCTATGTCGATCTACACAAAAACTATCGGAAAGAGTAATCGCGATCTTTGTTTTATTTTTTCTTGCAATTTCAATAGCTTTATAGAATGCCTCTTTACTTTTTTGCCCATCAAATCGATATCCTTCAAGATATAACCATTCACTTTGGGCAATAAGATCTTCATCTATATCGACAGCTGTGAGAAATTCTGTAGCTCCAAGGTAGGTATTCATTGTCCTTTCTTTATCAGGCGTTATTAAAACAATGCATTTACCAGTTGCTTCAGTATAGCTTTTGTCCAGAAATTCAGTGTTATAAAATATTGAGTTTTCTAATAAATCCTTTTTAAATAATCTTCCCTTAGGATCATTAGCAATTTTTCCTGTATAACCGGTTTTTAAACCTAGATTTGCCAGAGTTGATATTGTGTTGGCTGCCGATCCTCCAGCAGTCTCTTTGATTGGTTGAACTAATTTTAAAATATAATTTGATCTTTCCCTAGAGACTAGGTTCATAACGCCTTTAGAAATTCCCTCTTGGCTAAGAAACTGGTCGGGCACCTCACACACAAGATCTAGCATCGCGTTTCCTATCGCTGACACGCTATATTGTTTACTCACTCTCATTTTGGATTTTTTTAAAGTATGTTCTGCTTAAATAATATTTAGTAAGTGTTCTAAAATCACTAACTGTAAACTTTCTTTAAACCTTTCTCTATTGATTGGATGGATGCGTGGAAGTGGTTATCGTAATCACCAACTGATAAGCTTTTGAATAACTTCATTCTCACTTTTTCAATGCTCAAATCTATTGCGCGATCTTTTATATCCTCCAGAATTTTCCTCTCATTTGACATTACTTGTCCTTCTGCAGAAATGAGTTTATTTTTCATTAATTCTTCAATATGTCTTTTGGCCTTATCTTCCTCTTCTCCTGCTCGAGATTTCGCTGTTTCTACCATTTGTCTAATTGTTTCAGTAGTTTTTTTATGATCGGCCTCAATCGAGGAAAGAATTTTCTTTGCTTCTTCCAATATTTCGCTTGCCTTCTCAATCTCATTCTGAATATCACTAGATCTCTTATCTAAGAAAGCTCCAACTATAGAAGGAACCTTGAAATACGCCAAAACGCCTACGAATATCAAAAAGGAAATTAAAACAACGAAATCGGTGTTATCTAAACTAAACATTTTTTTTGAGCCAGCAGCATAACTTACCCCAGACGAAAGTACGTAAGCTGAAAGTACTAACAGTAAATATTTAAGGTTGAATATGCGTCGTTTGGATGTTTCCATTTAAAACTACCTTCCCTTGGAAATCCTATTTATTATTTCGGATGCTAATTCTTCTGACATTTTTTCAATTGCAGCCTCAGAACCATCTCTAAGCTCTTTCAACCTTCCTTCTGCTTCATTTATAAGTTGAGCAGTAGCTATTTTACTATCCTCTAACGCTAAGGCCATTTGTTCTTTAATATTGTTTCCACTAGTATTCATTATTTCATCGCATTGAGACTTAGCTTTTTGAAGTTCCTCTTCAATCAGTTTCTCTATCTCACTCACTCTTAGCCTAATTTCTTCAGCTTTTGCTATATTTCCATCAATAATTTTTCTTCGATTAGCAAATATATCCTCCATCCGTGGAATGATAAAAAGCTTTACAATAGCAAACAACACCACACAAAAAACGACTAACCAAAATATTTGGTTTGGGAAGGTGGAGAAATCCAGTTGAGGCATCCCCACCGCGCTATTATCTGAAGTCGAAGCCATTTAGTTTTCTATTTATCACATCGCGTACATGAGCAGTAATGCAACTAAAAAGCTAAAAATTCCTAAAGCCTCAGCAAATGCAATACCGATAAACATTGTAGCGGTCTGTCCAGCAGCAGCGCTTGGGTTTCTTAGTGCTCCTGAAAGGAAATTCCCTACTACGTGTCCAACTCCTATCGCTGCCCCGCCCATTCCTGTACAGGCGAGGCCTGCTCCTATAAGCTTTCCCATTTCTACTAAGTTTCCATCAACCATAATATTACTCCTTTAAAAAAATTTTAATTAGTGACCTGGATGCAAAGCATCATTCAAATAAACGCAAGTTAATATAGTAAACACATACGCCTGTATTACTACAACAAGCATTTCTAGACCGTAAACTGCTGTAATTGCGAATATAGGAGCTATTGCGCCTAATCCCAAGGCTCCAGCAAAGCCTGCAAACACCTTAATTACTGCGTGTCCAGCCATCATGTTACCAGCGAGTCTGATAGAGTGGCTCACGGGTCTTACAAAATATGATATCACTTCGATTATTAGGAGTATTGGCCTCAAAGTTAATGGGGCACTACTTATCCAAAAAAGGTTCAAAAATCTCAGCCCATTCTTTACAAAGCCGATTATTGTAACTGCAATAAATACAGAAAGCGCAAGAAAACCTGTTACAGCGATATGGCTGGTGTAAGTAAAACTGTAAGGTAGTAGCCCCAGCACGTTCCCAAACAATATTAGAATAAAAAGTGTAAAAATGTAAGGAAAGTATCTCAACCCTTCCTGTCCTGCTATATCTATAATCATATCTCTAATGAAGAAATACAGTAGCTCGGCAATAGACTGTAACCGACCAGGAACCAACTGATGCTTTCGTGATCCATATATAAAGACGAATGAAATCGACACCAGACTTATTAACATCCATAACGCTTGGTTTGTAAAAGAATACCATTCCAAGCTTTCTCCTGTAAGAATAGGGTCGATAATGAATTGATCCATCGGGTGAATATTAAAAGCTGACTGTTTTTCCATCTATTTCTACATCATCAGTTATTTGTTTCATTCATCTTTTTTGCAGTAGCCACCATTGTTTTAACTCCAGCCATAAAGCCAAGAAGAGAAAATATTATCAAAAATATAGGTTCACTTCCTACAATATAATCAAGTGCTATTCCCAAGCTCACCCCTAAAACCATTCCTGTAACAAGCTCAATTACCATTCTCCATCCGTCGTTTTGGACTTTCAACCTTTTTGGCCTATTTTCCTCTTTTTTTGACTTAAATTCCTCTATTTTTTTATCCAATTGATCCAAATCATCTTTTTTGGAGGAGTCATTCATTGTAAACTTGCTCGTGTATGTTAACTAAATGAACGTTATAAACACAAGTAAGTCTAGTCAACCCTAATTTAAGAGCTACATACACTTTTTAAGTTGCCCATCAAATATTTTTTTACTAAGTGCTGTTTTTTTTGCCACTTCTAACAGAGCTTTTTTAGTTTTGTAAGCTCCTGTTTTAAACCCTGCCTGACCTTGGTGATAGGCAAGATATTGAAGATATGCATTACTTTTTGATATTCCCAATAATCTATTAGTTTTGTTTATATACCATCCGATAAAGTTTGTTGAGTGTGCGAAATTAGATCTTCTATGGTATTTGTTTCCTGTGCTTTTTTTATACTCTTTCCATGTTCCATCAAGTGCTTGAGAATATCCGTAGGCTGATGAAATCCTGCCTGAGGGAATGAGTCCGAGAAAATACTTCCTTTGAGTGCGAGCGGTCGGTCTGAAATTAGACTCTGTTTTTATAAATGCAAGTTGCATTCCAGGGCTGACCCCCCATTTTTTTTCAGTCTTCTTTAACGCAGTTCTCCAGCTTTTCTTCTGTTTTATTATTGAGCATGCGTCCCCTTGATTCTTCGGAATATTCATACAGCCAGACATGATGAGATAACTGAAAATAATAAATATGAAAAAAATTTTTTTTTGCATAGAAAGTTATTGTATTTGGATTGATAGTCAATTTATTATTAATCGTGTAACTTGTAACTTTTTTAATTTCGATTATTTAAATGTCAAAGGTTTTAGTCTAAAAGGTAGAAAATGCTAAACAGAAATGCAAAATTTTCCATAGGCGAGGTTGTGAAACATCGAATACACCCCTTTAGGGGAGTTATATTTGATGTCGATCCTACTTTTGATAACACGGAAGAGTGGTGGAATTCTATCCCAGAAAATCATAGACCTAAAAAGGATCAACCATTTTACCATCTTTTGGCTGAGAACGATTCAAGTTACTATATCGCCTATGTATCCGAACAAAATTTACTCTATGATGACAGTGGGGAGCCAATTGGGCATCCTGAAGTCAAACAACTATTCGGAAGCTTGTCTGAGGGCAGATATCTTTTATCTGATATAATGCATTGATGGCTAACTAGTAGCCTATTGCACAGCCGTCTTTTCTAGGGTCAGACGCCCCTATAAGTACTCCAGAAGAGTCAAGTCGTACCAATTGTGCACCGCCTATGGGGATAGTTGCCTCCTCTATTTTATAACCCATTTCGTATAGTTTTTCTCTTGTAGATTTTGAGTAACCTGTCTCCAAATTTAATACACCATCAAAATAAAAGCTTCTTGGAAAGTTTAAGGCCTCTTGAAATTCCATGCCATAGTCTTTTATATTGCTTAGAATTCTTGCATGGCCATTAGCTTGGTATTGACCACCCATAACCCCAAATGGCATTATGCTCCCGTTTTTTTCTTTCAGAATAGCAGGGATTATTGTGTGTAAGGGTCTTTTGCCACCTAATAATTCATTTGGGTGATTTTTCTTTAAAGTAAAGCCAGCTCCACGATTATGGAAAAGCAGTCCATATTTTCTTGAGCATAAGCCTGAACCAAATGCATGGAAAGTTGAGAAGATAAGAGATATAGCGTTTCCCTCATTGTCAGCTGCACATATTAAGACAGTATCTTTATTTCGCATAAAAAAATCGTCTTCGAGATTGTCGCTTAATAGTTCTCCTAAAGAGATCTCTTTCGATAATTGCTTTAAATATGTTTCATCTATAAATATATTTTGTTTAATTTTTGTAAAATCTGGATCTCCAATAAAATTATTTCTCGCAGCATATGCTGTTTTTGCTATTTCGGCCTCTAAATGAACTCTTTCAAACGAGTCAGCTTTAAATCGCTCAATATGACAAAATTCCATTAATTTTTTCATCATTATAGCAGTTATACCCTGTCCATTTGGAGGCAACTCGATTAATGTACTTCCATCTTTAAGTTCTGCATATATTGGATCGACATATTGAACACTAACATCTTCGAAATCAGCAAGGGTATGTACGCCGCCTAAATCTTGCAAAGAATTTACAAGGTCAACTGTGATATCCGACTGATAAAAACCCTTTGATCCCTGAGCTGCTATTTGTCTAAATACCTCTGCCTGCATAGGTGCCCTAAATAAAGAACCAGTTCTATATGGACTTCCAGAATTGAGATAAAACTTCTCAGAAGATCCAATGAGCTTTTCTCCGTGAGTCTCCCAGTCAAAGGCAACACGGGGGCTGACCACCACACCTTCTTCAGCGTATTTTATTGGTTGGGTACATAGCTCTTTTAAACCTAAATTACCAAATTTATTCGCAACCTCTTCAAATAGTGATACTGCACCTGGAACAGTAACAGAGTGGACACTGTTTAAAGGAATCTTTTCCATACCTTCTGACAGCAAAGTGTCACTAGACAGATTTATTGGTGCCCTGCCAGACCCATTTAAACCAATAATGCTTTTAGAATTTTTTGATTTAATAATTGCAAATGCATCACCAAAGAGTCCAGTAGACTGTGGTTCACATAAAACCAGCATAAGGGCACTAGTAACAGCTGCATCGATTGCATTTCCTCCTTTACTCATAGCATCAAGCCCTATTTTTGCAGCTAGAGGGTGAGAAGTAGCTATCATTCCATTTGATGAAAATACTTCAGATCGTTCAGGTTTTTGAAAGTCTCGCATTATTTGTCCTAGACTAAATTGAGTTTAAGTTCTTTATGTTTTAATACTCTAAGAGTGGATTTTAAATCATTGGAACACTTTAGTATTCTTCCATCCATTGCTACTAAGGAATACAATCTTCCGTATTTTGAATTTTTGGGTGTTTTCTTAATACTAAAGAGGGCCCAATCAGAATTTTTTCTGTAAACAGAAAAAACCACGAATTCTTTCAAAAAAGAGATGCTGTAATCTTTCCATAGCCCCTGTGATACCATTACACCATAAAGTTGTAAAATTTGATTGAGCTCTACTTTTTCAAAACGCGCTTGTTTCATTTTATTCATGGTGGAGCCAAGGGGGATCGAACCCCTGACCTCTTGCATGCCATGCAAGCGCTCTCCCAGCTGAGCTATGGCCCCTTTTTCTTTTTGTCAAAGTTTAACACTAAAACAATTAGTTTAAAATTAGTTTTCTTCGCTGTCTGTAGACGCTACATCGGTAATCTCTTCCAATGGAACTGTATCCTGATCGTCCTCTTCTAAAAGCTCATCATCTAATTCGGATGAATCTTCCCCCTCATCTAATATGAGATCATCCTCCATAGTCAATAACTCTTCTGACTCTTCAAACTTTCCATCATTTATATTTTCTTCACTTTTTCTTGTTACCTTAGTTTTTTCAGATGAAGATTTATCAAGTATAAGTTCTTTGCCGGTATAAGGGCTTATCACAGGACTATTATTAAGATCATAAAAGCGTTTACCAGTCTCCGGACAAATTCTTTTTGTCCCCCATTCTTCCTTTGCCATTACCTTCTCTCCT
>CACLZW010000017.1 GCA_902611475.1 uncultured Alphaproteobacteria bacterium
TAAATTTTCGATAAGAAAGATCATATTCTTCAACTGAAAAAAAGCCTTTATAAACTACTCGCTTGGCGTGTGATAAAGCAAGTGTTCGATTCATTTCATCAGATTTAGTCAGGTGTTTTGACATTATCCTGTAGTCCTGTGATTATTAAAAATTACATTTACAAAGGTTTAACATAAGTTACTAAAAAATCAGAAGGATTAAGTATGACAAATGTTCTTGTTACGGGCGCAAATAGAGGGCTCGGGCTCGGGTTCGTTAAAAACTATCTAGGAAAAAATGTAAACGTAGTAAGTACTACCCGAGACCTAGAAAGTTCAAAGGAACTTTTGGCTCTTAAAGAAAGATTTCCCAATAATTTGGAAATATTTGAGTTAGATTTGTTGAAAGTTAACGCAGGATACACTCTAGCAAATTTTTTAAGAGATAGGCCGGTTGATATTTTAATCAATAACGCCGGTATTGGTAGTACTAATCAACAATTTCAAGAAGTATCACCTAAGCCTTGGTTGGAAGTGCTAAAAGTAAATTTAATTGCACCTCTCATGGTTACTCAGTCAATCATAAATAATGTGAAAAAGGGTGTAGCTAAGAAAATATATTTCCTTAGCTCTCAACTGGGTTCAATAGAATATAATACTAGTGGTGGAATGTACATTTATAGATCTTCTAAAACTGGCCTCAATCAAGTAGTAAAGTCTCTATCAGTTGATTTAAAGCCTCAGGGAATAACAGTTGTTTCACTTCATCCTGGTTGGGTCAAAACTGATATGGGTGGCCCCAACGCTCCAGTATCAATTGATGAAAGTATTAAGGGTATGATACAAGTTATTGATAAAACAGATATTAGGGATACGGGGCGATTTTTAAATTATGATGGAAAAGAATTGCCCTGGTAAAGAAAAAGGCTAGGCTCGCTGATCTAAATTTTCGAGCAAACTCGAAATACGTTCTATAGTCCCGTTTTCATCATAAGACTCCACCAAGCTTTGTGGTCGATTAGTCCATGATGGTCTTGATCCAGCCCATATTTCTACCTTTGGTTTGAACTCAATTTGATCCCTGAGCAAACCAGCTGGTACATATATCATACCTTCTAGAATATCTGGTTTAGTATATATCTTAGTACTACATTTCTGGCAAAATTTAACGTGAAGGCTTAGCCCACTGCCTCCAGAATAGCTAAATGTAGAAAGGTCACCATCTATACTTAATTCATCTTCGGAAATTGCATAGCCTTCAAATGATCCATTGAACATAACTTGACAGTCTGTGCAATGACACATGAAGTGCATCATGGGATCAAGTTCAAATTTAAAGGTGATTTCGCCACAGGCACATTTTCCTGAGTAAGCCATTAGTTCCTCCTCTTTACCTATATAATACTAACTTAATTTTCATTAATCGCAAACATGATAAAAGTCTTTCATATTCTCCTCTAGACCTAAAGAATCCTCTATAAACTTTCAAGGTCAGCTACTGAAGAAAACTACTTCCTTCCCCTTATGTAATATCAAGAGACCGAGATAGAAAGTTGAGAGATGCATCAAAACATTTTCAAAATCGTCAATTTTTCAACCTCATTTGTTAATTTTTTATTTACGATAGAACTTTCTGTATCTTTTCTATTGTCTTTGAACTTATTTTTGGTATGTCAGTCTGATGATATCAGAAGTATTTTTTACGAATGAATAGAATTCTCATTCTAACAGCAAATAGCGGTCGGCACTATTATTTTGCAAACAAAATATTAGAGAAGTATCCGGATAATTCGAGTGTGATATTGAATGGAAAAGCGATCAAGCGATCATTGTTTGAAAAAAGCAAAAGGCAATTAAAAAGGCCTTACACATTTTTAAAAAATAGAGTGCTAAATTTAGCATTTTCGAAAGATGGCAAAAATCTAGATTTAGAAAAGCAAGAAAAAGAAAACTTTTACTTTGGCGCTGAGGAGAAATTTTTTTTTTCTAAACACTCATCACATGTTTTAGATTGTGTAATGAAAGATGACCGGTCTCTAAATTCTCAACGAATTGTTGATGTGATTAAGAAATATAAACCTGATATTATTGTCGTGATGGGTACGTGTTTAGTGTCTAAGAAAATTATCGAATCTGCAAAGGTTGTTTTGAATATACATACAGGTCTCTCACCTTACTATAGAGGAGGTGCATCAAATTTCTGGCCATTTATCAATAACGATTTGGATAAGCTTGGTGTTACAATTCACTTAATGACCACAGGTATTGACTCGGGTCCCATTATTTATTCTGAGGCAATAAAATTTAATTTAGGAGATACTTATCCAGAAATAAATTGTAAGGCTATTATTCGTGGAACTGATCTTATGCTTCTTGCTTTAGATAAAGTTATTACCGGTAATTATGCAGTTGCCGAGCAATGGTCTAAGGGTTTGGTGTATCATAGTTTCAACTATAATTATTTCTATGCTTTCAAGTATTATAGGTTGTTAAATAGTAAAAAATTGAATTGTTTTAAAAGCACACAAAATAAAGTAACTACAGTTACAAATGGGGAGAAACTCTACAATGAATAGGTTGTCATTATTGGGTGCAAATTATTTCAATCCAATATTATTATATCATTCTACTTTTAGCGACGTGCCAACATCACTGCGTGGTAATGTTCATAACGTTACACCAGACAATCTTTACAAACAATTATCGTGGCTAAAGAAGAACTATGATTTCGTTTTTGTTGATGATATTTTAAGTGAGCATCCAAAGTTAGGGAAATGTGCAGTAACATTTGATGATGCATATCTTTCAGTGTTCGAAGAAGGGCTTAAAGTATTAGAAACTTTAAAAATTCCTTGTACAATATTTATAAATTCTTCATCTTTTTCTGGAATAACCTTCTGGCGTGATCAAGTGCGCTTTTTAATTAATAATAATTTAGTAGGTACTTTTGTGTCTGACCACAGTGCGTACTGTGCATCTAATCAAATAACAGATAAAAACTTTTATAGCCGCACTAAAGATAAAGAGGTTAATAGTGAAAAATTTGTAGTTGAATTAAATCAATTCCTTGCGAAGCATGGCTTTCAAGCAAGTGCAAGAAAATTCCTGATAAATGAAAAGCGAGACCTTATCTCTTCACCTCTGGTCATGTATGGAAATCATACCCATGACCACTACATGTTATCGTCATTAGAAACTGAACAGCAGAATTTGCAAATAGATTCTTGTCATCAGTTTCTTAAAGAAAGCTTACCTTTTAAGTCTGTGTCAACAGTCTTCTCGATTCCATTTGGTGGTGTGCAGTCTATTACAAATAACGCGATGAAGTGGCTAAGATCGAATGGATATGAGGCCGCACTGATGTCTCGTAGTCGAATAAATTTATCATACAAAATGTTTAACAAAACACTTCATAATTTTCCCATTTTAGAAAGGTTTATGCCGGTCGATGACTTTAATTTATTTAAAAAACAATTTCTTAAAACAAAGATTCGAAGTTTAATTTCGTGGCAATAGTCGCCTATAAATAGAAAAATCTGTGGCTATTTTAAATATGAGCACAAATGCACTTTTGACTTGCGAATTTTTAAAAATTAGTTGTATTTTATCTCATAATATAACCGACCAAGCATTTCTCTTACAAAAAAGCTTGTACGCTGTAGTGAGCCAGCAGATGGAATAAAGTCCATCGGAGTAATTTTACTTCCCCCCATCTTACTCCTAAAGTCTACGGCGAAGGGTATTACTACTAAACCTGCAGCTTCAAAAACTTTTATCGCTCTAGGCATGTGGAATGCTGATGTTACTAGAATTACCTTCTTACTATCCATGGAGAGCAAAGTTTTTACCGCCTTTGCTTCCTGGTCAGTATTTTGCACTATCTCGGTTAATAAAATTTTGTTTTCTGGAACTCCAAAGTCAATCGCAAGATCCCTAAGATATTCCCCCTCTGGTTTTCCAATGGACCAAGGTAAATACCCCTTTGTTAGAATTAGATGAGGAGCTTTATTCGCTTTCAACAATGAAATTCCGGCAAACAGTCTATCTGAGGCCTCACTCAATTCATACTTCAAACCGGTTTCCGTTTTAACTGGCACAACAAAACCACTTAGAACAACAATTGCGGCTGCGGGTGGGGTAGAGGAAACATCCTGCAGCTTGTAATCTTCTTCAAGAATACTGATCAAATGCCTAGACAAAGGAGGAAAAGAACAGATCAACAGTACTAAAAATCCAAAATATATCAGTTTTCGGGAATTGATAATCAAACCCAAGAGTATAAAAAAAATCACCAAAAGTATTGGGCTTGCTAGCAGAGGTAAAATTTTATGCAAATATATCATGATATCTTAAAAGAGCTTTGTGATAGCCCCATATAGGTTACATTTCAACAAAAAAATTTTAATCAAACTTTCACTAGTTAGTGGAAGTCTAATCACTCAGACTTTAAAACAAACGGTAGAAAAAAGGTTAACAGTCAAAAATAAGGTATTTTAAAAAATACCTTATAAAATCTCCTAACACGTTAAATATTTGCTAGTGGGAGAGGAGGTGTCTTTCATAGCGATCTCTAATAAGCTCTTAAATAGTGCTTTAAATCCCATATTTTATTATGTTTTCGCATTATACTTGTCTGATGCGGTCTAGTAATCTCTATTAAAATCTGTTACTTTATTGTGGGTAACGTTGTGGGTAGGAGATAAATTATGCCATTCCTTAATTCAGCAAGAAGTGTTCAATCAATTAATATAACAGGCTATCACAGATGTGGAGATGGCTTGTACCTTCAAGTCGCAAACCAAAGTAGTAAATCATGGCTCTACAGATATAAAAGCCCGGTGACTAAAAAACAGCGTGAAATGGGTCTTGGTTCTTACAAGTTCGTTGATCTTGCTCAGGCACGACAAAAGGCGTTAGAAAACAAAAAATTGGTCATTGAAGGTAAGGACCCAATCGAGGAGCGTAAGGCAAAGCAAATCAGGGTTCAAATTGAAAAGTCCAGAGATTTGACTTTCAAAGAAATAGCTGAGGTATGCATAGCTTCAAAATCTCATGAATGGAAAAACGCAAAACATGCTCAGCAGTGGAAAAATACTATTACAACCTATGCATTTCCAGTTTTAGAAAATGTACAAATATCCCAAATAACCACTGACTTGATCTTAAAAGTCTTAGAGCCAATATGGGTATCTAAAGCAGAAACGGCTAGCCGTGTTCGTCAACGATTAGAAATGATTTGGGACTATGCTAAAGCGAGAAGCTATGTCACTGGTGAGAACCCTGCTCGACTAAAAGGGCATTTAGATAAGATACTATCCAAGACATCTAAAGTAAAAAGGGTACGCCATTTTCCTGCGCTTCCCTATAAACAGATTGGAGCTTTCATAGAAAAATTACGGAATAGAGTTGGAGTTTCTCCATTGGCACTTGAATTCAAAATTCTCACGGCTTCTAGAACTAGTGAGGTTACTGGCGCCAAGTGGAGTGAGATGGATATCAAGGAAGCTGTTTGGACTATTCCAGCTGATCGTATGAAAGCTGAACAAGAGCACCGTGTGCCTCTTTGCTCAAGAGCATTAGAAATTCTAAATAGTATTAAATCCAATAGGAATCCTATGGACCATGTATTCCTAGGACTGAAGCATAATACAGGCTTAAGTAACAATGCTTTTCTGACATTACTAAAAACAATGAAAATCTCCAATATAACTCCGCACGGTTTTAGAAGCACATTTAGAGACTGGGCATCTGAAGAAGCTTATCAATTTTCAGGCGACACTATTGAGCTAGCCCTGGCTCATACAATTAAAAACAAAACTGAGGCGGCTTATAGGCGAGGAGATCAGCTTAAGCGTCGTCGAGACCTAATGGCGCTTTGGGAACAATACATTAATTCAAATATGGCAAGAGGAGTTCAAGAAATATGAGTGTACGAAAAGGACAAGCTAGACTTAGAAAAATCAGCAAACATTTAGCAAACGGTTCTGCCCTTTCAGAGGAGGATAGAGAGTTCTTATCTTCAGCGCTAATGGAGATTGCTTCAGGCAGAGATGCTGAAACGGTATTGGATGTAAAGGCAAAAAGAGGTGAGAGAAAATCAGAGCATGTAAGACAAAGGAAAGTACAATTTAAGTTCGTCATGCCCTGGATAGCTTCAGCCATTGAACCAGAAGAACAAGGCGGTTTTGGTTATACAATTAAGAAAGCTATAGCTGTAGCGAAACGCTACTTTAAAAATTTGCCTTCAGAAGAAACCTTACGCCGTTATTGGACAGACTACCAAAGATCAGGAAGTGCAGTCTTCACCTTAGAAAGGGATTTAAATGGTGATTTAAGTCCTTAGGAAAAAGTTCGTATCGTTATTAACATCTCCTCTATTAAAACTTTATAGGAGATAATTGGACATGACAGAACATGGATCATCACTAAGGGTAATAAGAATGAAGGAGCTCGTATCAAAAATTGGATACGCTCGTTCTACAATTCATGCATTAATTAAAGAGGGACGGTTCCCAGAACCTTTTAAATTGGTTCCAAATGGTAGAGCGAATGGTTGGCTTGAAGAGACTATCGACAAGTGGATGCAAGATCGTGCGAATGAAACAACACGATCAGTAACTCATCATAGGGGTGATAATTAGATGGAGAAGTACCTTAAGAAAAAAGGCAGGGACGCTAACATTCAACACGCAAGGATTCCCTTTGCTATATTGGACTCAGATGCTTTCCGTGCTCTAAAGCCTGCCTCTGTGTTCGTTTATTTAAGATTATTTCGAAGGTTTCATGGCTATAACAATGGCTATATACCGTTTGGCTGTCGAGAGGCCGCTATTGAGTGCAACATAGGTAAAATGACGGCTCAGAGAGCCTTTAAACAATTGGAGGAGGTTGGCTTAATTGAGTGCACAGTTCCTTCAAGTTTTAATTCACGTAAAAAATTGTCTAGGGAATGGGCATTTACTCACCGAGGGATTGGAGATCAACCTGCGTCTGGGAAATGGAGAAACTTTAAGTCTAAACCCAGTACCAAAATGAAAAGCTTTGGTATCAATAGGAATACCCATGTGTTCGATCTTAAGAATTACATCACTCGTTAGTACCAAATAGGATACTGTTTCAGAATTTTTGGCTAATCATAGGTATCACAAGGAGTACACTATATATATACCATATGTATGTATGGCATACCATGTAGTTATGAAGATAAAGGTTTAACCATTATTGGTGTAGCCAAGTTAAACCATGTTAACCATTTACATTATAGGTATTGTAATCATGGCACTGAATGACCAAATATATTGGTATAAAAGAACAATTTAAGGTGTAAACATCAAACAAGAAAGAACTGTGTTTCAAAGAGAATTCTATGATCCCGAAAAAGACCACTTTTCCGTCATTGACCAGCTAGAACAACAAAATAGTCCACTGACAGAAAGCATAATTAATTAACAAAAACTTCATATAATTTTTTTGATAACATCACCAACATTTTGACTATTGAGCTCAATAGGATTTCCACCACAACTTGGGTCCTTTAGAGCTTCCTCTGTTAGTTTTTTTATATCTACGTTTGTTACGCCTAATCCGCTTAGATTTTCCGGTATCTTTAGAGAGGTATTGAATTCTCTCACAAAAGCACAAAAACCGCTAAATCCATCTTTAATGCCTAGGTAACTTGAGACTTGATTAAAGCGATCACTAATTTTGTCTGCGTTCATATCTAAAACAGCAGGCATGCAAACTGCGTTTGTTGTCCCGTGGTGCGTATTGTAAATCGCTCCAATTGGATGGCTGAGTGCATGTATTGCCCCCAAGCCCTTCTGAAATGCGGTAGCTCCCATCATTGCGGCAGACATCATATGTGATCTTGCTTCAATGTTGCCAGGATCATTATAAGCTATCGGCAGGTTTTGTATAACCAACTTCATCCCTTCAACAGCTATTCCCTGACTCATTGGATGATAGTGAGGGGAACTAAAAGCCTCAACACAATGAGCAAAGGCATCAAGTCCCGTTCCAGCAGTTATGAACGATGGCATTCCTACAGTTAATTCAGGATCACAAATTACTGCTGAAGGTAAAACTTTTGGATGAAAAATAATCTTTTTTTCATGTGTTTCTGAGTTTGTAATCACACTTGCTCTACCAACTTCGGACCCTGTTCCCGCTGTCGTTGGCACTGCTACAATCGGAGCTATTACATTGCTATCTGCACGGGTCCACCAGTCACCGATATCTTCAAAATCCCAAATTGGTCTAGTCTGACCAGCCATGAAGGCAATCATTTTTCCCAGATCAATTCCTGAACCGCCACCGAAGGCAAGAACTCCATCATGGTTTCCTTTTTGGTAGTCAATAATACCTGCCTCCAGATTAATTTCATTTGGATTAGGGTCTACATCACTAAAGACTCTTCCCTGAAACCCCGAAGATTTTAAAATATTCACGGCATTTTCAGTAATCTCGAGGCCCGCCAGACCCTTATCTGTAACCAGCAAAGGGTTTTTAATGTTTAATGCCAGACAAACTTCTCCTAATTCTTGGATACGGCCTGGGCCAAATTTGATATTTGTTGGATAAGACCAGTTTACTGAAATCGTCATGATTATGTGACCTTTTTTAAATGATACGATTTGGGTCGGGTGAGATTATGGAAGCCTATCTCAGAAAGGCTCCCACCGCGGCCTGTATTTTTACAACCAGTCCAACATAACGACGGATCTAGATAATCTGCTCGGTTCAGAAAAACAGTGCCCGTTTCAATCGCATCACCTATTTTAATTGCTCTTTGCAAATCACTGGTCCACAAACTCGCTGTAAGGCCAAACTCACTATCATTCATTAATCGAATAGCTTCATGATCATCTTTAACAGGCATTATTCCAACGACTGGACCAAAACTTTCCTCTGTCATGATTTTCATACTATGGTCGACATTTGTCAAAATTTGAGGTGTTAAATAAACGCCACCATTATCCTCTTGAAAAGTTTTAATGTGCGCAATAGCGCCTTTTTTCTGAGCATCAGAAATTTGATCTCTGACATGATTGGCAAACCTTATATTTGCCATTGGCCCCAAAGTAGTAGCCATATCTAACGGATTTCCTAGTTTATAATTGCTTACAATGGAAATTGCCTTTTTCAAAAAATCATCGAAAAGGCTCTCCTGCACGTATATACGTTCAATTCCACAGCAACACTGACCAGAGTTAAACATTGCGCCGTCTATCAAAGTTTCGACTGCCGCCTCAAGATCAGCATCTTCCATAACATAGCCAGGATCTTTTCCCCCTAGTTCCGTGCCAACTCCTGTGAACGTCCCAGCTGCTGCTTTTTCAATTGATGCACCTGCTGGAACTGAGCCAGTAAAATTTATAAAGTCAAAAGAATTTTCAGCTATCAGCTGCGTTGTGGTTTCATGATCTAGAAAAACATTTTGGAAAACATCTTTTGGCACACCTGCAGAATGAAAAGCATTGGCTAGCCTTTCACCAACCAATAAAGTCTGCGTTGAGTGTTTCAAAATTACAGTATTTCCAGCTATCAATGCAGGCGCTATTGTATTGATGGCGGTCATGTATGGATAATTCCAAGGAGCAATGACAAAAACCACACCATGCGGGACACGCCGAATATATCTTTTAAAGTCTACATCTTCTCCCGCATCAATGGCTTTTAACGATTGTGATGCAATCTTTGCCATATATTGGGCTCGTTCCTCAAATCCTTTAAACTCCCCACCATATCGCACAGGGCGGCCCATCATTTTTGCCAACTCTGGAACAACATCATCGTTCATTCGTCCCATTTCAGCTACGCCCGCCAAAACTAAATCAATTCTCTCTTCAATTGGTCGTTGAGACCACACTGGCTGAGATTTTCTTGAGGTTTCTATAACTTCTTGAGACTTGGATATTGATAAAGCTTCTCTTTTTGCAAAAACTTTTCCATCGATTGGCGAAACACAGGTAAGCATCGTCATGCTTTCTCAAACCCTCTCATGATCTCGTAATCAGTTACAACTTTATTAAACTCTTCAATTTCCCACTCTGCTGCCCTCGCATAGTGTTGTACAGTTTCCTCGCCAAAAGCCTCATTTAGCATCTTTGATGACATCAAAGCGTCTCTAGCGTCCCGTAAAGTCTTTGGGATTTGATTATCTGTATCATTTTCATAAGCGTCGCCAGAATAAGCAGGAGGTAACTTTAGTTTTTCTTCAATGCCTTTTAAACCAGCAGCTAGCATTGCTGCCATACATAGGTAGGGATTCATATCAGATCCAGGTATTCGGCACTCAATACGTACAGACTTACTGCCTTCGCCAACCAATCTAAAAGCGGCTGTCCGGTTATCGACGGACCAAACTGTGCGGGTTGGCGCAAAAGTACCTTTGGCAAATCGCTTATAACTATTAACATAAGGGGCCATAAATACAGTGATGTCTGACGCATATTTCAGCAAGCCTGCCATATAATGGTCCATTACTGTTGACTTAGATAAAGGCTTTTTAGCGTCAAAAAAGACATTTGAACCGTTACTAAAGAGAGACTGGTGAACGTGAGAAGCAGAACCAACCCGGTCTTGATGCCATTTAGGGATAAAAGTTGCGGCATAACCTCTTTGGTGAGCTATTTCCTTTATTCCATGCTTAGCGAGTGTATGATGGTCGGCTGTTGCCAAGGCGTCAGCATATTTTATATTCAACTCTTCCTGACCTGCCTCCGCCTCTCCTTTTGAACCCTCAACTGGGATACCCATTTCTCTAAGAAAGTTGCGGATAGGCCTCATCACGTGCTCTTCTTTGGACGTCTGAAAAATATGGTAATCTTCATTATAGTTTGAAATTGGCTTTAGCTCTTTAAAACCATTTGATGCTATTTCATCATGAGTTCCTTGGAATATAAAAAACTCCAGCTCTGTGGCCATGACGGCTGAAAATCCCAGTTGTTCCGCCCTTTTAATCTGAGCCTTTAAAACTTGCCGGGGAGAAAATTCTACCGGCTTGTTGGTATGATGATCCAAAATATCGCAAAGGCATAAAGCCGTTCCATCAAGCCATGGTACCATTCGTAAGGTGCTTAAATCAGGTTGCATAACGTAGTCACCGTATCCAGCAGACCAGCTTGTTGATGCATAACCATCTGGGGTTGCCATCTCCAAATCTGTGGCGAGCAAATAATTACAGCAATGCGTTTCACTTTCCGCTATTTCTAGAAAGGCTTCCGCATGAAACCTTTTACCCATCAATCGGCCCTGCATATCGACCATGCAAACCAAAACTGTATCGACTTCTTTTTTAGAAATCTTTGCCTTAAGTTCATTGTAGGTCATTGTTAGTCCCCAGTTATTTACTATCCTAAAACTCAATCCCTAAACAGGTACATCACTTATTAAGCAGTAAAAGCATTAGTGTTCATTTTTTTTAGGCTTTCAAGTAAATTCATTAACAAAACTCATTAAATTCAAATGTCAAATAGCAAACGTCAGCTTTTCAACTGAATCTAGTTTGACGTTTCTTTAAGGATGGTTCGTGATAACCTTATATGACTTAACTTTCAAGTAAAAAGACAATTTTCAATTGAAAACAGACAATTACTAGAAACTCCTTTATTAAGCCTTTAATATATGAATGAAAATATCGATTTTGCTAGGCTCTTATGACTGAAGTATATTTGGTATATATATTTTTATACGGTCCTCTGATCTTATTCGGTGCCATTTTTTTGTTTGGCCTCCTTTGGGTTTTTTTTGAACTTTTACAACGCTTGATCCAAATGAAGTTTAAATTTAAGTTCCCAATTATCGGTGATTTCTTGGAGAGAGGATATAAGATGAATACGGATAAGAAACTTATTCGCATTCAAGTTCAGGGAATAATTGATAGAGCTTTTAGCCAAAGATTTGAAGCAGGAGAAGCGTTGAAAGTCATAGCTGATTTTGGCAAATTACTCCTTAAAAATAATGATGCTAAATTTCATGATGTGAAATCTCTGCCACACTCCAAAGAAAAAATACTCGGTGCTCTCATAGTGGAGGTGAATAAAGGCAATATTGAAACAGACATTATAAAAGAAGGATTGGTAAAACTTAGCTTTTACCAAGAAAAAATTGGAAGAAAGCCAAGGTCAATTAGACTGTTGTCTATGGGTGATGCATTTTCTTCAGACCCCGTCCTAGAAAAATTCAGTAATTTAAAAAATCCCACGAATAAAGACATAAATCTATTTGTAGAAAAGATACAAACCATTACTGAACCTAACGATGAAGATGATTATTTAGCCGAACGAAACATTGTAGAAATGCGATCCTTCTTAAATTGGGCTGATAAAGTAGAACAAAAATCAGAGAAACCCTCCAAATAAGCAGTTTTTTAAATTCGTTTTTCTTGAATTTTTGGATGTAATTGGTAGTATCGACTTAGGCATTTAATTACCAACTTGTACGCCTTGGCATTGGGCCAGAAGTACTAAAGCGGAGGACAAAATGACTTCAAATAAATTATCAAAAAAAGACCAAGACTTTGCTGATGCAATGGCTTTGAAACTACGTCTCAATCGAGAAAGGTTGGCAGAACAAGAAAGAGAGCGAAAGCTAATTGCGGAAGCCGGTGAGTTCAGGATGGCGATTGTTAGAGCTGCAATGAAAGACCATCCAGGACTTACTGTAGAAGAGGCATTAGAAATGATGGATTTCTTTGGGGCTTAATTTGTTGAGAATGTTCGAATACGCATAAACACTAATGGCAGTTACAAAAATCACCTTGGTGAAAAGTGTAGACCAGATGAGAAAGCTTCGGCAGGGTAGCATATCTGTTCTCCTGGGACAGAACTTGACGAATACAAGTAAAGTTAAATCTAGAAAGGCTAAGAGGGCCAGCAAAAAAGACTAAATGATTTAATAATGATTAGGGGTGCAAGTATATTAGGAGAGCAGAAGGTTCGCCTGCCAAGTCATCTTCAGTCTAAATCTTACTTTTGTTAAAAGAATTGATTACCAAGACCATCCTTTAATTTTGTTAAGCTCTTTTTCAATAATTGGGTTGAGACTACCACGTCCCCTTTGGCTCTTTTTTGCAGTCTTTTTCAAGATTTCAAGGGATATGTTGATTTCTTTCTGCTTCAAGATTTAGTAGAAAGAGATTATTCCTCAATTCGATTTTGGCATCAATTTTCTAGTTTCGAAAACTCACCTCTTCCTAGCAATATTAACGAATATTATTTGTTCAAGGATCAGGTAAAAAATTTTATAAATGCCAGAAACCTGAGGATACTTAATGTAGGATAGTAGAAATCCAAATTTTTGAGTTTTTACTTCTCTTCAATTGAATTTCTTTTCCAAAAGAAAACCAATCCTGTAATTATATTTACCACAATCCATATCTGCTTATCATAAAGGTATATAGGAATTATAGGGTTATAGAGAACAGCAAAAAAGCCAAATACCCAAGCGAAGGTCTTGTCCTCTTTTTCAGACAAATGATAGGCGTAAAATATTGAACAGCCACAAACTACTATTTTTAAAATGTTATAATACCCGTATGGCATTGGAGCTAATCCTATAAGCATTACGTATATTGGCAGCATCCAAAAAAATCTTGTATCCATTTTTCACTTCAAAAAATATTTCACTAAGATTACTATCGTATAGTATCAAATTGAAAGCTGAAAAATGAGTGATATAGACAGTAATTTTTTTGATCGATTTCCAAGCTGGCTACGTTGGTTATTCCTTCCCTTTGTGGTCATCGCTGTTTATTTAATTGCAACTGCAGTAATTGGGGTCTTTTTCTGGTTCACTAGGGTGTTCTTGGGAGCATCCGATAACTCGTGGATGGGATGGGTGCACTATTATATATTACAGCCAGGTCTTGCGAGCTACGCAACTGTTCTAGTCGGTTCTTTTTGCGCACCGTCCCAGAAATTTGTGACATCACTAATATTGGGCGGTTTATTTGCCATTTTGAATGGAATGGGAATAATGGTAATGACTGAAACTGGGTTTGACTTTGGATTGCTGATTACTTTCTTTTGTGGAACATTAGGTGCTGGAATTGCAGTGTTTAATGTAAAAGAAGAAACGATTTAGTTTTTTTTGGATTCGAATATTATAGGGTCTAAATTATAGACTACATCAGAACAGAAATCATGAATGTCTTTTCCTCGCAACATTTCCTTTTGTTTAAGAAAAATCTCATAAATCTCTTTTATGTTTTTTCTAAATTCTGACTTGTCATGCACTAATCTAAGTTTTTTTTCATTATAGTTGCTTAACCCCATGTCATCTTCATATTCTCTCAAATGACGACGTAAATTATCATCGTCCTCGAGTTCTGGTTTCATCTTAATTAATCGTCTTAGAGAGGGTTCCGTTTCTGAAATAACTTTGTCCACTTCAGACCAAAGACTTAATTCATAAACCATATCACTAATTTCTTCTGGGTCCACATAGTCAGATTTGTAGTAGTCAGTGTCCTTAACAAATCGGTTCAGATATCGCGTTAAAGCCTTAACACCTAATGTTTCAGAAATAATTGTAATATGCTCTTCAAACCGCTTTCTTTTTTCATAGTTATTGGAAACGTCCCATCCTGATAACACAAGGGGATTTGGTAATTTTACCTTATCTCCAATTTTCTTGTCGAAATGAAGAACTAGTTTATTCCAGACTATGGGGTAAGGACAGATTATGTCTCTTTTTCTAAATGATTGTATCAATTCATCAGCGGTCATATAAAAAACATATCAAGACTAAATAATTTAAGAAACCCTCACATTAAAAATTTTGAGAGTTAATAAAACCAACCTTAAATAAAAATCTAATTTATGACTTTAGAGGAACACTTTTTGTCTGCTTCAATAACTTCTTCTAAAGAAACTTTTTTTACGTTTGTTAACATTCTAGATTTACAATAAAAGATTTGCATTTGTAGTGTGAAATCAGTGGCACAATATATTTTTTCTTCATTATCATTCATTTTTTGATTGAAAACCTTATATCGGAAGACCCCATCCACAGGTTCCGAATATGTAATCATCTTATCGGCACAATCTGCATCTACAATTTCCGTTATAGGTGCCTCTTCATAGCGGTATATTTCGGAATAAAATGAATTGGCCTTCCCATTTTTTATATATCTACTATTACCTCCACCTGGAGTGGCTGGACTAACAAAGTGAAAAAACCCCCTGGGAGTTTTGATTAAAGTTAGGGGTTCTATAAATGCGCCCCATTTAGCGTCATTAACTAGTTTAAACTCGCTTTGGTGATTAAATTTTGCAATTATATTTTTCTCAAATTTATATCTGGGATATGAAGGAGCTGTAAAAATATATACAAAGAAAATTAAACCAACAAAAATAAAAGGTTCTGGAAATATCCGGAAAATTTTTTTTAAGATATAAAAAATTAAATAAGAAATTATCAGCACTGGAAGCACACCGTAAATGCTTCCTGCTGTAAAGTTCATATACAAATCAATCCAGTGCATTATAACTCACTTTTGGCAGAACATATGCAAATGCAACCATATTACTTTAGATTTGTCTAACAGAAACTAATTCAAAAAATATAAGGGAATACCATTGCTACCGTCATATAAAAATTACCCCCGTGGCATATCGTATTGAAAGGGGTAAATACTCTTGAATTTTCTTTTGTTTAAGAGTTACCATAGTCCGACGGCTGTATTATTTTTCTTTAGCTAGGGTTTTTCATGATGGATATGCAAATTTTAGAAAATCCTGAATTATCCTTTGCGGTAGTCGGTATTATCTCTTCATTTTTTTGTGGCAGAATTTCCTTAGTTTATGCAAGAGGGGGAATTGTTGATCAGGATTTCTTTTCCCTAATATTTGGAACTGTTGCAAACTTTGCGTGGGTATCGAGTTTCTTTTGGTTTTATCTGGAAGGAAACTGGTTGATCCCTCTAATTGCGATGTTGATATCATTGTTTGGTTTTAACTTACTCATTACCCCAGATAGACATTACTTCTACAGGATAAGAAATATGCTTAGAGTTATTCCCTTAATATCTCTTTTTGGGATGTGGCATTCAGAGTTTATTTATTAGATAAATTTTTCAGCAAATTTCAAAGTTTTGGAATTACGGTAGCAGAGATAGTTTTTTGTATATCTCGTCTAATAATTCCTCTGCTGTTCTTTCTATCTCTATAGTTTTCTTAGGCGTAAAAAAGCCAATATGTTTTCCAAGTAATTCCATTGCTTTTAACTTCCCTGCTACAGGCCCTTCACCAAAGGCTATCCTCTCCAATTCATTAAGAACTCTCTCTTCTCTAGAGACCGCTTGTAAGCGCCGTATAGCCTCCTTTTCCTCTGCTAGCTCTAAAATCCTTGTGCTAACCTTGGGGTGTCTCCTGAGCCTTGAGGCTTCCTCCCATACAGTCTTATCGGACATATTTTGGGTATCGTAAGCACCCCTATACGCCGAAGACTGACAAGTACCTTGAGTAATGAGCTCGACGAAGTTTTCTTGTTTAGCTGTTAACATCGTAGGTCATCCTTTGAGCATTTTTCAGTACATAGATTATGCTGATAGTTAAACGAATTTGGGGGTAGGGGGTAGGTGGGGTATTTAAATTTCAATTCTCCATACATCATTCTTTATTTTTTCTTTGTTGTGGGTATCGTTGTGGGTAGACATAGACAATATAACATATAAGTCAATTTAAACAATGATTTAGGGTGTTTTTATGGCGGAGGAGGTGGGATTCGAACCCACGGTAGACTTTCACCTACGTCGGTTTTCAAGACCGGTGCATTCAACCACTCTGCCACTCCTCCGTCAACGCTGATAATATAAACAATTTTTTTTTTTTCAATTGAAAATATCTTTATTAATTCTCTCCATATATCTATAGTTACAAGCTAAATAAGTAGTTTTATTTTTACCTGAAAAGGAGTTTGTGATGAAAGTGAAAGCATATGCCGCAAAGAATGAAAAAGGGCTTTTAGAGCCCTATGAGTATGAATTAGGAGAAATAGGGTCCGATGATGTCGACATAGAGATAGAAAACTGCGGTCTTTGCTATAGTGATGTTCATTACATAGACAATGATTTTTCAAATAACGAATATCCCTTTGTTCCTGGTCATGAAGTCATCGGGAAAATTACAGCAATTGGTAGCCAAGTTAAAGATAGGCATGTTGGGCAAAGGGTAGGAGTAGGATTCCAGGCTGGTTACTGTAAGACATGTGAGTGTTGCTATAACGGCGATCATAATCTTTGTGATGATAGAGTTGGTGTTTTTGTAGGTCGAAATGGAGGTTTTGCCGACAAAATAAGAGTTCAAGATTTAAGTGCTATACCAATACCTGACGCACTTGACCCGAGGACTGCGGGTCCTCTCATGTGCGGTGGTATCACCGTTTTTAATCCCTTTGTCCAATATGCAGTAAAACCTACCGATAGTGTTTGTATTTTTGGAATAGGTGGACTTGGTCATATGGCTATAAAGTTTGCTAATGCCTGGGGTTGTGAAGTGACTGCTATCACTGGTTCTGAAAGTAAAGTAGATGAGGCCAAGAGTTATGGTGCGCATAAAGTGGTCATTGCCAATGATATTGACGCTATCAAAAAGCTTAAAAAATCTTTCGATTATTTATTTTTCACAGGTCATGCATTTAAAGGTAAATGGGGTTTATTTATGAATACCCTTAAGCCAAAAGGCAGGCTCCATTTTCTTGGACTATTACCTGAGCCTTTAAATATAACTATGTTTCATATGCTGAGAGGACAAAATTCAGTATCTGCAAGCCCTGTTGGAGGACCTGAGGCAATGAAAAAAATGGTAGATTTTTGTGCAAGACATAAAATAATACCCGAGGTAGAATTTTTCAAAATGTCAGAAATTAACGAAGCCATAGCCCACCTCAAGAGTGGTAAGGCAAGATATAGGATAGTTCTGGAGAACTAATAGCTATCAGTTTTTGATTTTTATTGAAATCATTTCGGCAACGGAATTCTGATTTTCATTAACCTTTTCTTGTAAGTCATTAATACGTTCACGCCTCTCAGAAATTTGAACTGAGTTCTTCATAATGTCTATAGCATTTGTCTGTGTCTTTGACTGTATTTCTATAATACGCTTTTGGTTATCAGAAGCCATTTCCTCTATTTTGCTACATCTCTTTGTGTTCTGGTCTATGCGCTTCTTGTTATCCTTTTCAGTAGCCTTGGAAGGATGAAACTCACCCTTTAAAAATTTCTCATTTGTAGCTAAGTTGTCTATATTGAACTGAAGAGTTTCTTCATTTTTTTTCATAATCATCCTGTTCAGCTCAATTAGCTTCTTGTTTATCTCAGTAAGTTGTTTGTTCACTTCAAGAATGGTCTTATTAACAGAAGACTTGTGCTCCAGAAAATCCAGTTGAGCCTTATTATTCATCGATTCTCTGAAATTTATTTCTACATCTTTTTCGGCAATCATATTGCTCATAATAGCTAACCTATTCCTTAAGATTTCATCTGTTTCTTGGTTAGCAAGGTGGTGATTGCCCATATAAGCTGCATTGTAGTTTCTCATAATTGAGGCATAGTTTTGTTCGATAGAGGCTCTACATACTTCTACTTTTGTTTTGTTTGAATTAATAAGTATTTCAAGCTCGAATATTTTTCTGCGATTAGACTGTATTTGGGCCTTATTTTCCGGATTCATACGTTACCTCTTTTAAAATATATTAGTTTATAAATCTTTACTACCTACCACTTTAGACTACTATACCTTATTAAAAATATAAAATTCAAAAAAATATTTAATTACCGAAAGCCAATTTAAGGATTAGAAAAAATGTATAAAGAGTTGTTGACTTCGCAGCACGGAGATACTTTTGTGATTTCCCTTAACAGACCAGAAAAGTTAAATGCATTTACCAAAACCATGCAAGACGAACTCATAAAAGTTTTTGATTACACTGATCAGAACGATGAGATTAAATCGGTTGTGATTACTGGGGAAGGGCGCGCCTATTGCGCCGGAGCAGATTTGGTTGACGGACCAAATACTTTTAATTACGCAGAGGAAGGCAACAGACTCTCTAATGACGATCATCGTGATGGAGGTGGTTTAGTAACACTTAGGATTTTTAGGTCTAAAAAACCTGTGATAGGTGCTGTTAATGGAGATGCTGTTGGAGTAGGAGCAACAATGATTTTACCAATGGATATAAGGATTGCTTCAGAGTCAGCACGGTTTGGGTTTGTATTTTCAAGAAGAGGTGCGGTACCTGAAGCGTGTTCCAGCTGGTTTCTTCCCAGAATAGTGGGCATCTCTAAAGCTCTGGATTGGTGCTATACCGGAAAAGTATTTAATTCTCGAGAGGCGTTGGAGCATGGATTAGTTTCCGATGTGATACCTGATAACAAATTGATAGATAGAGCACTTGAGATAGGATCTAGCTATAGTGGTAAAACCTCTGCGATATCCGTTTCTCTTGCAAGACAAATGATGTGGAATATGTTAGCTGCAACCCATCCGGAGGAAGCTCATATTTTAGACTCCATGGCAATGGAGAAAATGGGAAAGTCTCCAGATATTCAAGAAGGAATAGCTTCGTTTTTAGAAAAAAGAGCTCCTAATTTTCCAATGAAAGTCAGCAAAGATTTACCTGACCTATCCGCAGCCATAAAATCTAAATAACAATAAGCTTACATTTTAAAAGATTTTAAAGAATTGTTTACTAACGCTGCCATTTCATAGAAAGCAGTTTTCTCTCGTGTGAAAGTTTCGTTATACTGTTTTACGGCAGAAATGGGGAGTATGGATAAGTTTTCTGATAATAAAGCGGAGGCACAATTTTTCCCAAAAAGAGTTCCTGGGGCAATGCCCCTTCCTGAATAACCAAAACACGATAGAGCATTCTCTTCAAAGTTCACAATTTTTGGGATGTGGTCCTTAGTCATTGCAATTTTACCAGACCAACAATAGTTGAATTCTAAGTCTGGTAAAAAAGGAAATAGGTCCTTAAGCTTTTTGTTTGCCCAATTCAAATGAACATATTTTCCGAATCCTTCAGAATTGCCCATTGTTCCTATAATAAGACGTCCAGCGTCATCCACTCTAAAGGAAGACATAATTGTTGCTGTATCCCAACATCCCTCTTTACCAGGCAAGATCGTACTCATTTCATTAGAGTTAAGGGGTCTTGTTGCAAATTGAGAGTAATAAACAGTGGAAAATTTGCTCATATTTTGTGACTTATTTAAATCTTGATAGGCATTCATAGCAAGCAATAAATATTTGCTTTTGATTTGGATGTCTTGGACATAGGCGTGCCACACACCATTTTGTTTTCTAACCTGAGATACTTTTGCTTGTTCACATATCATTGCGCCCATTTCTTTTGCTTTCCGAGCCATGCCTCTACAATAAGCCAGCGGATGTATTGTTCCGGCTCTAGGGTCGTGTAGTGATCCCATAAATTTTGAGCTTCCTATTCTATTTTCAGTTTCAGTTTTATCAATCAGCGTTAAAGGCTCTTCAAGCTGCTCTCCTTGCTCAAATCTTTCAATTAAATATTCCATTCCCTTCTCTGAATGAGCGCAATGCAAAGTTCCATTTCTTTTGGGGTCACATTTGATTTTGTTTTCTTCAATAATTGAGAAAACTAAGTCAGGAGCTGATCCTAGAGCAGAGATAAGTTTTTCACCTTGTTTTTCACCCAAAATGGAAATGATTTTTTTTGGTGGAAGCCATAATCCTGCGTTTACCAATCCAACATTTCTACCTGAACCACCAAACCCTATAGTTTCACTTTCAAGTAATATGACTTTAGCGCCCTGTTTTGCTGCTTCTAAGGCAGCAGCGCAACCTGTAAAACCTCCTCCAACTATCAATAAATCAGTAGTTTGGCTTTTAAGGGGTTGAGAAAACTTTTCTTTCTCTTTAGATGTGTTCTCCCACAAATTATTCATCAGCTACAATCGATTCTTTTTTTTTAATGACCTCAGATATCGTATTAGCCAACTAATCTAAATTTAGTGGCATACCAATCAGCAGACCACCATCAACTGCTAATAGTTGACCTGTAACGTGATTGCTAAGATCGCTTGCAAAAAAAAGTATAGATCCAATTATATCCTCAGCTGTTGGACATTCCCCTAGTGGATTTGTTTTTTCGTAAGCTATTATAGCCTTTTTAAACTTTTCATTTCCCAAGCTGTTTTTCCACCAGTCAGTAGCTACAAAGCCAGGGCATACCGCGTTTACTCTTATTCCATCAGGTCCAAGAGAGCGCGAAAGCGCCAAAGTCATTGTGTTAAGAGCACCTTTAGACGCCGCATAGGCAACTGATGACCCTAGTCCACGCAACCCTGCAACAGATGAGATATTTACGACACTACTTTTTTTATTCTTGGCGAGATGTGGACGTGCGCGCTTTACTAGCTCATAATTACTATTTAGATTTAGGGCCAAAATATTTTCAAAGTCATCTCTTTGCAATGCATCTAAGTCAGAATGATCAGCAAATTTCGTTCTTCCTGCATTATTAATTAAAATATTAATCGCTCTAAATTCCTTAATCGCTCTGTCAATTAAATGGTTGCAACCTTCATCAGTTGCAATATCAGACTTTATTATAAGTGGAGACTCTCCAAGTTGTGAGCATTCATGTGCTACTTCTTCTGCAGCCTCTTTGCTCTTAGAATAATTAATTGTAACTTTACCCCCTAAAGCACTTATTTTTTTTGCGGCTTCGGCGCCAATTCCTGCTGCAGATCCTGTGATTACAGCGACTTTACCTTCAAAATTCATTTTTAGTCTCCCGAGTTTTTAATAGCTTAGCAAAATTTCAAATTTTGGAGTATCTTATTATGCTTCTTTTAAATAAATATTTTCAATTTCTTCAAAGTCGGTTCATAATATAAACTTATGCTTTTATGGAGATTAAAATGAAATTATATTTCGCACCTAATTCTAGAGCCGTGAGAATTGCGTGGCTTCTTGAGGAATTGGGCTTAGAGTATGAAATTGAAAAATATACAGTTGGGGATAGGGCACTAAGAACGCCGGAATACTATAAAATTCACCCAATGGGTCGAATTCCCGTTTTAGAAGATGGAGAAACCAGAATTTATGAATCTGGAGCAATTGTTCAATATCTTCTAGCTAGGCATGGAAAGGGAAAATTTGTGCCAGATATCGACGATCCCTCTTTTCCAGAATATTTGCAATGGCTTCATTACGCTGAGGGCTCAATTATGGGACAAGTGAATATATTAGTTGTCGAGACAATACTTCTTCCACCAGAGAAAAGAAATGATGTAAACGTTAACAGAGCGCTAAAATTATTAAGGGTAGCACTCGGAAATGTGAACAATAGATTGCAAGATAGAGATTATTTAACAGGAAATTTTTCAGGAGCCGATATCATGACAGGTCATGCATGCTTTGGTGCTATGAAAGCTGGAGCAGAAATTGATGACTATAAACATTTAAATGCATACATAAACAGACTTTTAAATAGGCCAGCATTGGAGAAAGCGCGCTCACTATGATTAAAAACAATATTATAAAAAATACAGATCATCTTCAGGCAGAAATCAGAGATGGAATAGGTATAATTGCATTTAATAGACCAGAGGCAAAGAATGCCTTGTCCGATGAACTAACACCAGAATTGAGACGAACCTTAATGGAATTTGAAAGTAACCGAGAAGTGAGGGTTATTATTATTACTGGAAATGGTGGAGCTTTTTGTTCAGGTGGTGATGTAAAAAGTTTTGCAAGTGATAGTGATCCAGGTCTTTCAAAAGATCTCAGTTTAGAACAGCAAATTAGAAAACTGCAAATAGGACAGGAAGGCGTTTCCTTAAAAATTCATGAGATGCCAAAGCCAACCATTGCCGTTTTGCCAGGTGCTGCGGCAGGTGCAGGAATGTCTATCGCGTTAGCCTGTGACATTAGAATTGCGTCAGAGAAAGCGTTTCTTGTGCCTGCTTTTGGTGGTATTGGCCTTTCTGGCGATTATGGAGGTAGTTGGTCGTTGAGCCAACTAGTTGGTCCATCAAAAGCGAAGGACATATACTTTTCAAATAGGCGGATTCAAGCACAGGATGCTTTTAATGAGGGAATTGTAAATTATGTAGTTGGTGAGTCCGACCTAGAATCTTTTGCTCTACAAAAAGCATCGGAGATTGCCTACTTTTCTCCAACTGCACTGCAGTATATGAAAGAAAATCATAACAGAGCTACGTCAACAAATTTTAAGGAGAGCTTAGCTATGGAAGCAGATCGTATGATAAGGTGCTTTCAAACGGAAGATCACAAAAATGCAGCAAAAGCTTTTGTTGAAAAAAAGAAGCCAAATTTTGTTGGCAAGTAACAAATAAAGGAGAAACTTTATGGTTGATTTTAAGTTTATATTTGATTTTGGGAGTCCAAAAACTTACCTTGTCTACAAACTTTTACCTGGGATAGAAAAAAGAACGAATACTACAGCAGAGTATGTTCCAGTCCTGTTAGGGGGTATCTTTAAGTCAACCAACAATGTATCGCCGATTGAGTCATTTAAAACGGTACCAGCAAAAGGAAAATATGATGATTTAGATACTGCAAGATTTGTTAAAAAGCACGATATTGCTTTTAACTTTAATTCAAATTTCCCAATTAATACGCTGAACTTGATGAGGGGTGCGATATATGCTCAAGAGAATGAAATTTTTGATAAGTATGTAGAGGTTGTTTTTAAAAGCATGTGGGTTGATAATAAAAAAATGGATGATCTAGATGTTATTCAATCTGTTCTTTTAGAGAATGGATTGCCCGTCAAGGATATATTTGAGGGAACCCAAGATCAAAAAATAAAAGACAAGCTTATAAAAAATACCAGCGAAGCGGTTGAAAAAGGAGTATTCGGCGCTCCAAGCTTGCTAGTTAATAATGAGCTATTTTTTGGGAAAGAGACTCTACAAGATGTTGAGGAATTACTCTTAAAAGAAACAGGATAATATATAATGAAGCAGCTCATTTTAAAAACTTTGCCTAAGGCTAAATTATCGAAGGATGATTTTGAAGTGCTGGAGGTGGATAAACCTAAAATTGAAAATGGAGAGGTGCTAATTCGAAATATCCTTCTATCAATAGACGCAGCAAATAGATCATGGATGCAAGGTAGAACTTATAGAGATGCGGTGAGAGCGGGTGATGTCATGCCCACCTATGCTATATCTGAGGTGGTAGAAAGCAACGATCCTCAATTCAACCGAGGTCAAATAGTATCAGGTGAAAGTAATTGGTCAGAATTTACTGCTGTTAAGGGATCAGCAATTATAAAATGTCCCAAAGTTGAGTCGCTTTCTAACCTGCTTTCTATATACGGAATAGCAGGATTAACGGCATATCACGGCCTTACGAAAGTTGGGCATATTAAACCCTATGAAACGGTTCTTATTTCTGCTGCAGCAGGCTCTGTTGGTATATTAGCTGGACAAATTGCAAAATCAATGGGTTGCCGAGTAGTTGGTCTGGCTGGAACAGATGAAAAGTGTAAGCGCTTAAAGGATGAGTTTCGTTTCGATGATTGTATCAATTATAAGAACGTAGATCTTCTAAAAGCAATAAAGAACGCATGTCCCAATGGAGTAGATGTCTATTTTGATAATGTCGGTGGACAAATTCTCGAGATTGTACTTTTTAGAATGAATATGAAAGGTAGAATCGTATGTTGTGGAGCTGTAAGTCAATATGATGGCACAACCCCAATTGGTCCCCGAAATCTTCCAGGTCTTTTAATAGTCAAAAGGCTAAAAATGGAGGGATTTATAGTAATGGATTATGCTAAGGAACATGGAAGTGCTATTAAACATCTTTCCGCTATGAATGCTGCAGGAAATATAAAAGTTACCGAAGATATAACAGAAGGATTAGAAAATGCACCTGATGCACTGATCGGTTTATTAAATGGTGACAATTTTGGAAAGAGAATGGTAAGGGTTTCCCCAGATCCTTAAATAAAAGTTAAAGAATATGGATTTTAATCAAGCTGTACAGAAGGTTCAGGATACTGATGAATTATTTCATACTGAAAATGTTGAGATAAGGGGAACGACTTACAAAGCATTTAATAAAGTGCCGCCAGACTTAAAAGAATTACTTGAGTATGGCAAGAAAGTAAGAGAGTGGGAAGAGTTTATCGTTTATGAAAAAGAAAAAATATCGTATTTAGATTTTTGCAATCAAGTTAGTAAGCTTAGTTCCTTCCTGCAAAAAGAGGTAGGCATCAAAAAAGGTGACAAAGTGGCAATTGCGATGCGCAATTACCCTGAGTATTTAACAATATTAATGGCGGTAGCCTCTATTGGAGGTATCGTTGTCTTTGTAAACGCCTGGTGGACTACAGAAGAAATGGAATATGGGTTTGATGATAGCACAGCAAGAGTTTGCTTTGCTGATAAAGAGCGTTTGGCAACAATAAAACCCTTTGCGAAAAAGAAAAGTATCAAATTATATTCCGTCAGATGTCTAGAAGATGCTGAGATTGAAAAATATGAAGACATTCTAAAAAGTTGTGAACGAGTTGACCTAGTTGATGTGGACTTAATGCCAGATGACGACTTTGCTATTATGTACACATCAGGTTCTACAGGACATCCAAAAGGGGTTGTTTTAACCCACAGAGGTGCCATTACAGCAACTTTTTCATGGCTAATGGCTGAAAGGGTTGGAGGTCTTTTGGCTGATCCCGAAAAGCTTGCGAGAAGAAGAGCTTCGAGTGTTCTACTTTTATCACCAATGTTTCATGTTAATGGATCTCACCCAAATTTTTTCTATTCTATAGCTAGAGGATCCAAGATTGTTTTGATGTATAAATGGGATCCCGCGATTGCAATCGATATCATTCGTGACGAGATAATTACTAGAATAACCGCTGTACCGACTGTAGTGGCAGACCTTGTCCAACAGGCAAGAGACCAAAATGTGTCTCTGGATACCCTTGAGTTTCTAGGTGCAGGTGGAGCTAAAAGACCAGCTGCCCAGGTTGGTATTGAAAAACAGACACTGCCACTTGCAGATATTGCCTCTGGATATGGAATGACTGAAACAAATGCTTTAGGGTTAGGTATATCTGGCGATGAGTATGTCGAAAAGCCAGAGTTAGCTGGAAGACTATACCCTCCACTGCAAGAAATTAAAATAGTAGATGATAATGACATCCAATTGCCAAATGGACAACTAGGTGAGATCTGTCTAAAAAGCCCAGCAAATATGAGGTGCTATTTTAATAAGGAAAAGGAAACAGATGCTGTCTTAAAGGATGGGTGGATGCATACTGGGGACTTAGGAATTTTAGATAATGAAGGACTTGTTACAATAGTTGATCGAAAGAAAAATATAATAATTAGAGGTGGAGAAAACATCTCATGTTTAGAAGTAGAAGGCGCTCTCCAGAAATTCCCTGGTGTTATTGAGTCTGTTGTTTTTTCTGTTCCTGAAAAAAGATTTGGGGAAGAAGTAGGTGCTTGTATAAATATGTCTGGAGATGCGAAAGATAAAAATGAGGAAATATCTTCTTTTCTGAGAGATAAATTAGCGCATTTCAAGATACCTGTTCATTATTGGTGGGTAAATCGATCTCTACCAAGGGGTGCAACCGATAAGTTTGATAGGATAAGGATCAAAGAATTGTGTCTGAATAATAGTTGGAGTGATGAAGATGGATGAACAGAACTATATTTTGGAAGCAGAGAAAAAAGTTCTGGATATTAAAGGGTTGCCGGAAAGTTTGCCAAAAAGGGAAATTAATACGGTCGGAGTAATAGGCGCTGGTACGATGGGTGGTGGTATAGCAATGAATTTCGCAAATGTGGGAATTCCGGCTCATATTGTTGAAACAAACCAAGATCAACTAGACAAAGGGATACGTAACATAAGCAATAATTATGAAAGATCTGTTAACAGAGGTAAAATTTCAAAGGAACAGTTAACTGATCGCTTAAAACTGATTTCCTCATCAACACAATTAACTGATTTAGGACACTGTGATTTGATTATTGAAGCTGTTTATGAAGATTTGGATTTAAAAAAAAACATATTTAAAGAGCTGGATAAAATTGCCAGGCCCTTCTCAATCTTGGCAACAAACACATCAGCGTTAGATATAAATAAAATTGCTTTGGCTTCGCTTAGACCGGATGACGTAATTGGACTTCATTTTTTTTCACCGGCAAATGTAATGAAACTTGTGGAAATTGTACGCGGTAAGTTTACTAGTGACGTCGTTGTAGCAAGTAGTCTATCATTGGTAAAGAAAATCAATAAAACACCTACAATTGTAGGCGTTTGCCCTGGATTTGTTGGTAATAGAATTTTATTTACTCGTCAAAAACAAGCTTTAAATATGGTCTATAATGGATTAATGCCCTGGGATATTGATAAGGCACTAAACGAATTTGGTTTTAAAATGGGACCTTTCCAAATGTCTGACTTGGCAGGGTTAGACATAGGTTGGAAAAAAGGAGAAAAGACAACAAATCCTATCAGAGATGCGCTATGTGAATTGGGCAGAAGAGGTCAAAAAACCAGTGCTGGGTATTATGATTATGATGAGAACAGAGTTCCCAGAATATCCAAAATTACCGAAGAGTTAATAAAAGACATCACTGGAAAAGAAAAAACAGAAAATATGGAAAGTGCTGAGATAATTGAGCAGTGTATTTTCCCAATGGTAAATGAGGCACTATTAATTTTAGAAGAAGGAATGGCACAAAGACCCTCTGATATTGATGTGGTATGGCTGAATGGCTATGGATTTCCAAGAGATAAAGGAGGTCTTTTGTTTTGGGCAAACCAAATTGGTAGTGCTCAAATTTTGGAGAGCCTTAAGAAAATGGAAGATAGTGGCTTGGAGATTAACATATCTGAAATGCTAAAAGATATGGTCAAAAAGAATGAAAACCTTTTTGATAAACAAGATCAAAAAATCAGAGTATAGGAGGTGCTAAATGGAGTATGAATTTGTAAAAGTTGAGAAAAAAGACCACATCTCAATAGTAACAATAAATAGACCAGAGGTATATAATGCTGTGCATCCTCCGCTTAGCTTAGAACTGGATCAAGTCTGGAATGAGTTTATCGAAGACAGTGAGCAATGGGTTGCTGTTTTAACTGGAGCTGGGGACAAAGCTTTTTCTGCTGGAAATGATCTGAAATACTCAGCGCAACCAGGAAAATATAAAGTTCAGCAACCGAAAAGTGGGTTTGCGGGGCTGACAAATAGATTTGATCGCACCAAACCTATCATAGCCGCTGTAAATGGGTTTGCTATGGGTGGTGGAATGGAAACAGCTCTCTCGTGTGATATTATATTGGCGTCAGAGAACGCGAGATTTGCCCTTCCTGAAGTAAAAGTAGGTTTTTTCGCAGCGGCTGGCGGGGTTCAACGTCTTAGTAGACAAATAGGCAAAAAGGCGGCGCTTGAAATGATACTAACAGGGCGTAGTGTGGATGCTAAAGAAGCACTAAAGCTCGGCATCGTAAACGATGTTTTTTCTCAGTCAGAATTATTAGATAAAGCAATTGAAAAGGCCAATGTAATAGCTGGCAATTGTCCATCGTCTATAAAGTATTCCCTTGAAGCTTTAAATCACATGGATAAGTTAGAAGAAATGTCATCTGCGCTTGAAAAAAGTTATGAGCTAATAGACTTATTGAGGCAAACAGAGGATCACAAAGAGGGCGTGTCCGCATTTGTTGAAAAGCGCGCTCCTCAATGGAAGAATAAGTAATCGTATTTAAAGAAAGAAATTTTTATGTCTACACTATTTAGTCTTGAAGGAAAAAACTGCTTAGTTACAGGGGCCTCAAAGGGTATGGGAAAAGCTATGGCCTTAGCCTTAGCTGAACATGGAGCAAATGTTGTGATATCAAGCCGGAAGCAAGATCAGTTGGACGAAACAGCTAATGAAATAAATAAGAAAGTTGGAGGTCAAAATATCGTGCCTATAGCTGCTAATGCTGGGCGTAAAGAAGACCTGAGTCAACTTGTTCAAGAAACAAATAAGGCCATTGGCAAGATAGATGTCTTAATAGGAAACGCTGGAGTTAATCCACACTATGGACCTATGTCAGACATATCCGATGAAGCATATGACAAAACAATGGCAACGAACGTAAAGTCTAATCACTGGCTGTGCCAAATGGTTGTGCCAGATATGATTTCAAGGGGAGGGGGCTCAATTATGATTACCTCAAGCGTCGGGGCGTTCGAGCCTTCTTTACATCTTGGCACCTATGCCATTTCAAAGTTAGCTGTAATAGGGCTAGTTAGAAATTTAGCTGCAGAATATGGGCCTCAAAATATTAGAGTCAATGCAATATGTCCTGCAATAATTAAAACGGATTTTGCCAAGGCATTATGGGACGATAATACAAAGGCTAAGGAAGCAATTTCCAAAATACCGCTTGGTCGTTTGGGAGAACCAGAGGATCTACAAGGGCTTGCGGTATTTTTGGCATCTAATGCAAGTAGTTATATCACAGGTCAGGCTATGACTGTATGTGGCGGTGGCTATATGTGGCGTTAATTAAAGGGAGAAAGATATGAATATTAAAGATCGAGTAATAGTGGTAACTGGAGCAGCCAGCGGAATAGGTAAATCTCTCGTCAAAATCTTTTATAAACATGGCGCAAAGCATGTTGTAAGTGCAGATGTAAATATGGAAGGATTAAGTAAGGTCGCAAACGAATATGGCGGAACCGCGATGAAATGTGATGTTAGTCGAGAAGGAGATATTGCAAAAGTTATAAGAACGACAGAAAGAGAAATTGGTCCAATATCAATTTTTTGTTCAAATGCAGGCATTGGTCATTTAGGAGGGATCGAGGTTCCAAACGATGATTGGCAAAAAATTTGGGAAATTAATCTGATGTCACACGTATGGGCAGCCAGACACTTGGTCCCCTTAATGGAGAAACGAGGAGAGGGATACTTATTAAATACGGCATCCGCTGCCGGTCTTTTGTCACAAGTTGGTGATGCCTCCTATTCAACTACCAAACATGCTGCAATTGGTTTAGGAGAATGGCTCGCTTTTTCATACGCGAAAAAGGGGATAAAGGTTTCTATGTTGTGTCCCCAGGGGGTACGGACTGCAATGACTGATGGACTGGATCCAGAGCTCGCTGTCGCTATGAAAGATGGCATGCTTGAACCTGATGATGTTGCCGAGGAATGTATTAAAACTATTAATGAAGAGCGTTTCTTAGTACTGCCACACCCTGTAGTTGAAAAATATATTCAATATAAGACGTCCGATTATGATGGATGGCTAGCTGGCATGGCAAAATTAAATGAACGATTTAGGTATTAGGCTTTCGTTTTAAAGGTCGCATAAGTCCTTCTTGAGCTACACTGGCAACGAGAGTTCCATCCTGTGAAAAAACTTTTCCTCTGTTGAGGCTTCTTGCAGCTCCAGAAAATGGACTATCCATCTCATATAAGTACCAATTATTAAAATCTATTTTTTCATGAAACCACAGTGCGTGATCCAAACTTGCTAGCATAACGTCTCCAGAATAGGCTGATACACCGTGAGGACGATTACCAGAGCCCAACAATGATACGTCAGAGGCGTATGCAAGAAAGCAATGATGTACCCATTGATCTTTTGCATCAAGGGTCCCATCCACTTTAAACCACAAAAAGTTTTTGTCAGAAGTTGGCTCAGGGTTAAATAAATCGGGTGGATCAACATCTCTTATTTCAATTGGCTTTGGGTTTAAAAAATTTGCGCGCCTTTTCTCAGGAACTTTATCCGCAATTAGTTTTCTTTGCTCATTTCTATTAAGAACTCCCGATGGCCCTTTTACTTCTTTCATTTTATGCTGATGAGACCAACCCTCTTCTTCAATATGAAATGACGCCGCCATATTGAATATTTGTTTGCCATT
>CACLZW010000018.1 GCA_902611475.1 uncultured Alphaproteobacteria bacterium
TTACTTTTATAAACGATCAAAACTTAAGTGTTGAAACACTTAGAAAAGAAGATATTAACAAATTTTTTCAAAATCAAAGAGAAAGACACTTCTCAGATAGTACTATTTCAAGGCGATTGTCTACGGTAAAACAATTTTTTAAATTTTTAATAAAAGAAGGTTTGCTTGATCGGAACCCATGTGAGGATATAAAAAACTTTAAAAAAGCAAAAAAAATACCCAGTTTCTTATCTGAAGAAGAGGTGCTAAGAATATTGAACTCTGCTAGCAGAGTGGGAAAAAACAAGCTTGAGAAAACAAGAAACAAAGCTTTAATTGAAATACTGTACGCAAGTGGAATGAGAGTTAGTGAACTCGTTTCACTTCGAAAATCTCTTTTTATTGGAACGCCAGAAATAATATTAATTAAAGGTAAAGGAAACAAAGAACGCATGGTTCCTATTTCGAAATTAGCCATATCAGCGATTAAAAAATATTTGAGGGAATTAAAAAAAACAAACATAGAGTTTTATGAAAGTGATTTTTTATTTCCTTCAAGATCAAAAAATGGCTATTTAAATAGAGAGAGATTTTTCTTGATTATTAAAAACATTGCTAAATTTGCAGGATTAAACTCGCGTTATGTTTCTCCGCATAAAATCCGGCATGCATTCGCATCTCATTTGTTGTCAAATGGTGCCGATCTGAGAGTTATACAAACCCTTCTTGGTCACAAAAATCTCAGCACTACAGAGATTTATACCCATATTCTAGATGAAAAAATGATAAAGAGTGTTCAGGAAAATCACCCTTTTGCCAAAAAAGATTTTAAAAACTTATAAACGTATACGTAAGTATGTAGGAAAGGAATAAATTATGCTTATTGACACGAATTTTTGGTTAGTATCAATCTCAATTGCTGGCCTGCTAATTATTTCGGCTTTTTTCTCTGGATCTGAAACAGCCCTCACAGGAGCAAGTAAAGCCAAACTTACTGCACTGAAAGCCAAGGGTTCAAAAATGGCAACAAGAGCATTAGCTTTGAAAGAAAACGGTGAGAGCTTGCTCGGAGCATTGTTATTAGGAAACAATTTAGTAAATATTCTTGCAACCTCTCTTGCAACTTCTCTCTTTACATCATTATTTCAAGAGAATGGTGTTATTATAGCTACATTTACTATGACCTTTTTAATATTAGTCTTTGCTGAAATTATGCCCAAAACTTATGCGATTACCAACCCAGAAGGTGTCTCAATACGGGTTGCAGGTTTAGTCAGGTTCTTTGTACTTGCCTTTACTCCTTTTATTAAAGCAATTAGATTTTTTGTAAGAATTACTTTCAACGCCTTTGGAATTAAGTCCGACGATAACATTGAAGAAATGGCAACCGAGGAAATAGCAGGCGCTATATCGCTTCATCACTCTGAAGGAGCAGTGCAGAAAGAAGCTAGAGATATTCTCCTTGGAGCATTGGACCTTGGCAATCGAGAAGTAGAAGAGATAATGTTACATCGCAGTCAAATCGAAATGATAAGTACTAATAGTTCCCCTAATGAGATTTTTGAGAAGTGTCTAAATTCTCCCTACACTAGGCTCCCAATCTATGAAGATAATCCAGAAAATGTGATTGGGGTACTTCATGCAAAGGATGTCTTAAGATCATTTAAAGGATTTGCTCTTGGGCAGTCTACAAGAAAATTTAATGTAAATGATATGAATATACTTGAGGTTGCAATGAAACCTTATTTTGTTCCAGAGACCACTACTCTTGATCAACAAATGAAACAATTCTTAAAAAGAAAATCACACTTTGCTCTAGTAGTGGATGAGTATGGTGACCTTCGGGGGCTCATAACGTTAGAGGACATTTTGGAAGAAATAGTAGGTCAAATTAGTGATGAACACGATGTGATTGAACAACAGGTAAAGGAGCTTAATGACAACTCATTAATAGTCGAAGGGAATATGACTATTAGAGATCTTAATAGACATAGAGACTGGAATATCCCTGATGAGGAAGCTAACACAGTTGCAGGTCTTGTGATACATGAAGCACAGTCAATACCCTCTGAAAAACAAATTTTTATTTTTAGTGGATTTCGGTATGAAATATTAAAGAGAAAAGGAAATCGTATAACAAAAATAAAAATAAAAAAGCTAGGCTAGAGCCTAATTTAAATATTTTTTAAGTGCTAACACAGCATTCATTCCACCGAATGCAAAAGAATTGTTAAGAACAACGTCTACACTCTTTAACTCTTGAGAATAATTTGGAACTACATCAAGATCGCAAGCAGGATCTAAACCTAAATAATTAATAGTTGGAGGAATAATGTTTTCGTTTATGGCAAGCGTGCAAGCCAAGAGTTCGATTGCTGCTGTTGCGCCTATTAGATGACCATGCATTGCTTTAGTAGAAGAGACTTTAACAGATCTAGAATGTCTTCCGAATACTTTATTAATTGCTTCACTTTCCATTTTATCATTCAACATAGTACCAGTGCCGTGTGCATTGATATAGGTGACATCTGTCGTATTTATCATTGCATCTTTCAATACGCCTTCAAGCGCTTTTTGGGGACCAATATTATTCGGTTTTATGAGATCAGATGCGTCTGAAGACATTGCAAATCCAACTACTTCCGCGATGATGTCTGCTTTTCTTTTTTTTGCAGAAGCCAAGCTCTCAAATACAAAAATACCAGCACCCTCACCATGAATGAGGCCATCTCTTCCTTTGGAAAAAGGACGACACTTACTTTGAGATAAAACTCTTAAACTTTCCCAAGGTTTAATCCCTCCAAAACTTAGAAAACTCTCGCTTCCACCCGTAATCAGAATTTTAGATTTTCCTAATTTAATAGTTTCGTAAGCAATTCCCATAGCATGATTTGAAGAAGAACAAGCAGAAGAGACTGTAAAACTTGGTCCCTGTATATCATATTCAATCGAGATTAAACTAGTTGCTGAGTTATTCATAATCTTTGGTATGGTAAGTGGGTGCAGCCTGTTATGCCCTTTCTCAAAAACTTGTTTATAGCTATAGTTTATAGTTTCGATACCACCAATAGAAGAACCCAAAATTACACCGGCATTTTCTAGCCACTCTTCGTTACAATTATCGAGTCCCGCGTTCGTTATTGCTTCTTTAGCAGCTAGCAAAGCAAATTGGGAAAATCGATCCGTCCTACCAACTTGCTTCAATTCAAAATGCTTACTTGGATCAAAATCTTTTATTTGTCCGCCAGTTTTTACTTTTAGCCTTGTTATATCTGGAAACTCAAGTTGGCCAATTCCAGGCCTCCCTTCTCTCAAGCTATTATATATTTCGGGCACTGACATTCCAATAGATGAAACAGCCCCCATTCCTGTTATTACCACTCTGTTAGTCATAAAAATTAATTAAAAAGGAGGACCTAGGCATTTTTTTGCAAAAGATCTTTTAGGTGATCGGTAAGGGTTGATACTGTGTAAAAACGCTTTTTTATCTCACTTTCATCTAAACCCTCAAATGGAATTGATATATCAAATGTTTCTTCCAATGAAAAAACCAATTCAACAATTGCCACAGAATCTAAATTTAGATCTTCAAACTTTCTATCAAGAGGAATTTGCTTTGGATCGATACCGGTTTGTTTTCCGACCAAATCTAAAACTTTTTCTTCTATGTTTTTCATTATAGAGGTCCCATAACACAGGAATGTGAAAGATATATGTCACGCTATATTAATGAATTATTTTTTCAACAATTTTATTATTTTTGGTAACCTTCTAAATGCCATATAGGATGCTATGTTTCTACTTTTCAACATAGCAGGATTACCCATCAGAAATTGGTTAGGCTTTGCATTAACTGATAAACCAGTTTTGCCAGCTAGAATTACATCCGACCCAACCTCTATGTTATCACCCACTCCTGACTGTCCACCCATAACCACCCTATCACCTACTTTTGCAGATCCAGCTATTCCTACTTGACCACAAATTAAGCAATTCCTACCTAGCTGTACATTGTGCGCTATATGAACCAAGTTATCTAATTTAGTGCCCTCTCCAATGATCGTGTTGGCTATTGTACCTCTATCTATACAGCAATTGGCACCTATCTCTACATTATCCTGTATCTCTACAGAACCTAAACTTTCGACTTTGAGGTAATTTTTCAGGCTCATTTTTACTTCGTCTGACCTAGATAACATCACTTTTTCAACACCTTCACCTGTGTCTGATAAAAAAGAGAAGCCATCACTTCCAATAACAACGTTTGAATTGCATATGACATTCTTACCTATCATGACATTTTCTAAAACCCTTACTCCAGAATGGAGAATTGTTCCCTCATCGATAATTACATTATTCATTATTGTAACATTAGAGAAAATAGTCACATTATCTCCAATTACACAATTAGGTCCTACATATGTGAATGGACCGATATTTACATTTTTCCCTATTCTTGCTGAGTCATCTAAAAACGCGCTTACGCTTACACCTTCCACACATTTTGTGGGACTATGAAATACTTTATTTACCTCGTATAAAGCTGTCTTGCCCTTGTTAAGGAAAATTGCTCCCTCCAGATTCAAAGCTCTCCAGTCGACCTGCTTAGTAAATAAAGCTGCTTTTGCTCTGCCCAGACCAATCTCGTTAATGTATTTGTTACTTAGTGCCATTGCTAGTTGCTGCTCACTCGCAAACTTTGGTTCGCTTGGTCCAGCAACTAATAATTCAGGATTGCCCACTAAGGTTCCACCTATTTGGCTAGAAATATCACGCAGGGTGAGCATTTTATACTATCTTAATCCAAAATTTCTGAAAGATTGTCAATAAATCGATACTCCTGCATCAACCAAAGCCATGTATACAAGAGCATCTCTTCCATAAATATCCGCCCTGTAATGTATTTGACCGAACTCATCGAAAAACGCAGTGCGATAAGTAATGTAAACTGGAATTTTTCTTGATAAATTAATGTAAGTTTCTTCGGCTTTTTCAAGAACTTCTTGAAATTTGCTTTCCGGATTAACCTCTTGGTCTCGCAGTAATGAATATGCGAATTGAAAGGGTTCTTGTAACCTTATGCAACCATGACTGAATGTCCTCTCATCTTTGAAAAACAAATCTTTCATTGGAGTATCATGCATGTAGATACTAAACTTGTTTGGAAACATAAATTTAACAAGTCCCAAAGCATTAATGTTGCTTGGTATTTGTTTTATAAGAAATGGAAAGTTATCGGGTGTAAACGCCTGCATATCAATTAAATTTGAATCAATTATAGTATCCGTACCCCTAACCATTAAAACCATTTCATTGTCGTTCAAAAAATTGGGGTCACTTTGAATCAGCGGAAGGTACTCTTCAACCGCTATACTCTTTGGAACGTGCCATGTAGGATTTACTACCATATGGGTCATGGTGTCATTAAACTCTGCTGTTTGATTACTAGGCAGGCCGATGACTACTCGTGATTGCCAAACTTTTTCGTTTCCCGATTTGAAGTATGCGTGAAAGTTTGGCTGGTTAACCAAAACGTATTCAGCTCCTCGATCTTCATTATTCCATCTCATCCGTTCCAAATTAACGATTACCTGGATCAATCTGGTTTTAGCGGGAACATTTATAGCTTCAATACTCCTTTTTCCGAATACGCCATCGGGGTTTAAACCGTGATACTCTTGAAATCTCTTCACCGCGTCATTCAATTGCTCATCAAATAGCCTTGAGTGAACTTCGTACACTGGGTAACCCATTTTACTTAATCTCTTTCGAAGAAAGGGCACATTATCGTGAGTCATTCCTACCGCTAACACAGCGTCAGTTGGTACAAGGTCCCCCCAAGACCCGTTGAGCGAGGCCTCTCTTAGGTTTTTCAACTCATGTCGCAAACTCATATATTCATTTGATTTCGGAAAAAGGTTTTGAAAAAATAAATTTATGTTTAAGCTATCATTTAGAGTCGCTAAGAGCTCATCAGTGTCTTTTCTCCGTGGCGATACGTTGATATTAGAATCTATCATATTGGGGTTCAAAATACCGCCTGAAATGTCTTGCGCAAATAACAAAAAGGTCTCCGTTGCCATAAGCTCAAGCTTTGCCTGTTGAGATGGATCACTTTGAAATATTGATTGACTAAGCTCGTCGAGGGGGTAACGCGAGGAAGGTAAGCCATGAAGCTCTGCTTCTCCAATAATAGATGTAAGGCTTTGTAGTTTCTTCTGATTTCCGATCCAAAATGGCTCAAACTCTCTTTTAGTATAAAATGCTGATATTGGATTTTCGGCTCGATAAAATTCGGACAGTGCGGATTTTAATGAAGCTCTCAGTAAATCGTTTTCCCGTTCATTTTCTTGTGACAGCGCTCCAAACGCGAATATATTTAATAAAACCACGATACACATAATCTTTGATAAAAAGTGTTCGTTAAAAAATAAAAATTTCGTTTTGTAACTAAATGGTCTTATTTTATAGTATAGCATTCATTTCCTTCAGTAATTTAGATCCTTGTGTTAAAAATTTGACATGATACAATACAGTCGTCAAATTATTAACACCAGTCAGATATAGCTATGTATAAGATAAGCGTTTTTAGAAAATATTCCACTGATTCGAAAGTTTATCTTTTATTTTTTCCTATATCGTGTAATAAATATGTCGTATAAAGAAAAAGATATAATTCGAGGCGAAACAGGTATGATAACAAGAAGATCCTTGCTTACTTCTTTTGTGTCTACCGCATCTATTGTGGTAGCAGCACCTGTTTTAGCAAAAGCTCCCGGTTTTTTAAGAGGAGCAGGTGATGTACGTAAGATCAGGTTCCGGAATTTTAATACAGGGGAATTCATAAACTCTGTCTACTGGATAGAAGGCTCATACGTTAGCGACGCTTTGAAAGAAATAGACTATTTTATGAGAGATTGGAGACAAAATAAGGTACGGTCGTATGATCCTGCAAACATAGATATTTTATCGGCAACACAGGGACTTCTTGATAGCTCTGAGCCGTTCTATCTTTTATCGGGGTATAGAACTAGTAAAACCAACAAAATGCTTTCAAGAATGACAGACGGCGTTGCGCAAAATTCATACCATGTTAAAGCGATGGCTGCCGACATAAGAATGAGAACAAGATCTACCGATAAAATTAGCAGGGCAGCAAAAAGTTTTAAGACTGGTGGTGTTGGTAGATATGCACGATCCGGATTTGTTCACATTGACTCAGGCCCATTCAGAACCTGGACCTCTTAGTTTGCTAACTCAAGGTCTTAACGTCCCATTTCCATTTACATGGTATTGAAATGAAACTAAATGTTGAGCGCCTATCGGACCTCTAGCGTGCAGTTTATTAGTGGAAATACCAATCTCTGCTCCAAAACCAAATTCTCCTCCATCAGCAAATTGAGTAGATGCATTACATAAAAGAATAGAGCTATCTAACTTTTTAAAAAATAAATCACTAGCAGATTTATCTTCAGTTAGTATGCAGTCCGTATGATTTGATCCAAAATTTCTAATATGTGAAATAGCAGCATCGATGTCTTTTACTACCTTAACAGCTAAAATATTTTCTAGAAATTCATATCCGTAGTCGCTATCAGAAACACTTACAATGAGTTTATTTTTAAATAGTGCTTTATCTGCACGTATTTCTATTCCATTAGCAATTAGGAAATCTATTAGCTCGTTACCTTGGTTGTTGTAGAATTCTTTGTCAATCAAGAGCGTCTCCACAGCTCCACAGATGCCTGGTCTCCTTGACTTAGAGTTTCGTACTACTTTCTTTGCTATCTCAAGATCTGCTTTTTTATGAACATAAACATGAACTATACCTTCTAAATGCGCAAACACAGGAACTTTTGCCTCCCTTTTTATAAATTCAACCAAGCTCCGCCCTCCCCTCGGTATAACTACATCAACATAATCTGTCATATTTACTAATAACTTTACTTCCTCTCTGCTGCCAGACCTGAGTATTTGAACACAATTTTCTGGCATTTCCATCTCCGACAAAGCCATGGCGAGAATATCATATAATGCTTCTACAGTTTTTAACGCATCAGAGCCTGGTTTTAAAATAGATGCGTTTTTTGACTTGAGACAAAGGGCTGCCGCATCACAAAAAACATTTGGTCTACTCTCAAAAATTACGCCAATTACACCAATTGGAGTGGTGATCTTACTAATCTCCAAGCCATTTGGACGTGTATTTGTCTCTAGAATTTGATCCACCGGGGATTTTTGTTTAGCTACGTCCAACATTACAGTCTGCAAAGAATTAATTCTATCATCATCCAGTCTCAATCTATCTACAAATGCTTTGCTTGAATTATTGAGAATAGCTAGCTGAACATCTTCGTCATTTGCTCTCAGTATCTGATCTTTATGTTTTTGAATAAAGCTTGAAAACAAAACCAAAGTTTCACTGATAACTGTGTCTGAAATTTCAGAAAGAGCCAAAGCAGCTGTGTGCGCATTTTTTCCAACCTCTAATATTTTAAAATTGTTACTCATTATTTAATTTTCCCTAACTAAAGAATGCCATGTTATCTCTATGGATAAGCTCTGGTTTTCGATTATAACCTAATGCAACGGAAATCTCCTCAGACTTAAGACCAAGTATTTTTTCTGTTTCAATCTGGTTAAATGAGATCAACCCTTTAGCTATTATCTGACCGTCTTCTCCCTTAACAGTAACTACATCTCCTCTTGTAAAAGACCCAGTACAATTCTTTGCACCCACTGGCAACAAGGAGTTTCCCGATTTTAATGCTTTCTCTGCCTTAAAATCTATTACTATTTCACCTTGCGATTTCATGTTTAGGATCCATTTTTTTCTTGCTGCTTTTACGCTTTGAGAAGCTAGAAACCATGTTGCTTTCCTTTTAGAAATATTATTTATTGGATTACGATTTTGGCCATCAGCGATAATTAAATTACAGCCTACCGAAGTAGTGACTTTAGCTGCTTCAATTTTTGTCTTCATACCTCCATGTGAAAAATCGTTCTCTGGTCCCCCTGCCATTAGTTCAATTTTTTCTGTGATCTCATTGATAAAGGGAATATGCACTGCATTCTTACTCTTTTTTGGCGACTCTGTATACAGACCGTCAATATCGGAAAGCAATATTAACAGGTCTGACTCACATATAGACGCAACCTGTGCAGCCAATCTATCGTTATCTCCGTATCGTATTTCATCAGTTGCGACAGTGTCATTTTCATTAACAATGGGTATTACACCAAATGTCAGTAGCGTTTTTAACGTTGATTTACAATTTAAATATCTTCTACGATTTGTGAAATCATCTAAGGTAATAAGTACCTGAGAACATATAAGGCCTTTTAATTTAAAATGCTCTTGATATTCCTTTGAGAGCTCAATTTGTCCAACGGATGCGGCTGCTTGTTCCTGTTCCAAAGTTAATTCGTTTGTTCTAAGATCAAGGATTTTTCTTCCCAAATTTATTGCACCCGAAGAAACGATAATTACGGCTTTTCCTTTTTTTCGTAAATCGAAAACATCCTCAATGAAAGACGCGAACCATTCTTTTTTGATTGCACCAAGTTTATCCTCAACTAGCAAAGATGAGCCGACTTTTATGACAATCGACTTTGATTGCTGATATATTTTTTCTCTGTCAGGACTAATTTTATTCAAATCGGGCTCCATTTTTCAGTCCTCCCTTTATGCTTAGCTTCTTTAAGTTTATTTTTTTTTAGTAACTCAAGCAAATTGTCCTTTAACTTATCAATACCAACTCTCGAAAAGGTAGAAATAGGTAATACTTCAATACCTTTCTTATTAAAAGTTTTTACTATTTTTTCCAACTTCTCACTTTCTATGCTATCTACCTTATTAAGTACGACACACTTAATCTTTTCTACCAGATCACTCTTATATTCTTTCAATTCCTTTAATGTAGTTTCAAAATCAGATAAAATGTTATTTGAGGATACATCTAAAACGTGAACTAAAACCTGACATCGTTCTATATGACCAAGAAACTGAATTCCAATACCTTTACCGACATTTGCTCCTTCTATAACCCCTGGAATATCGGCTAAAATAAAGTCACCCTGCTTATAAGTGACTATACCTAAGTTTGGACTTAGTGTTGTGAATGCAAAATCACCAATCTTTGGTTTAGCATTGCTCATAACTGATAAAAGGGAAGACTTGCCCACATTTGGTAATCCTACCAGACCAACGTCGGCGAGCAACTTTAGCCTAAGCCATAACATCAATTCAGAACCTGAGTGTCCTTTATTAGCTTGCCTTGGAGCTTGATTAGTTGATGACTTAAATCTACTATTTCCCCAACCGCCATTTCCACCCTCTGCTATCACATACTCTTGTCCCTCATTAACTAAATCGACCAAAACTGTTGTCTTATTTTCCAAAAGCACCTCAGTCCCTATCGGAACGTTTAGTATAACATCTTCCCCATTTGCCCCCGTTTTATTTTGTCCCATACCAGGCCTACCGTTCTTAGCGAAATAGTGTCTCTTATATTTAAAGTCTATTAAGGTATTGAGATTAGAGATCGCTCTCACAACAACATCGCCCCCTTTACCTCCATCACCGCCATCAGGTCCACCAAATTCAATAAATTTCTCGCGCCGAAAACTTGTACAACCTGATCCACCAGTCCCAGATCTGATGTGTATAAGTGCTAAATCAATAAATTGCATAGGTAAAAATAAGCTTTCAGTTGATTAAAAAGTTCAGTTTTAAAATTTAGTAGTACGAAAATACAATACTCGCTATAAGGCTAATCAATAGAGCTATTTTTACAATTCGACTATTTTTTTCTGATAAATCTGCTTGTCTTACTAGAGAACCAAACCAGAACCACGCAGAATGAAAAATTAATTGTATTAGTAGAAAAATTATAGCTATAGTTAAGATTGTTTTAGTCGATACCTCTTGGCTCTGGAAAGCCGTAAACGCTAGGGTAATCATCATCCATGCCTTTGGATTCATTGGATGAACAAGCAACCCATGATAAAACTTTGGAGCCCATACAGTTGAGTCTTTCTTTACTGATAGATCCATAAAAATAATCTTGTAGCCTATCCAAGAGATAAACATTATCGATAATATCATCATTATGCTTGAATATCTGTTTATCAGATCGTTTATTAGGAGCAGGCTAAATCCAATTGGCCAAATTATAAGTTGCTTAGATAATACAACACTTAATATGAATGGGATAGAAGCCCTAAACTTCTGAGTACAGCCTAGCGCAAAAAGAATAATATTCGCTGGCCCAGGAGAGCCTACCATCGCCATAATAAAGAAAATTAGACCGATATAATCTGAAACCAACTCAGACCCAAATCTATTCGGCAGCTGTAACTATCTCTTCTACAGAAATAAACTTACGCTTCTTAAAACCCTTAGAAAATCTTACTTTACCATCTTTTAGAGCAAATAAAGTATGATCTTTGCCAATTCCGACGTTCTCTCCGGGGAACCACCTCGTACCTCGTTGTCTAACGATAATGTTGCCCGGTGACACAATTTCTCCACCATACTTTTTTACCCCAAGTCTGCGTCCTGCGGAATCTCTTCCGTTTCTTGATGATCCACCAGCTTTTTTATGTGCCATAACATTCTCCTAATAATCACTTGGCTTCAGCCTAAGTTGATTTTTTCTTTACTTCCTTTTTAACCGCGGTTGACTTTTTAGTAGTATCCTTTTTTTTCTTATCTGTGGCCACACTAGCTGTCTTCACTGCCTTAGTTTCTTTTTGTGCTTTTGGCTCTTTTTTCAATGGTGTCTTTTTTGCTGTCTTGGTCTTCACCGGCTCTATAACCTTTTCAGCCTTGTTACTGACATTTCCTTTTGCAAAATAGTCAATTTTAAGACCCTTCCCAGACTTTGCCTCTTGAATATTAGTTTTATCAGCCCCTGACTCTAATATATCGGTTATTTTTAGCAGGGTAATCTGCTGCCTATGGCCCTTCTTACTCTTAGAGGAACTTTTCCTACGCCTCTTAACGAATGAGATAACTTTCTTGTCTTTTATTTGATCTATAACGGTAGCCTGAACCCCCGCTCCTTTGACCAGTGGGTCACCCACTCTGACCTGTTCTCCTCCGGTTAAAAGTACCGTGTTAAACTGCACTTTATCTCCACCTTTGGCCGACAGCTTTTCTACTGCCAAAATATCGTTTTTTTGCACCTTGTATTGTTTACCACCGGTTTTTATAATTGCGTACATTTTCTACCTTCAAATTATGACATATTCCTATTATGTCTATCCATATTGTCAAGTTTTTTCTAGGATGTTTTTATTACTATCTTTCTATTCACCAAGCAAGTGAACGATTATAGATCTAGTTTGACCAAACTTGCGCCACTCACACAGGTATATTCCCTGCCAGACCCCAAGCACCAATTTATTTGAGACTACAGACACCGTTAAATTAGTGTTTGTAATCAATGTTTTTAAATGTGCAGGCATATCATCTGGTCCCTCCACATCATGAAGATAATTTGCGGCGTCTGGAACTAAATTACTTAAAAAAGTCCTTATATCATTTAAAACATCTTGAGAGGCATTCTCTTGAACAGTGAGAGATGCACTAGTATGCAGGATAGATAAATTCACTAAACCTTTTCTAAATTCATGGAGAATAACCAACTCCTGAATCCTCTCAGTTATATTCATAATTTGATATCCTTCAGTCTTAAAACTTACTTGCTCTACAATATTCATTGACCTAAATTCACAAGTCACCTTCATTGACAGAAGACAGCATATTTGCATTTGAATCAGAAATATCATCAGCTATCAGCTGGCTGCATTTAGCGATGTTTGTTTCTACTGCCTTACATGTATACATAGTAACCTCATCTACCGTTGACTTGCAGCCAACCAATACAAAGGGTATCAAGACCGCAGATAAAATTATTCTTCCAGCATTTTTAAAAATCATTTTTTATCCTGCAAATTTCTCACTGTCTGAGAGAGTATTCTTAACAGGGCTCTAATAAAGGGATCTGCTTTTTCCACTCTTGCCTCAAATTCACTTTCTGACAAGGCAATTACAGTAGCATCGGACATACAGCGCGCACTAGCCATTCTAGGTTTATGTTCGATAACGCCCATTTCTCCGAAAACTTCATTTTCTCCGACCTTAAAATTTGGGTCTTTTGTGTCATTTGTTGGCAAAAAAATACCAACATCTCCTGACATGAGTAAAAATATTTCTTTGCCTTTATCTCCTGCTTTGAAAATATATTGACCAGCCTTATAATCTAACTTTTTCATCTTATTACTTATTTCACACCGAGTGGGATAAGCCCTGATAGGCAAAAAAAACCTTGTCGCTTGATAGATTATTAGAGTGCTCGTTAAGTTGCTCGTCATTTCTACTTGGCGCATGATGGGCGATGGCTAAGTTTTTGCAGGCAGTTTTTTCGGAGAAAGTAATTCCCTGCTCAATACTAGAGTGTCCCCAGCCTTTCTTTGGCGGAAGTTCTTCATCTAAAAACATCCCATCCCATACAACTAGGTCACTTTCTCTAGCACCACTAATTAGCTGATCATCAATAAGTGGTTCCTGCCCATACTCGTGATCAAGAAAAACACATACTTTTTTCATATCTTTTTCAACAATATATCCAGCAGCTCCCCCAGGGTGATTTAACTCTATGGTACTTAGAGAACATAGATTCTGAAGTTCGACCACAATCAAATCAAATTCTACAAACTTTAAATTTTTTAGAGTGTCTACCAGTGGAATTGGAAAATACATAGGTTGGAAAGCTCTTACAAACACTTCTCTTAACTCATTTGCTTTTACTAGTCCCGAAGAAATTGTTACTTTATTGGAGGGGTCAAAAATCTGATGATTGAAGGGCAGGCCTTGGATATGGTCGTAATGAAAATGAGAGAAAATCAAATATGTAGGGCGATCCTTTAGTATCGTTACATTTTGAAAGCCTGTTCCAGCATCAAAAATAATTTGAAATTGTTCATGAAGTATTTCAGTGCAGGTCGTGCTTCCGCCATACTTTAAAAAATTTTGGTCAGCTGTGGGTGTTGATCCTCGTACACCATGAAATATCACGTCCATAAGAAAACCTCTTTTTCCAAAGGATACACCAACAGAACGAGAAAGCTATCGATTATTTATATTTATTGAGAGACTTACTTTTGAGAACCTAAAAATTTAAAGTCTAATTATTAAACCTAATAGTCAAATATAATTTATTTATCTGAAATAATGTTTATTATCGAATTAATGGTTAACGTAGAGTTTATAACAGATAAAATAGTCTATGTTTCATTTGATAGCGGGAAGCATTCAAACCTTTTGTCGTTGGGTGTTATTCGGCAGCTAACAGAGGTTGCCAACAAACTTGGCAAAAATAATAATTTGATGGCAATCATTTTGTCAGGAGGAAAACAAAATTTTTCCTTTGGCTTTGATTTAAAGGATAAAGAGTTTTTAAGGCTTGAAAAGCTCGGTTTTGAAGAAAACAGAAATTACTTCCAACTTGGAAAGATCATGTGTGATGCTTGGGAAAAGCTTAGCTGTCTAACCATATGTAAAATTAAGGGATGGTGCGTGGGAGGTGGAGTTGCTCTTGCTATTTCATGTGACTTGAGACTTGCTGAAACGGCAGCAAAATTTTATGTACCGGAAGTTGAGAGAGGGTTAAATATGAGCTGGGGCTCAGTACCTAGGTTAATTGCTTTATTAGGTCCTGCAAAAACAAAAAGACTTCTGCTATTGGCAGAAAAACTAAATTCTTCAATCGCCAAAGATTGGGGACTAATCGACAGTTATTTAAGTCCAAGCGAACTCGAGCTTGAAACAATTAAACTTACTGAAAAAGCAGCAAAAATGCCTCGTTTACCTTTTATCTTGACCAAAGAGAGCGTGAACAACCATTCGCACGCACTTGCTAAAGCCACTTCTTACAATGACCAAGATATTTTTAGTTTAGCATATGGAAACCTTAAAGGGGAATTCTTCAAATAAATCAATATGACTTTGCTACATACGCTTGGCTACCTCTTCCAACATAACCTCGGTAGCACCTCCTCCAATCGACTGAGCTCTAGCATCTCTAGTTAATCTTTCAATATCCGTCCCTGTCATGTATCCAGTTCCACCGTGTAATTGAAGACAGGCGTACATTACTTCGTTAACTAGCTCTCCACAAAGAACTTTAATCATTGATACTTCTTTTATCACATCGACCCCAAGCCTAACTTTATTGGCAACACCATATACCATGTAACGAGCAGCAGTCACTTTTGATTGGAGTTCCGCGAGCTTATGTCTAACCGTCTGTTTTTCCCATAGCTTCCCCCCAAAAGCATCTCTATTTTTGACATAATCTACAGTAGTATCAATAGCAGCTTGTGCCTCACCCATAGCCATTGAACCCATAACTAATCTCTCATTCTGAAAGTTTTGCATAATTGCGTAAAAGCCTTTATTTAGAGTCCCAAGCACGTCAGCTTCCTCTACTTCACAGTCTTGAAAAAATAATTCCGCTGTATCTGAACACCTCCACCCATGCTTGTCTAACTGCTTGTTTACAATCAGCCCAGGGTTATTCTTTCTTACAATAAACATTGTTATATTACTCGATTGCTGCAATTCATCACTAGTTTTTGCTGCAACAAAATAGATATCAGCATGAACCCCATTGGTAATAAAAATTTTCGATCCATTAATGATATACTTACTTCCAACTTTTTGAGCCTTCGTTCTAATATTTTTCACATCAGACCCAGCATGTGGTTCTGTTACCGCAACGCAAGAAATTTTATTTCCCGAGATTATATCGGCAAGATACTTTTCCTTTTGCTCTATATTACCAGCATTTAATAAATGAACTGAAGCCATATCAGTATGCACTAAAGAAGCTATTGCGAAGCCAGAAAATGTCGACTTACCAAGTTCTTCAGCAAAAACCACACTACCCCGAACATCCATTTCGGACCCACCAAATTCAGTAGGATAAGTGATGCCTAAAAACCCTAGAGCTCCCATTTTTTTAAAAACCTCTCTTGGTATAAAGCCATCCACTTCCCATTTTGAGGCTTTCGGTTTTACTTCATTGTCAACGAATTTTTTTATCTGTTCTTTTAAGATAATGTGTTCTTCTTCGAGAAATAATTCACTCTCAAACTGTTTGAAATTTATGTCCTTCATCATCTATCTCCCCCTTTAGGATCTTTTTTTTCAGTCACAAATATTTTCTTGATCCTTACAACTAACTTTAAAACATCCAGTATTTTTTTAAAAAACCCTGATATTAGCCACCAAAGCACCAAAACTGATGCTCCAATTAATTTAAGCGCGAATCGAACCATTTGGACACCTTGTTAAGTCTACAGTAAACTATAACACTTACAACCAAACGAAAAAAAGGCCGCAATTTATACGGCCCAGTGAAGGGAGGAAAGTTACTAGCAGACGTTAGTAACTTGGTTATTTTTACTTCTAGCAACTTATAATAACAACATGCATTTTTGCAATACCGTTATGCTGTCAATGCAAAGACTGATGAACTAACTTTTTGAGTTCCTTTCTATTGGGGTAAGAAGCAGACGGCAACAATTGGGTCATAAAAACGGCCGCGTACCTTTTTTTAAAATCAATCCAAAAATAATTACTTGCCATGCCACCCCAACCGAAATCTCCAAGACTACTGCTGAAATCTGGATGAGGGTTAGTAATTACGCTGCCTGCCAGACTATGGCCCATGCCTATCGTTGGCATCTGTGCAAAAGTTTCTACCCCATTTGATGCTATATCTCGATCTAAAGAATTTACTCTAACACTATTTATAACATCGTCTTCAAAGACCCTTGTATTATTATATAGACCACCATTGAGCAAAAGACCTGCAAATTTAAGATAATCACGACCGGTCGATAAAAGTCCTGATCCACCGGAGAAATTTGTTACTTGATCTTTCTGATAGTAGAAGTTTTGATATTGATCAACCAGAGGTAAAAAATTCTCATGCATTTCATTGTAAAAAAAACAATCCGTAAAACGATCAACTTTTATCTTTGGCAGAAAAAATTGAGTGTCTTTCATGTCCAGTACATCTAACAAATTTTTACTTATATAAACATCCAGAGGCTCACCCGAAATTATCTCAATTAATCGCCCAGCAATATCAATCCCTACAGAATAATTCCATTTTAATCCAGGCTTGAAGGCTAAAGGTAAACTAGATATCTTTTCAGCAAAAACCGAAAGATTATCGTTATCGGGGGTAGCTGTAAGATTTTGCTTTAAATATTCTCTCCCAATTAAATCATCATTAAAAAAATAAGATAATCCTGAAGTATGATTGAGTAATTGATAGATAGATGGTGCTTTTGTCTTTTCTAATTCTGTTAAATTCTTTGCATTTTTTACAAGAGCAAAACAATTAGAATAATTGTCAAAATAATAATCTAACGTATCTTTGACATTTATCTTTTTGTCACGAAGCAATTGAAGCAAACAAGTTGAAACAATAGCCTTCGTCATCGAGAAAATTCTTACAATTGATAAAGAATTGAATTCTTTGGTTTTTCCTTTATCAGCATAACCACTGGCAATATCTAAAAGCGTATTTCCCTCTGCATCTGCCACAATTAAAGAACAACCATTGAACTTTTTTTTCTCAACATAATCATCCATCCACTCTTTTAGTTTTTCATCATTTAAACTTAATTTTGTCACTGGCTTTTACCTATCAGGATCTTAAATTTATTCTTTGTCGATTTCCATTGCAAACAAATTAACATTTTGATCTTGAGAGCTTTGACCAGAGCCATCCACGGTAGCAGCATAGTATAGAAATTATACTAAGAATAAAAAGCACAACTAAGGCCAGCCAAAATTCGCTATCTCCCCCTAGAAACACTATCAAACTTCCTAAAATTGCGCCACAAAACATTTGCATAGCACCTAATAGTCCACTTGCAGAGGCAACGCATTTTTGTTTCACCGATGAAAGCGCTAAAACTAATACATTTGCTAAAATGAGTCCATTGCCTAACCCAAACATGAAACAAGCTGAAGCAAGCGTTAATGGAGTACTAATTAGCGGTATTTCAGACAAAAACATCAAAGAAATAGATAATAAACACCAAGAGCACCCTAAAAGGGAAAGCCGTTCAAGACCTAGCCAGTTTGAGTACCTATTACTAACAATATTTCCAACTATATAACCTATGCTCGTTAAAGAAAACCAAAGCCCAAACTCTGTTGGCGAGGCACCCAAGCGTTCGAATTGGTAAGGCATAAAGCCAGCCATTGAAAAGAAAAAAGCGGCTTGAATAGATGAAACACCAGCAAAATAAAGAAAAGAGATTTGGCCAAACAAGTATCTAAAATCAAGAAATGTTGTTCTAAAAGTAAGTTTTTTATTTTTATTTTTAATTGTTTCTGGCGAATACACATAATTTAGTGAAAAAACAATGCCACCAAAGATAAACAACGTAAAAAAGTTTATTTGCCATCCATAATTCTCACCAATATAGCCACCAAAAGCAGCACTAAGGATAGGGAAAATAGCCATAAAAGCTAATAGGGTCGACATTTTAGCTGCTGCTTTTTTTACTCCATAGCTTTCAGTCAACATTACTCTTGGCATTGAAAGACAGGCCGCTGCACCAATTCCCTGCAAAAATCTAAAAAATACAAAGACTTCAAAAGCTAAATTTAAAGACGCTAAAATACCACCTAATGAAAAAAGACAAGCTCCGATTATTAAAACTGTGCGCCTTCCAATTAAATCGGACAAAGGCCCCCAAAAGATCTGAGAAATACAAATAGCTACAAGATAAATAGTTATTGTCAACTGGACTTCATTAGAACTAACATTGTAATGGTTTTTAATTAATAAAATTATAGGGCTTATAAATGCTAGACCAGTCACTGAGGCTGCAGAGGCCGTGGAGAGAGCGATTACTGACGGATTTTTTGTTTGCGACATGTTTTCTTTTTTAGATTAATTATGATTTTAAAGAGTGCAAAAATTTATCTATTTTAATGTGGCTAAAACATTTAAGTAATTGAAAAGTGATCTAAAACTATTTGCTTATCGAAGAATTTATATTTCCTCACAACATTTAGGAGTGTTCGACAGTTATCAGTCATTATTCCATCTACTCCTATTTCGATAAGCTTGTTCATCTCGTTTTTTTCATTAATTGTCCAAGCATGTACCTTAATTCCATTTTTTTTGCAGTAGTCTAATAATTTTTTTGATATGAGCTTATAGCCCAAATAGCTCTTAGGAATCTGAAGATAACTAGCATTATATTTCTTATCTTTATTGAATTTAATGTCTAAGATCAGGGAGAATACTTCCCATTGACTAAAAGACATTGGGAGCTCTCTTTTCAAAAACTTTCTCATATAATTCATAGTCTTATGGCTAAACGAACCCAAACAAAGGTTTTGCAACGATTTATCACTATTTATAAGATTTACTAGGGCTTTGGCAGCATTTATGTTTTTAGCATCCAGATTAAAGGTAACGTCGTTAAACTTTCGTAGCAATAAATCAAGCCTGGGAATCCTATATTTGCCGCTTATTAATATTTGATCCAAATACTCTGAGTTAAGCTGATCAATATTAATATTAATTCCAACAATCCTATTTAAATTACTATCATGAATGGCATATAGAAATCCATCTTTGGAAATTTGCACATCCGTTTCGAACCATCTATATCCTAGTGCATAGGCATCAGCAAATGCTTCATAGGTATTTTCAAAAGCTGCTTCAGTGCCTCCTCTATGAGCTATTGGTGTAAAAATATGCTTGCACATTTAAGTATTTTTTATTCTTATCGTTTTCATGTTCATATTTGATAATAATACAAAAACTAGTAGAAGTTAAAAGATGACAGACCCTTCAGAGATTAGATACGCTAAAATACAAGAACGACTTGAACCATGTGTAACAGAGCTAAACATAAAAAACAAAACTGTAAAAGTTGATTGGTATATACCTATTGAGTTTTGCCATACCAAAGGAACAATAGCGCATGGCGGAACAGTTTCCTTTTTATTAGACGCTTCGATGTTTTTTGTTGTTGATCTTATGCATAAAGGCTTTACTACCGGCCTAACTTTAGGATTAAATATACAATTTTTAAACCCGTGCCAACCTGGCAAAGTAACAACACAAGCCTCAATACTTCGCGAAGGAAAGAATTTTGCTTTCACCCAATGCCAGTTGATCCAAAATAACATCACTGTATCTACAGGAACTCAACAAATGTCCCTTTACCACAATGATATAGCTCAAGATAGCTCATGGTTCACACCAAAACCCTACAAAGTGATTGATTAGATACTGTTAGCTATATTTCTTGGAGTGTTCCACCAAGGATCATCATTATAGGCTCTAAGATCGACTTCATGCGTCCAAGCTGATCTGTGTTGATCAGCAAGATGATAATATGTCTCAGCTATTTTATCAGGTAACAATAAACCGTCTTTTTCTAAACCCTTTTCCTTTCGCAGTGCTTGATAGGCTTCTTCACCCAGCATCTTTCCTAGCGTATCGGGGGCATCGACGGCTCCATCAATTATAATATGGGTCGTGTGAATTCCTTTACTGGAGAACTCAGCGTTTAGGGTCTGGCAAAGCATACGCCGTCCCCCCATAGAAGCGGCATGAGAATGTTGCCCCTTATTGCCCCTTACGGCTGCTGTAGATGACGTTACTAAAAGAGTGCCCCCTCCCCTTTTTTCCATATAGGGGAAAAGCTTCTTGGCTGTGCGAAAAAGAGCTAATGTAGCCATTCTCCACCCGCGTTCAAATACCTTATCGGAAGTTTGAAATAGCGATCTATTTCCTATCTGAGAACCTAAATTAAAAACTGCAACGCCAATCGGGCCAATACTCTCTTCGACTTTTTCAATAAGATTTTCTAAAGAATTTTCTTCTATTGCATTGATCAAAAAGCCAGTTGCCTTACCACCCTCCTTCTCAATTTTTGCAACTGAATTATCTAAACCTTCTTGATTAGTCCTCCTTGAAATCACTGCGTGATAACCAGAAGATGCAAATTTTTTTGCAACATTGACACCGATGCCGGCTCCAGCACCGATCACTAAGCACACTTTTTTTTCTTGCATTTTTTTCACCAAAACATCAAATATATTAGAATTTTTTAATTTTAACACTCTCTCTGGCATCATCAATAAATAAAATCAATAGAAACGTGCCAGGTGTTTTTCCGATCGGTCTGATTTAGAAATGATAAAAAAATTTAATGTGGTTGTAGGCTCATTCCTTACACAGTTCATAATCGTTGGCATGTTATTCACCTATGGCGTACTTATGACCGAACTAGAAAAAGAGTTTGGTTGGTCAAGAACGGTACTATCATCAATTGGAGCTGCCGGTTGGCTGGCATGGGGTATCTTTGCGATACCAGGAGGATATTTAAATGACCGACTTGGACCAAAAATTGTATTGGGGGTAAATGGATTCATTTTTGGGATAGGTTTCATCCTTTTTTCTAAATCCAGTGAGGTCTGGCAATTATTTTTGATATTTATTTTCTTTATCGGGATTGGTCTTAGCACCCACGATATCTCTACATTATCAACTATTGCAAAATGGTTTGAGTCCAAAAGAGGGCTAATGACTTCTATTGCTAAGATAGGGACTGCGATGGGACAAATGGTTATGCCTCCTCTCATAGCATTTTTAATAATCAGCTTTGGGTGGCGCACGGCCACATTTTATCTCGGCATTTTAGCAAGCATCGGATTGGTATTGGCTGCATCACTAATGTCAATTCCAAATACATCAAGTAAAAAATTAGTTAGTGAGGACGCTAATCTTGAGGTTTTTGACAAAAAAATTTTTAACCTTTTGGCTTTCTGTCAGTTTTGTATTTTCTTTGCTATGTTCACGACTATGACACACATTGCAGCACATGGTTTAAATGTAGGATTATCTCTGAAGGATAGTGCTTTACTTCTATCAATAATAGGTTTTTCGAGTATTTTTGGACGACTTTCTATTGGCGTTTTAGCTGATAGTCTCGGAGGCAAAAAAACTTATATGGTTTGTCTATTTCCCATGACTATTGCGCTAGTCACTATACCTTTCACAGAAAATATCCTTTTTATTTATATTCTTCTTTTTCTATATGGGTTCTCACACGGTGGACACTTTACAATAGCTCCTTTTATTATCGCTGAAAATTTTGGTCTAAAAAATCTTGGTGCTATATTTGGAAAAATAACATTTTTTGGCGCAATAGGATCGGTGATGGGACCGATTGTAGCGGGAGCTATATTTGATTTAACCCAAAGTTATTACTATGCATTTTTATTGGTCGGGGCATTGGCACTTATATCAATAATTTCACTAACTTACTTACCCAATAAAGAAAAAAATCAAGTTGAACATTAGCTTAATTATTATTTAATTCCAGAAACTTATTTTTGAACATTTGATCCATAAATAGGTCAGAAGCTCCTTGGTTATTCTTGTAAAAGTTTTTAATATTTTTTACCTGATTTTCATCAAAGTTGTTACTTTTCCTATCGTGATAAGCTGAAACCAGCGCGGATGCTAGCTCTTTTTGTCCACTAATCTTTTTCAAAATACCAACATCAAGAGCTTCCAATGCTGGATATTCTATGCCCCAAATACTCGGGCCCACTAAAACAGGCTTTTGTAAAGCAAAAGGCTCAATTATGTTATGCGATCCTTCATTGTTTAAAGAGTCACCCATAAAAACCAGATCAGACATTGCCATATAAAAATTCAATTCTCCAAGGCTATCACCCCACAACAGACTAAAATTATTTAAGTGTTTAATTTTCTTTTCATTGCAAATTTTAAAATCTGATTTGATTTCTACCATTTCACTGCGTGGTTTTACTTTAATTGAACTGTCTTCAAACAAAATCTTATATTTGTCAAAATCATTAGGATGTCTGGGAACTAGTATAAAAAAAATATCCTTATACTTCTCATGCAGGTCCCTTATTATTTCACTGATTATTGTAAATTCCTGCTTTCCAATACTAGCGAAACAGACCGTAAAATATTTCTTAAAAGCAATTTTTTTTAGTTTCGAAGCTGCACTAATTTGGTGTAGAGGAACCATTTGTTCAAATCGAGCATCTCCCATAATTAAAACTTTTTTGGCCCCAAAGTACTCAAATCTCTTTTTATGCCTTTCAGATTTAGATAAAATTAAATCGAACTTTTCAATCAGACTAGCTTTCAGAAAAGGGAATTTTTTATCTCTAATGAACCCTTTTTCAGGGTATTGAGCATGCGCAAATATTAGAGGGATATGGCCCTTGTAAGTGGTCGTGATCATTACTGGCCATAAATCACATTCGAAAACTATACAGCACCGAGGCTTGAAAATTTTTAGGAATCTTCTCAACATTAAGGATATTTCAAGTGGAGCGTAAACGATAACCATTTTATTTTCACTTATTTCTTTACGATATTCCTCCTGAGCAGCACTTTTGCCAGATAAAGTCAGAGTGGTAATTAATATTTTTTCTCCATTCAGAAGAAGTTTTTTAAAAATTGGGCGTGCTGCTCTAAATTCTCCTAAAGATACTGCGTGACACCAACAAGCTCCTTTAAAGTCTTTTTTGTATAAACTTAATCTCTCTGTAAGATTTGAAGCATATCCAGGTTCTTTTATAGAGCGATAGAGGAAATACAATAGTGCAAATGGCAAAAATAAATACCAAAGAAACTGATAAAGATTGAAAACAGTTGAGGAGAAGATTTTTTTTTTCAAACTAAATTTCAATCGACACTCCAAAAAAATTAACCTATTAAATCATTGCTTGCATATTAATTGAGCAATATCATTTTACTCAGTCATTATTTTAAAAGATAGGCTTAAAAATTTTGAAAATAAAAAATAGGACTATTAGCCCTAAGGAAGCTCCTCTAATAATTGCAGAATTGGGTATAAATCATGGTGGCGATTTATTGGTTGCAGAGCAAATGGTTAAAATAGCTGCTGACAGAGGCTGTGAAGTAATTAAACATCAAACACACTTTCTTGATGATGAGATGACACCTGATGCAAAAAAAATAATGCCTCCTAACGCGGATGTTTCAATATGGGATGTAATGGAAAAATGTTCCTTAACTAAGGATGAAGAAATCAAATTAAAGAGACTAGTTGAAGACTTGGGAATGATTTACATTTCCACTCCTTTTTCAAGGTCTGCAGCAGATTTTTTAAATGATATAAACGTACCTGCTTTTAAGATTGGTTCTGGAGAGTGCGACAATCTTCTCTTACTTGAGCATGTAGCGGATTTTGGGAAGCCAATTATTCTTTCCACAGGTATGCAAAACTTATTGTCGGTAGAAAAACCTGTTGAAATTTTTGAGAGGAAAAATATCGAATATGCGCTTCTAGAATGTACAAACATTTATCCTTGCCCACCAGAAGATATAGCACTTGGTAGCTTGGCACAGCTATCACATAAGTTCCCTGATGCCGAGATAGGTTTTTCAGACCATTCAATTGGACCAACAATGGCTTTAGCAGCTGTTGCATTAGGTGCAACAATTGTTGAAAAACACTTTACTGATACCAAAGACCGACAAGGGCCTGACATTTCCTGTTCAATGGACCCAGACGAGCTCGAGCTTCTTATAAAAAAGAGCAAAGAAATAGCATATTCAAGAGATAGAAAGAAGTTTATAGCGAACGTGGAAAAAGATGTTTACAAATTCGCGCGATCTTCGATTGTTAGCGATAAAAATCTTAAAAAAGGTGATATTATTGATAGACAAAATATCTGGGCTAGGAGACCAGGAAACGGAGAAATACCTGCTTTCGAATTTGAAAAAGTTTTAGGAAAAACCTTAAAACGAGACATTGCTAAAAATTCTCAGATAAAGTGGTCGGATTTGGAATAGAGAGATTGATATGAAAAAGCTGCTATTCATAACAGGCACAAGAGCTGACTTCGGTAAACTTCAACCATTAGCGTCAAGAGCAAAATCAGCGGGATTTGGCATTTATTTTTTTGTGACTGGCATGCACCTTCTAGAGAAGTATGGACTAACTAGTATAGAAGTTTCGAGAATGAAAGACATTACAAGATTTGAATTCGTCAATCAGATGGAAGGAGATCCACCGGACAAAATCCTTTCTCGAACCATAAATGGAATTTCTGAATATGTCAGCCGATTAAAACCTGATCTTGTTTTGATCCATGGAGATAGAATTGAAGCAGTTGCTGCCTCCCTTGTTTGTGCAACAAAGAACATAAGAAGTGCACATATTGAAGGAGGAGAGGTGTCAGGAACGATAGATGAAGTTTATCGTCACTGTAATACAAAGTTATGTACAGTCCACTTTGTAAGTTCAAAATTGGCAAAAAAGCGCGTCACAAAACTTGGAGAGCACCCCGAAAGGGTTTTTGTTCTAGGTTCTCCGGAACTTGACGCACATAAAGCAAGAAATTCAATCTCACTAAATGAAGTCTTGAATTACTATGATATTAAGTGGAATGACTATGGGATTTTTATTTTTCATTCTGTTACCTCAGAATTAGAGAGTTTAAAGAAAGAGATCCAATTTTGTTGTGATTACTTGAAAAAAACAAAAAAGAACTTCATAGTTATTTCTCCAAACAATGACCCGGGATGTGACATAATTTTTAAGGCAATTGGAAAATTACCAAAATCTCATTTCAAACAGATACCTTCAATGAGATTTGCATATTTTTCGACATTACTAAAGCATTCACAAGTTATTTTAGGTAATAGTTCAGCGGGTGTTCGAGAAGCTCCTTTTCTTGGGATTGCCTCAATCAACATAGGCTCTCGCCAATTTAAAAGGGGTGGAGCAAAAAGTATAAAAAACTTTAATGTTTTTAAAGACGGGCAACTTGACAAGCTAGTCGAAAAACAATGGGGTAAACGCTTCGAGCCTGATAATAGTTTTGGAACCGGTCAATCTGCAAAAAAGTTCACAAAAATTTTAAGCGATAAGAAAATTTGGGAATTAAATCTACAGAAAACATTTTTTGAGACTTCTAAATATTGAGAAACCCCTGTTTTAAACAAAAAATCTTGCTTGCTGCTAGAGTAGGCAAATATTGATGTGTTGAAACGAAATCTGGAAATATCGAGGCGTCACATACATAGAGATTTTTGGTCCCAAATACTTTAAAACTTTCATCAACTACTCCACTATTTTTATCTTTGCCCATTCTATTAGTTCCAATTAGATGGTATCCAGAAAACGTTTCTGATCCTATATTTCTTTCTATATCATCTTTATTGAGATTTTTTCCACTTTTAGCAAATCCTGCTTTTTTCAAGAGATCGACAGCGCTTCGAAAAGCTTTGTAAGTAAGTTCTCTATCATATTTGTTCGACAAATAGTTTGGATCAATTTGTATCTTTTTTTTATTATCAAAAGAGATAGATCCTTCCGATCTAGGAAAAACTTGAAAGCACCCAAGTGATGCCCGCTGATTTTTTTGAAATTTAATGCCCCTAGACGATAATAAGGTTCTTTCTTGTGTAAAATGCACCAAATGATACCTTACCAAATTGTTTATACTAGCTTTATTATTAAAACTCGATTTATTCCAAGCAAGAGTAGCACCTGGGCTATTTAAGATCGATTTCTTTGCGGTGATGTACTTAACAAATTCGATAAATAATTTTAGCCCACGTGTTTTTTGGTTAAGCGTATCGAACCCTTTACAATCAAATTCAATCCTAAAATTCGCATGATCTTTCAAATGTTTTCCTACATGTTGTTGCTCGATAAACAAAGGGATGCCAGCTTTACGAATGTCTTTTGGGTCTCCGATTCCTGACCGCATCAGAATTAAAGGAGAAAATATTGTGCCTGCAGAAAGAATGACTTTTTTTGCATTAACAATAATTTTGGCCTTAGTTAATAAATTTTCACACTCAACACCTGAAACATAGTTGTCTTTGAAAAAGATTTTAATCGCACGCGTATTTGATAGCTTTTCAATATTATTGTGTTCTGCATTTTCTTTAAAATCATTTGAAAAATTATATCTCTTTGATCCTTTAATATTAAGATGAATTTTTCCCCATCCTTCTATAAGGTTATCCAAATCCGCAACCTCAGGAACGGCAATATTGTTAAGGGCTTCACAAAAAATATTTGTTAGTTCATCTGAATAACCATACTCTCTATTATATGAAAAACTTGGGTTATGGTATATGTGCTTTCTGACTCTCTGAAACATTTTTTTTGGCCAAAAGGAAAAAACCTCTTCAAACCGTTTTTCAAAACCTAAGTATGAGACATTGCCATTGATTAAGCTTGAACCACCAAAACCAATTCCCTGAAGAATAGGTAATTCTCTATCTCCTAGCCCAGCTTGTTTCTTTGATATAAAGCCTAAACAGTGTTTTTTGTTTTGCAGTAATTTTCCTGATAATAAAGGTATTTTATTTAAAAAGCTTTTACCTTCAGAAGACCCTTGTTCAATTAAACACACTTTAAAGCCTGACCTACTGGCATTTTTTGCAATTTCAAGCCCAGCCGTTCCAGCGCCAACAATCGCTAAATCATATGTTTGGTGAGACATACTCAATTCCCAAATTTTGAAGTTCTTTAATTAACGCTAATGCATCGTCAAACTCCTTTTCCGTATCAATATCTATTGAGCGTTTTATAGAAAGAGGAAAAGCCAAAGTTTTGGTGACAGGCATGAAGCCTTTTTCTTTTAGGATAGACATCAAACCTGAATACAAACTTCCATCTACAAAAGCTGAATTGCTATGTTTTTTGATGTCTTGCTCTTTAAGCAATTTTTCACCTATATGGTCTAATAAAAAATCTGAGTTTACTTCGCTAAAATTAATTATCTCATAAATATCTTTTACTGCGTCGTAGTTTTTATTTACAGAAACCATGGAAACGCCCCTTCCTAAGTTCTCAATTTGTTTGGAAAAAGAGACTAAATCATCCTTTAGTCTAATAGGTGACGTCGGTTGCAACAATATAAAGCTCCCAGCTAAGTAGTCATCCAAACGGATCAGTTGTCTCTCAGCTAGCCTATAAATACAATCAAATATGACATCAGATAGAATTGCTTTATCATCAGAGAGTTCTGGCTTCCTATGAACAACTAAAACATTTGAAGCATATTTCTTTTTTACTAAATCTAAAACCTGATCATCATCACTAGTGCAAACTACCGAAATTTCTCTTAATCCTCTAAGCTGTTGCTTTAAAAATAATCCTGCTGCCAAGCTCCACTCAAACAAAGGAAAGCCAAAAAAGTTCTTAAAGTTTTTATTTTTAAGCCTTTTAGAATTTTTACGAGCTGGAATGACAATAACTAAATTTTCATTAAGAGCATTCATTAATATCACTGGCAATATCTTTGTAATCTTTTATAGGCCTTGATACTAAAATCGGGATTGCAACGCATTTGCGCAATCTATCATAGCAACTTTTCACCTCTTTATTTCTTATTTTTTCATCAATATGCTCCCAAAAATATGCGCAATGCCAGTTGAAAGCATCAGGTAAATTTTTTGTGCCAAAGCCAGATTTATTTAGCAGTCTAATCACTTTGTGACGTAATTTTTTATTTTCTATAGAGATCACAAAAGTATCATAGTTAGGCTGGCTCCCTGAATTAACACTTCGAAATTTAATGTCTTTGTGGTCAATATAATCTTCGAGAGCTTGGTATCTCATTTTTGAGTCTCTTAAAATAATCGGAAATTTTTTTAGCTGGACCTTACCAAATGCTCCACTTATTTCTGTCATTCTGTAATTAAAACCAATCAACCCAGCATGATCTAGGCCTCTTGGCAAATTAGGAATATTTTTGTGGCCATGATCATGATACATTCTGGCATTTTTTCCATCACTTTTCTTCTTGGAAAACAGAGCTCCACCTTCACCAGTTGTAATCATTTTACCAAAGTCGAAACTAAAAACTCCAAATTCACTCAAGCCTCCAACATATTTGTCGGCCACCTTGGCCCCGATCGCTTCACATGCATCCTCAACAACCGGAATTTTATTTCTTTTTCCAATCCTATTAATTAATATCATATCTGCTGGCACACCCAGCATATGAACAGGAATTATAGCCTTTGTTTTTCTAGAAATTAAACTTTCTAAATTTTTGGGACACATATTCAGAGTGTCATCTATATCAGTAAAAACAACATTCGCTCCAGTGTCTACAATCGCTTCAACAGTTGCAATGAAATTAAAGGACTGAGTTATAACCTCATCACCTCTCCCAATACCGAGAGCTTTAAGAGCCACTTTAAT
>CACLZW010000019.1 GCA_902611475.1 uncultured Alphaproteobacteria bacterium
CTTGGTATATTTCATTGTCAACGATACTCCAATATGTGTTTGGTAAAAAGACATAATATTTCAAGTAAAGTATAATAATACTAAAAATAATTATGGTAGCTCTAGTGGACGTTAAATGCACTCTTAATTCGTTTTGCGCGCATATCCCAAGAGTAGTATTTCTGAAGAGATTGCATCGCATTTTTTGAGACTTTTTTAAGTGTTAATTCGTCTTGTTCTAAAATATTAAAAAGCGCGGATCGAAAACTATCATAACTTCCTCTCTTATATAAAAACCCATTGTATCCGTGTTTAATAACTTCCTTGATCGACGGATGATCTGATATCAATAATGGTCGGCAAACTGCCATATACTCAAACAATTTAAGTGGTGACATATATGCTTCTGTAGTAATTGAACTACCTCTTATACTCACCTTTTCGTCATATGGCGCAATGAGTAGATCTGCACTTTTAAGTTTACTGTGTAAATATTCGTGTTGTAAATCTCCATGAACAGTTATGTTCTTCCCTATTTTGATTTTGTAAAATTTTTCTAGTTCGTTTTGAGAGCCACCATATAAATGAAAATGTAGACCTTTGAATTCTAGTGCAGCTTTCATAATAAGTTCCAAACCCCGGCCAGGCAAAAATGAACCAGCATATGTTATTGCTCGTACTTTTGAATTTGATTTATTGGTAACATCACAAATTTTTGCACCAGAATGAGCAACCAGTAGTGAAGCATTTATTGTATATTTTTTGTTCAACAAAATTTCTAACTGCTTTGAAATCACGACAACCTTCGATCTCTTATTGACTAATACTTTCCGGAAACACCATTGCACAATGAAATTTGTGCGTTTATCTGGAACAAAATGTTGTTCAAGAATAAAATTCTTTCTGAATATTAAACATAAAAAACAAGTAGTAATATCACGCGAATATAAAAATTCATCACTATTAGATAAAGTTATATATTTTATTGAAACTATAGTTATTAAAAACTTTTTGAGAAAGCGTGACTTTATAGAGGTTTTAGGCATAACAGTCGTAACATTCATTAATTTCTGAAAGGCTTCTATCAAATTTTTCTCTGCAATTTCTGAAGCTGATTTTTCTTCCAAAATTCTACTTGTCACGTAAATCATCTAAAAAGCCGTACGGCAATGTAAGGCAATAATAATAACCCCCCATGAATCGCAGCGTTATATAAAATTCTCACGCGAACGAATATTCCTCCATGTAAGTATTTGAAAAATAGTGGCTGATCATAATGATGTTCGTTAATACCTTCCTTTTTTTTCTTATACCTTTTAAGGTGCTCTTCATCTGTGTTTTTTTTGCTTCTACATCTTCCAATAGTATGAATGCTGCTTTTAAATGCAATTGTGATAAAGAAAGTAATAATCGATTTTCGATAACCAATAGTGAAGTTTTTAGGACATAATGCCATTTTATGAATCCCATACTGCATTGTTTCGAACTGATTTGCGTCCTCTCTCCATGCTTGAAGCATTAAATTCAGACGTTTTATTTTCCCAAGTTTAAGCGTAGATATATCCTTATATGAATACCAAAATTCATCATTTAAGAAGCGGTCGCATTTATAGCCGACCACAGCACAATTATTGTGACGATCAAATATCTTCATTGCGTCTTCAATAAAATATTTATCCATGATTTCGTCATCGTCACATAGCCACATAAAAAAATCATAATTATTATCGTCGGCTTCTTCCCACAAGAAGCTCATATTTGGAAACAATCCTAATTTTGGATTATTTTTTATGTATTTAATTCTATCAGTTTTCAATGACTCAATGTGCGCAGCGATAACGGTCGCGACCTCGGGATCAGAGTCATCAGAGATCAATATGTCAAAGGTTTTACATGTTTGATTTAGAAGACTTTGAATCGATTTTTTTATACTTTTAGGTTTGTTAAATGCAGGTATTCCAACAAGCAGTTTCATTTTTTTAGGCACTCAAAAAAGTAGTGATATGGGTTATAAAAATTACGAAAAGAATTTACTGTGGACCATTTAGACAAAATTGCTATAAAATTATTAATTTCGATGCCAGAATTTTCTAATTCCCAATAATGGCAGCCATCAAATTTGGGCTTTCGCTTTTTAACAAAGCAATTTTTAATTAAAATATTTTTTTCTTTCAGTTTAGGTAGCGTGTAATGTATTCTCCAAGCTGGGGTGGCAACAGGTAAACTTATAAGAATTGTTTTGCGAACTTTTGCGAATAAAAGCTCAATCATCTCAAGCGCTTCACTATATGGCATATGTTCTAAAACTTGAAATGCGCATATGAGGTCGTATCGACTATCTTCAATTGCTTTTAATTCAGAAATGCTTGAAAATGTTGGATTGCTATTCACATCGATATCGAATGTATGATGGGTGCCAATAGAGCTTTCTATCAGTTTCTTTAAAAAGTTATTGCCTGGCCCAATTTCCAGAATTTCACCCTTGTTAGCATTTGATAAAATCAGGCGCATTTGATAGTAGTATGACATCCAGCGTGCTTCATCTACATAATAGCGCCCCTTTTTCGACTTGTGGGTAAGCTCATACCGTTCAACACCTTTAAGGTCATAGTCCATAATCAAACACCTCTAACTTTATTGATCAAAAAGCCTTTCAATTCACGATTTTTTGTTACACAAATAAATTGATTAACAAAAAGACCAATTTTTTGCTTAATGCTCGGACTTATGTACTCTTTTGGAAAAATTTCTTTACCTTCTTCATTTAAAAGGAGATCAATAACAAGGTGAAATCGGTCAGTTTTGCTGAAATTCCATAATTCATGCGGTTGACTGAAATCCCCATACCAAAGCTCACCTTTTCTCCATTGATACTCATTACCATTTATAACTAATTTACATTTTGAATTAGTCACCAAAGGAATATGCAATCTTGCCACTCCAGATCGTGCCGTTTCACCCAAGTCTATATGATATTTTACATGAGTGCCGGGAGAAACTTTCAATATGCGAACGCGCTGTAAATTACCAAATTTCTCAAGTTCATTAAGCATTTTTCCAGTTCTTGGAAGCTTTTCAAGTAAATCAGTGGGATGGTAAATACAATCGCTCGCGCGTTTCATAGTTTCTGACTTTCCATCAGATGAATAAAGTGCTGAGCCAGACCAATCACCCTCGAAGTGTTCTGCTCTAAAGTGTTTAGTAGTTTTTAATCTTGGTATAAATTTGATAAGTTCTTGCAATGCCGGTTCAATAGTGTGCACTATCATAATGCTGTTCAACTGAAAAGCGGAATGAACACCAAATACATTAGATATAAATTTGTAAAATGTACTATTCATCTGTATTTTCCTCACAAAATTAATTTTAATATTTCCTGGTTAAACGAAACCATAGAGTTGATTTTGGATCTTGATCGCAAGCTTAGGTCGCTTACCATTTTTTTAAAACTTTCATTTTTTTGCAAGACCGAAAATGGCTCATAATTAAATGATTTGTAAAGTTGGTGCTTTGTTACTCTTCTTCTTACTCTCATTAGAGTTTTTCGGAGCATAAGCCGATAATCACTGTCTAATAGTGTACCCAACATTAAGGTTTGACTGGGGAGATGCATTATGCCACCCAACTTTTTTAATTCTTTTCTGTAACCTGACTGCCCTATTCTTTCTCCATTCTGTAGCGATAAGCACCATTTTAGTAAAGTTGTGTTTAAAAATGGATGCAAAACATTTTCGCTTGTTAAGAGAGGTCTGATATAATTATTTTGCCTGATTATTATAACTAGTTCTTCGTATGCAGTGAGAAGTTTTTTACTAAATCCGAAGGGAATAAGATTATAGAGTTGGTTCTCAATAAGTGAGTTGTCCAAAAATGATGGAGCATATTTTTTTAAAAAGATTTTAACTGCAGCTCTTTCATCACAAGTCACGAAGTGATTTCCGACTAAAGTGTTGCCTAGAAAGCCAGTTAGTTTCAATGAGTCACTGCATGAGAGTGCCTCCTGATTAAAGTAAAACTCGTGCCATAGAACTGGGGCATCCTTTAAACGCTCAAGCTCAGTGTCCAAGTCAAAAATATGGTTTTTAGCACTAACATGACTAAAAGATAAATTGAGCGCCGAGCATACTTTTTTTGCAGCGACGTAATCCCAACCATCTATGTACCCGAAGGTTTTCGTGACAATATTATATTTATTCAATAGAGAAAGGTCATTCAATGCCCATAAAAATAGTCGACAATCGAAGCCACCGCTTAGAGGAATACAAATTTTACCATTAGTAGGAACCAAAGTTAACGTTTTGCTTATTACATTTCGTATTACATCGGCCAAGGGAGTTCTATTAGGTTCGTCATCATATCTCTCCATGTAAAATGGGGGTTCAAAGACACGTATGCTATGACCTAAGGCGAGTTCTAGTTCTTTCATTGCTTAAAACAGAGAGTAAGGCTTGGGAACGGTTTCAAATTGATCATATTAAAGCCGTAGGTTTCTGAAAATGAATACAGCGCAGACCTTAAAGAACTTTTATTGTATTTTTCCATCCAGGCAACTTTGTCCCGCGCGTTGCTACCCCCCTCAAATATGATAGCACTAAATTTGCTAATATAAGGCGCAAACTCTTCAATTATTTGACCGTGATTACTCACATCAAGATGAAGGCCACTTCGGACTTTATCAATCTTACCTTCGTTTTGCTTCAAATAAGTTAATCCGTTACTTTTAATAAGTGTAATTTTTTTTGATACGCCACATCTTATTAATTGCTCACTCACTTTGGAATGCGAACACGAATTGAACTCATAGTCCTCAAACAAGTCAATCCCAGTAATCTTTGAAGTTGCAAAATAATTCCCTAAAGCATAATTAATTAGAGCATAGCCTTCGAGCACGCCTATTTCATAAAAATCAAATAAATCTAGATGTCCCAAAGCATAAAAAAATGCTCCATAATTATTTTTCTTGTAGCTCGAATTTAAGTCCTTTGTTATCTCATAGTTGTAGCCAGAAGGGGAAACCCCTTTATGAAAATCATCAATTATTCCAGCTATTTCCTTAATCACAATATTAGCCTTTTTTTGAAATATTTTGCATCCAAGCTATCGTGACTAATCATAATTACATTTTCAATGACCTGTAATAAATATATCAGTATGGTGCTACGATTTTTATCGTCAACAGCATTCAATGCCTCGTCCAGTATAAGAATTTTAGGCTTTTTATATATGCATAGCGCCAACTTTAGACGTTGGAGTTCACCACCAGAAAAAATTTTTTCAAAATCAGGAATTTCGGTATCTAATAATTCTGAGCTGATGTTACTCAACGATAACTTTTTTAAGATGTCTAAAAATCGAGATATATTCAAGATTTCATAATTAGTTTTCAGGGAGCCAGGTGCTATAAAAGCTTTCTGAGGGATATATTCGATTTCATTTGGTTTCATTCTTTCAGAAATCTCTATTTCACCCTCTTCAGGACGATCAATTCCCAGCAATAATCTTATAAAAGTCGACTTTCCAGATCCTGAGGGACCGACAATGAGTGTATGACCCACCTTAATTGATTTTGAGAGCTTTTTTATTCGAATGCCTGAATAATTTTTGGTAACGTTTGTAAATATAGCTAATTTGTCTGTAAAACTGGTATTAGTTTTCATGGAAATGGACTCTTTAGGCAAATTAAGTATGCTTGATAATTCATCGAATGCAGCTTTTCCATAAGCCATTGAATTCAGAGATTGCATAAAGTTATTAAAGAGCGGAAGAATTCGGATCGCAGATAATCCAAAAATAGACAAGGTATTCAAGTCGATTAGGTTAGGATTTTTCGATAATAATATAAGTGGAATGCTTGAGAATATTAATAATTCCAATAAAGACCGTGGTCCAAGTTTTATGGTCTCTTGCAGTATACCTATATTTTTTATTTTATGTGTTATAGATTGTATCCCCTTGATGATTGTATCTTCCTGACGCAATTTATTTATAAGCCAGTTATTTAATAGATAGCTCATTATTGAATTCCTAAGCGTCATTTGCTTCAGTCTACTGCGACCCAATTTTCTTAGTAGAGGAACAAATATAATTCCGGTAAGTCCGCCGTAAGAAATCAAAATTAAAATGAGAAACAGAGTTACGATATAATTGGAAATTAGCAAAAGTGTAAAGATTCCAATCAATGTGATAAAATCTGCAAGCAAAGAAAACCTAGGCTTTAAATAATGATAAGCATAATTTTCTGACTCAGTTGCAATGAGATGAACCCAACTCCCTACTGATTTTGATGAAAAGTTACTGTAAGATGACGTCAAGCATGATTGCAGACTTGATATTGTCATATTCCGCATCTTTGTATATGCATATGAATTTATTAAATATGTTTGATAAATTTGAACGATGAAACGCAGTATTATAACAATCAATATATCAGAGGCAGAGAAATAACTTATGAATTTATTAAAAAAAGGATTAGTCGAACTTGTAGGGATATCAGTGCTCAAGAAACTCACTAACTGAAGAGAAACAAGCGAAATGGTTAAAAGGTCTAAGACCATAAGGGCTAGAGCGATTATGGTGTAATAAAGGAGAAACATTACCAGCCAGATTTTATCACTTCGGATATATATTCGACATCAGCAACTGATACCTTGTGATGCATTGGGAGTACAACATAATCACTTTGAACCCGATCCATCTCTGGAAAACTCGATCCTGATTTTAGGAATTTCCTGAAAATTGTATATTTGTCGTTTCTGAAATGTACTCGATTGCATTCAACGCCACTAGAGCGTAATTTTCTCATCAGATCATTTGATTTTTTAGCAAAAATTGTCATAAGCCAGTTGGCGTTTATGCATTTGTTTTGTTCTTCAAATGATTTTCCAACGATCTCTATATCAAGAAATTCTTTTAAATGATTTGAATAAGCATTGGCCAGGCTTTTACGATGCGCAAATAGTTGATCAAATTGTCTTAAGCCAACTAAAGCCACTGCTGCACCTAGATCGGTCATCTGATATTTATATCCGATTTCAAATATATCATTTTCCCAAACCCCACCTTGTTTAGCTGCTCTATCAATCCCAAACCACCTTAATCTTTTTGCTTTTTCAAGAAGCTCAGGATTTTTTATTGCAAGCAGACCGCCATCACCGCTTGTAATGTGTTTTATCGCTTGAAAAGAAAATACTGTGAAATCGGAAATGCTTCCAATTCGACGATCACCAAATGAAGCTCCCAGCGCTTGAGCAGCATCCTCAATGATTGGAATGCTATATTGGTCAGATAATTTGATTAATTCTTCCATGTCACAAGGCAAACCACCATAGTGGACAACCGAAATTGCTTTTGTTTTGTCAGTTATAAGGTTTTCAATTTTCTCAACATCAATATTTAAAGATCCTTTTTGTATGTCTACAAATACTGGTTTGGCACCAATATACAACAATGGAATGTTGGTTGCTGTACAAGTGAAAACTGGACAAATTACTTCATCTCCGGGACCAACTCCTGCTAGAAGGTATGCAAGATGCAAGGCATCTGTTCCAGACCCAACAGCTAAAGGGTGACAATCTTCAAGGAAGAGCTCTTGGAATTTCATTTCGAAAAGATCTACTTTAGGACCTTGGCCAATCCATCGAGATCGCAAAGTATCAAGGACCTCTTCTTCTGCCCCAGCAGGAATAAACGGGTAGAACAGGGGTACTTTTACTTCTCCAAGTTCGAGTAGCTTTAGGTCAGAGGTTACTTGCTTATTCATTGCTGTTCCTTTTTTGAATCATTGTTGGTTATCATAGAGATATATGCTTTATATGATCAGGACAATTTTTAAATATATTTTTCACATCCAAAATAATGCAGGTTTTTTTGGAATGCTCTTTTACAATTTTTTCTGAAATTGATATAAAATCATCATGTGCTACTGCACCAATAATAACGTCATATCGTTTATTTGGTATTTTCTTTTTCAATACAAGATCAGCGATTATCGTACGATCTGCATCTCTAGCCCAAGGATCTACCACATCTATGTTAAATTTTAAACTAAAAAGCTCTTCTACTATATTGAAAACTTTGGTATTCCTAATATCAGGGCAGTTTTCCTTGAATGTATAACCAAGAAGTAATATTTCGCTTGTTATTGGATTAATTTTTTCTTTTAACACTTCCCTAAGTAGTATTTCAACGATAAATTTTGGGTATTGATCGTTGATCCTTCTGCCTGATTCTATCATTTCAGCATGAAATCCGATCTCCTTTGCTTTGAACGCTAGATAGTAAGGATCAACCCCAATGCAGTGACCACCAACTAAACCCGGCTTAAAGTTTAGAAAATTCCATTTTGTAGCTGCCGCACTCAAAACTGATTCAGTATCAATATTCATTTTTTCAAATAACATTGAAAGCTCATTGACTAATGCAATATTTATATCACGCTGAATATTCTCGATTACCTTCGCTGCTTCTGCAACTTTAATGGAAGGAGATATATGGGTGTTTGCTTTTAGAATCGAAGCATAAAGCTTATTTATAAAGTAAGTTGCATCGGGGTTACTACCACTTACAATCTTCGTGATATTTTCAAATGTATGCTTATCATCTCCAGGATTAATTCTTTCCGGAGAATACCCCAGATAATAACCTTTGTTTAGCGTCAAATTGCTAAAACTTGTTAATATAGGGGCGCATATTTCCTCAGTTACACCTGGGTAAACAGTGGATTCATAAATCACACAATTACCCTCTGTCAAATGCTTACCTATCAATTCACTTGCCGAAACTAGTGGTTTTAAATCTGGTTCCTTGCTCTCCTTAATTGGTGTTGGCACAGTTACTATGTAAACATCAGCATCACCCAAGGTTTTTTCTTCATATGTAAAGTGCAGATTCTTATTTCTAAGAAATTCTGTATCTTTTATTTCAAGCGTTCGATCATTACCTAGTAGAAGTTCGTCTATTCTGGACTGGTCAATATCGAAAGCTATCACTTTGTATTTTTTTGAAAATGACACTGCAAGTGGTAGTCCAACATATCCAAGGCCGATTATCGCTATAATTTTATCTTCTAAATCAAATGACGGTTTCATTTCAAAACTTTATTTTTCTATCTTTAATAATATTTATTGCGTGATAATAGAAATTATTTTTTAAGGTAGTAGCTTATATACCATTCTGTGAAATTTGCTATTCCTTGAGTTATATCAGTAGATGGTTGAAAGTTCGTTAGGTTTTTAAGCAAAGTTGTATCTGCTAATGTTGAGGGAACATCACCAGGTTGCATTGGTAGAAATCTTTTTCTAGCTTTTTTCTTAAGCGCATTTTCTATCTCTTCAATAAATCTAATAAGATTTACCTGCTCAGAGTTTCCTATATTAACAATTCTAAATGGTGCGATAGGTGACAAACTATCTTTATCAACCGATTTTTTAAGAACCTTGGGTGCTTTATTAATTAACAGGCGTATCCCCCTAGTAAGATCATCAATATAGGTAAAGTCCCTAAGCATGTTACCATGGTTATAAATATCTATCGTTTCATCAGCCAAAATTGCTTTGGTGAATTTGAAGAGAGCCATATCCGGTCTACCCCAAGGGCCATAAACAGTAAAAAATCTAAACATAGTAATCGGAACCTTGTATAAATGTGAATAACTATGGGCGATATTTTCTGTAGCCTTTTTGGTAGCTGCATAAAAAGACATTTGGTGCTCCGATTTATCTATTTCCTTGTACGGCACACTTGTATTAGCTCCATATACAGATGAAGTTGAGGCTAACAGCAGATGCTTAGGGGTATAATTTCGAGCAGCCTCTAAAAGCTCAAAAGTTCCTACTATGTTACTTTCCAAATAATCGCGTGGACTATTAATTGAGTGTCTTACTCCTGCCTGTGCAGCTAGGTGTACTACTACCTCTGGATTATAAGCTTTAAATAGATCATTTAGTAATCCGGTTTTCTCAATTTTTTCATAAATAGGCGTATAATTCGCATATTTTTTGAGTAGCTTTTCTCGATCTTTTTTGAGTGTGACATCATAATAATTAGATATACAATCAACACCTATAACACTCCAGCCTTCGTCAAGAAGTAATTTAGAAATATGGTATCCAATAAAACCTGCTGCTCCAGTCACCAAAGCTACTTTTTTTAGCATATCAAATTCTCTTAGTATCTTCTTATACGTTAAGGTTTTCCATTTCCTACTATAACAGCTTAGCTAATATTCCCTGCTTCGGCGTTATAATGTCTTTCAAACATCAATAATGTAAAAATATAGGATTTCTAATTTTCATTAAATAAATCTCTTGTGAAAACCTTTTCACTAATGTCGAGGAGATCTTCCGTGACACGATTAGCAACGATTAGATCCGATGCACTCTTGAATTCAAATAAGTCCTTTACAACTGTAGAATTATAAAACTTTTCATGGGTTAGAGAAGGTTCATAAATTAATACGTTAATTCCTTTAGCCTTAATCCGTTTCATAATCCCTTGAATAGAGCTTTGACGAAAATTGTCACTACCTTTCTTCATGACAAGACGATAGATGCCAACATTCTCAGGATTTCTCTTAATTATTTGATCCGAAAGAAAATCTTTTCGTGTTGAATTAGCTTCAACTATCGCACGTATAATATTTTGTGGAACGGAGTCATAGTTTGCAAGAAGCTGCTTGGTATCTTTGGGCAAACAGTAGCCACCATAACCAAAAGATGGGTTGTTGTAATGATTGCCAATACGGGCATCAAGCGAAACTCCTTCAATAATTTCTCGGCTATTCATTTCACCGGCCAAGGCATAACTATCTAGTTCATTGAAAAAAGCAACCCGCATCGCTAAATAAGTGTTGGAAAACAGTTTTATTGCTTCAGCTTCGCGTGGCCCAGTTAACAGAATTTCTACATCTGATTTCAGCGCACAATGTTTCATCAAGTCTGCAAACACCTTTGCACGCTTTGACTTCTCTCCTACAATTATACGGCTGGGATACATGTTGTCATAAAGCGCTCTACCCTCTCTCAGAAATTCGGGAGAAAAAATAACATTATCAGTTTTGAAACGTGTCCTAACGGCTTCGATGAAACCTACTGGAATTGTTGATTTTACAATAATGCAAGCTTCGGGTGCATTCCCTGAGACCTGGGCAATAATCGTTTCAACAGTAGAAGTATCAAAAAAATTTGTTTTTTCATCATAATTAGTAGGCGTAGAAACGATAACATAATCTGCGCTAGCAACTGAACTCTGCAAATTAGTGCTTGCACATAAGTCTAGTTTCTTCTTAGCTAAATACTCAGAAAGCTCTGCATCAATGACTGGTGACCGACGTGCGTTGATCGCATCAACTTTATGCTTTGAAATATCAACACCTACGACTTTGTTGTGTTGAGCTAAAAGCACGGCATTCGCCAAACCGACATATCCTAATCCTACAACTACAATTTTCATAAAATATGCCTCAAATTTTTTTTTGGTCAGTCATGATAATATCTAATTATATAAATAATATGATGATAAAAATATATTAGTAGATTACTTTTAGTTCTCTCTTTGCAAGCAAGAGTAAAATTCTATCAAAAGTGATTATTTGATCCACTTATAAAAAATGTTGGGCAGATGACAAAATATGTGCTTAAGCGCAACAGATATGGGAAGCAAAGTAGCATTTGAATTTTAGACGATAGCAGATTTCTAATATCTCCAAACTGTAAAATTATTTTTGTAATATTTCAAATTAAGCAATATCACTGGAGCTCTTTAAAAGCGTGCGATATCATAAGAATAAAGATCAACTCAATTGAAAAAAATTTAACAATGGGACCATCCTTGGAAAATTAACTCCGTGCATAATCATCTTGATACCGGATGATATCATCCTCGCTTAAGTAATTCCCAATTTGCACTTCTATTAATAGTATAGGCAATTTACCCGGATTTTCAATTCTGTGGATCGCGCCCAAAGGTACATAAACGGACTGACCTTCAGTCAAAAGGGTTACATTTTCGTCAATTGTAATTTTTGCCGTACCCTCCACGACAATCCAATGTTCAGACCTATGTCTGTGACTTTGCAAACTAAGTGCTGCCTCAGGTTTTACACAGATGCGTTTGACTTGAAAACGATCTCCCAATACTAAACTCTCAAACCAACCCCATGGTCGATGATCCTTAGGATAAATTTCAGCTTGAGAGACTTTTTTTGACTTAAGCAGATTTACTGCTTTCTTGACGTCCTGCGCTCGATCTTTACTAGCAACAAGAACAGCGTCGGGCATGGCAATCGCCAAAATATTATTCAAACCAATTCCAACAATTTGTTGATTAATACTTTCAGAGCGCAACAAGCTATTTGAGCACTCAATAGCATGGGCAGACTCTGAGACCACATTTCCTGACGAATTTGGGTTACTTTCTGATAATACCGCGTCCCAACCTCCGAGGTCAGACCACTTCGAAGTGTAAGGAACCGCAACCAAGTTACGAGCCTTTTCCATAATTGCGTAATCAATGCTTATATCCTCAATCTTTGACCAATGTAACGCTTCAAGGCGCAAAAAACCTAAGTCAGAATAGGCATTAACAATGGATTTTGACACAAGGTTTAACGTTCTTGGAGCATGGGTTTTAAAAGCATTAATAATGTCTTTTGCGCGAAACAAAAAAATTCCGGCATTCCAAAGAAAGTTTTTGGAAGAAAGCATCTGCTCAGCTTGCTTTTCGTTAGGTTTTTCAATGAACGTTACAACATTTGAAGTCCCATATTGATCTAAAATATTATTATTTAACTCTAGGTAACCATATCCTGTTTCCGGATGTGTTGGCTTGATACCGAACGTAACAATCTTGCAGTTTTGGACATGCGATAATCCAACTTTAATTGTTTTATGAAAGTATTCGGTATCAGGAATGACATGGTCAGACGGCGCAACTAGTAAAACTGCTTCATTATTTTTGGAATATGTGAATATAGTCGCTGCTAATATCGCAGCCGCAGTATTTTTTGCTTCTGGTTCAATTAAAATTGGCCCTGGATCAATTCCCAACTCATGCATTTGTTCACTTATTATAAAACGGAAATCAGAGTTTGTTACTGTTATATGGGGAGCAAATTCAATAATGTTAGATGATGTCAGTCTTTTTGCGCTAGATTGAAATAAAGAAACATCACTAATAACCCTAGAGAACTGTTTTGGGTAGGATTTCCGAGACAGTGGCCATAGACGTGTTCCTGACCCGCCTGCAAGCAATATAGGATTAATAAGATTCAACTCAGTCAAACCGAATCCAGACACTTTTTATCATTAATAACGCCAATCAATCTATTCCTATAGCTTAAAAGTAACATTTTTATAATTGGAAAAACATCGCGAAAATAAAAAAAAAAACTCTCTTTTTTAATTTTATTTTTGTGATTACGTATTCCATTAAGCATTTTAGCTTATAAAAACGCATTTTCGGATTATTTAAACTTTATCTCCACCTAGCAAGCGTGCGATGTTATCTACCTTCTCTTGAAGCTTTCCTGCATTACCGCGGCTTTCGATGTTAAGCCTGACTAATGGTTCGGTGTTTGAACTACGAAGGTTGAATCGCCAGTCTGAAAAGGTCAAACTTAAGCCATCTGTCATATCCACAGACTCAGCGTCTGCGTGAAAAGCTTGAAATACATGATCAATGGAAGCTTTTGCATTCTTTACGCGGAAATTTGTTTCGCCCGAGCTTGGAAAGGCTTCAAACCTATCACGCACCAAGTTCGCTAAAGTTCGTTTTGATTTAGATATTAATTCTGCAATTAACAACCAAGGGATCATACCACTATCACAAAAAGCAAAGTCACGAAAATAATGATGTGCAGACATTTCGCCCCCGTATATAGCTTGATGTGCTCGCATTGTTTGCTTAATAAAGGCGTGTCCAGTTTTCGACTGAACTGCTAGCCCATTCTTGCTACCTACAATGTTAAGCGTGTTCCAAATTACACGTGGATCATGAACTATAGTGCCTCCAATTTCTCTTTCTAAAAATATATTTGCTAAGAGACCCACAATATATTCTCCTGGTACAAATTTTCCGTTTTCATCAAAAAAAAAACAACGGTCAAAATCACCATCGAATGCAATTCCAAGGTTGGCTCTCACTCTTTTGACAACACTAGCAGTAGCGTGATGATTTTTTCCTAGAAGAGGGTTAGGAACGCCGTTTGGGAATGTACAATCTGGATTGTGATTTATTCTGATAAAGTCAAATGGTACTTTCGCTTTTTGTAATTTTTCAGCTATCGCATCGAATGTAGGTCCAGCCGCACCATTTCCAGAATTAACCACAATTTTTAGAGGTCTAAGTTCGTTAACGTCGATAAAGCTAAGTACTCGATTTACATAGGCTGCTCGTGCTTCAAGGGTACGATCTTTCATCTGGCCACGCTTACTGACTAACGAAAAGGCTTTTTTTTCTGCTAGTCTTTTAATAACCTTGAAATCATTCTCTTCATGTAAAGGTTGCGACTCTGATTTTACGATTTTAATCCCATTGTAATTAATAGGGTTATGAGATGCTGTAACCTCGATACCAGCACACGCACCAAATTCACTTACAGCCCAGTACATTTCTTCTGTACCCGCAAGCCCAATGTTTATAGCGTCAGAACCGGCATCGCGTATTCCCTTTATTATAGCAAGCGCAAACGTTGGACTAGTTTCGCGAGCATCATACCCAATTACAACCGATTTTGCGACGAAATGCTGGCTTATTGCTCGACCTATTCTGTAGACTATGTCGGTATCTATATTAACATCAATCTCGCCTCTTATATCATAGGCCTTGAAACAGGAAAGCTCGGTCATTGACTCCCATTTTTACTTTGAGGCTCCAACGGGGCCATTTTATCTCGCTATCCGCTTTCTGTATTCATGGTTAGAAGCTGCAATAAAACCCTCTATTGAACCACAGTCAAACCGGGTCCCCTCAAGAAATACGGTACCAACTGCTTCTTTTTGCGCCTGGACATTGATAGCGTCAACTAGTTGGATCTCACTTCCTGACCCGACAGGTAACTTGCGCAAAATATCAAAGATGTCTGGCGTTAATACATATCGTCCGATTGATGCTAAATTTGATGGTGCATCCTCATAGCTTGGTTTTTCCACCAGGCCTGAAATATTACCCTCAGATGTAGACTTAACAACTACTCCATATTTTGATATGTCGGGGCCATCAACTTCCATTATAGAGAGTTGCGATTTGCCGGATTTAAAAAATGCATTTACTAGAGACGCTGTTACACTCACTTTATGGTCGGTTATGAAATCATCAGCTAATAAAACTGCGAATGGCTCGTTCCCAACCGCGCGTTCAGCACATAAAACTGCATGACCTAAGCCCAATTGCCTAGATTGACGCACGAAAATGCATTGAATGCCTTCCGGTAGAATGTTCCTAACCATATTTGCTTTGCCATTTTTTCCAGCTTTCCGAAGCGCAGACTCTAATTCATAATTTGAGTCAAAATGATCTTCAATAGCGCGCTTGTTACGGCCAGTGACAAATATAAGCGTATCAATTCCGGCTGAAATGGCTTCTTCTGCTGCATATTGTATTAGAGGCTTGTCAACTATGGGTAATAGCTCTTTAGGCATAGCCTTTGTAGCTGGAAGGAATCTTGTGCCTAATCCAGCGACGGGAAGTACAGCTTTCTTAATTTTCATTCAATTACTTTATCCTACGGCTTGATACATGTCCTGATACTATCTCCAAGATTTTAAATCCGCTAGCATATTAATATATTTCTTATGCTTGCGCAGCACTTTAAACATGGTATTAGCACTCAAAGTTTTTCCAAACTTGACTAGTTGACAAGTTTTTTAAGGCTAGCTGCTAGTCGGTTTGTTTGTTGACAAAATATAATGACCTAATCATTTGAATATTTTTTTTTGGCAAAAAAATTGTTCCAATATTATTTAAATATTTATGTTAATATCCACATAAGCGAAATTTCGTCACAATTATCTCCGTCATATCTTTTTATTATTTCTTAATAAACTGTTCAGAAGCAAACTCTCCTATCAGTCCAGCCTCTTCTTCTAAAGCCTCAATCTCATTTTTTAGATCTCTGTACTCTTTTCGCTTAAGTTCTATAAAATTATGTGTCAACACTGATTTTTCACGAATACCTTTAGGTGTTAAGAGGTATGCATAACGACCTTTCTTTGGGTTCTTTTTGAAATTTTCAACTTTCACAAGTCCTTTTTCAATAAGCGCATTTAAAACATAGTATGCAGAGCCGTTAGAGATACCGACAGCGTCTGCCACTTGACGAGAAGACATCTCTGGAATTTCTGAAATAAGGCGCATGACTTTTAATCTAATTTCGGATTGCTGTTCTGATCTGCGACTTGCCATTTCAAAATCCCAACACAGCTACCGCACAGGGCTTAAATGCGGTATAATGCCCTGAAAAAACAGATTTAATATTATTTTTAAGCCGATACATCTTTGCTCAAATTTGAGTGATATCACAAAAAATTATATTTTCAATTCAAAATTGTCTATCACCTATCTACGACTTAAGTCTACTAATTCCCAAAAAATGTCTTAAATCTTTGAGCTCTGAGTTACAATCACTAGGCTTAATAGAAACAAAATTTTTTCAATCTTTACCCGGATTTATTCTTTACGTAATAGTGGGTTTAATGCTAAAATGCTCAATTATGAGCATCTTTTTTTATATGGTTTGGTGCGATGTTTGACTGGTATTTTGTCCAATTTAAAAGAAACTCGCATCGCCTTGCTGAACGAAATTTGAATAGGCAGGGATTCAAAACCTTCTTGCCTTTACAAGATCTCACTATTACTTACGGATCGAAATTTTTAACACGCCTAAAGCCGCTCTTCCCGGGATATATGTTCGTGAAAATAGATTTAGAGAATGCGCCATGGCATAAAATAAACAGCACGCTGGGTGTTTCCCGTTTGATCTGTCACGATGGAGTTCCAAAGAGTATACCTAGTGAAGTAATTGCTGGTTTGATGTCTCGCTGCGATAACTTAGGTAAGCTTCTTCCTCCGACTGCGCTAGAACGAGGAGACTCTGTTACGATTATGTCGGGGGCTCTCGCTAATTTTGTTGCTACTGTGGAGACTATAGATAGTAACAGAAGAATTTGGGTGTTAATGGACATAATGGGACAGATTACAAGAGTTCAAGTTGCGCCAAGGCAAATTAAGCAGATAAACTAGGTATTCCCAATTAGCGCACTTTTAGATCCAATACCAATTATTCAACGAAAATACCATTAATTATAAATTACTAAATTAAAAACAGCAGTGAAGTAGGGTTTAACTTTAATCACATAACTTTGTTATGAATGTTCTGCAATACATTAAACAAAATTTTGATAGTTTGGCGTGTTTTATAAATCTTATGGGTTGAATAAATTTTTTTTATCCTAAACACAGCTCCTCTATGAAACATATCTGATTTTTTTTGAGATTTCCCTATTTGTAATTTCATTTTTTTTAGTGAGTTACGGAAGATGCTTTATCATTAAATACAATAATCTTTGTTAAATTTGGAATTTTTTATTTGGTATTTACCTCTTTATAAATTTTACAAAATCAGTAATTTGAAATCGTATATAGGGCAGTTTTTATATCTGGACTCCAATAAAACTGAAAAATCTGCTAGAACGTTACAATAAGTTAATAGCAACCTTATGGTTGTCAACCAACGAAAACACAGCATGTTGGTAGCGGAGGAGGGACTTGAACCCCCGACACAAGGATTATGATTCCTCTGCTCTAACCGCCTGAGCTACTCCGCCAAATAATCTTTCACCTGTCTTTTAAACTTAACACCAAAAAGTGCAAGCTATTTATATCAAATGTGAACCTTTCACTTTTTGACAAAAACTTACTCTAACCCCCAGTTAAGCTCATATGCCTATACATCTGGCCGCCAATATGTTCTTTAGAGAAGTCATATTCAAATGAGTGTTTCTCCGGTTTCTGCTTTATTGCTTTTTTTATATTTTCAATTAGATCAGCGTTAGTTAAGCCTGGGTCTCGAAGCATTTTTCTAAAGTCTACGCTGTTGCTTTGACCTAAACACTGATGCAATACACCGGTCGCATCTACCCTAATGCGATTACAACTAGAGCAGAAGTTATGTGATAAAGGAGTTATAAACCCAAGCTTTATATCAGATCCTTTTATTCTACTGTATCTAGCAGGGCCACCTGAAGTGAATGAAATATCTTCTAATTCAAATTTAGAGGAAATAGTTTTCTTAAGATCATCGAGGGGTAAAAAATGGTCTAGCCGGTTCTCATTGCCAATGTCTCCCATAGGCATTGTTTCAATAAAGGTGAGATCAAAACTATTCTCAATAGACCAATTAATAAAGTCATCTATTTCATTCTCGTTAATGTTTTTCAGTGCGACACAATTAATTTTGATTTTTAACTTTGCATCTTTTGCTGCTTGAATTCCGAAAAGTACGTCTTCGAGATTACCAAGCCTTGTTATGTGCTTGAATTTTTTTTTGTCCAGAGTATCGAGTGATACATTTATGCGTTTAACACCATTAGAGTAAAGTTGGCTGGCATATTTATGCAATTGTGTACCATTCGTAGTCAATGTGACTTCCTCTAAATCCGAAGATAAATGTGGTTTTAGCATCTCAAAGAAATCCATAATACCTTTTCGAACTAATGGCTCTCCACCTGTTATCCTTATTTTTTTAATTCCCAGTTGGATAAAGCCATTACATAATTTGTACATTTCCTCAAAAGAAAGTATTTCTTTTTTATTCAAAAAAGTCATCTTTTCTGGCATACAGTAGGTACATCTCAAGTCACAGCGATCCGTAACAGATAATCTCAAATAGGTGATGTGTCTTTTAAAAGGATCTACAAGGGTATTATTTTCTAATAGTTTATTCACTCGACTGGTCATTGTTTTATTTTATCAGCTACCTTTTGTAGTTTAAGCATAATTTTTTTTCCAAGGCCAATTTTATTCTGCTGTGTTGGTCTTGCTATTGCCAAGCTTTCAGATGGGACATCTATATTTATTGCTGACCCGGCTGCCACTATCGACGCATCACCAATTTTTAGCGGAGCAATAAGTGAGGTATTTGAACCGACAAAAACATTTTCACCAACAACAGTATAATGTTTCCTATTTCCGTCATAATTGCAAAATATAGTTCCAGCGCCAATGTTTGTGTTAGCACCAACTTTAGCATCTCCGATGTAGGATAGATGATTAGCTTTAGTTCTATTAGCCAAAGTAGCATTTTTAATCTCCACAAAGTTTCCAACTTTCACAGATTCTAAAAGCTTGGTGCCTGGGCGAAGTCGTGCAAAGGGGCCAATTTGACAATTCTTCCCAATATGCGTCCCTTCTATATAGCTGTAAGACTTTATTACAGAGGAACTTTGAATTTTTACACCCGTACCGAAAAAGACATTAGGCTCAACAACGCATCCGTTTTTGATAATTGTATCATATGAAAAGAAACAGGTTTCAGGTGATGGCATAGATACGCCAGAAGCTAGCAGTTTTTTTCTGAAATCATCTTGAAATTTTCTTTCTGCAAGAGATAAGTCAATTTGAGAATTTACACCAAGGCATTCATCTTCCTCACACTGAACATAAGTCGAAGAGTATCCATGTTCGGTAGCTATTTTGACAATATTAGTTAAATAAAATTCATTCTTAGAATTATCATTTCTTATTTTCTCAATTAAATTAGTACTTATATTTGATTGTACTAAAAGTATACCAGAGTTCGACAAACATCCAGAAGAAGTATAGCCGGGCTCATTTTTTTCGATTATATCAATGAGTGTCTTTTTTGGACCAAGCTTCAATTTTCCGTAACTGTTTTTTACTTTTGATTTAAAACCAAGGAAAACTAACTCGAAACCCTTTTCCGCTCTTGATATCATTCGCTTGATTGTGGTTTTAGTGATAAATGGAGTATCTCCATATAACACGAGTGTATAGTTTGTTTTTATTTTTAATTTTTTTAGAGCTATTTTGACAGCATCCCCAGTACCAAGTTGATTATTTTGCACACAAAACTTTATTTTATGATCTGAGAACGCTTTTCTAGTGACTAATTCGTTTTCTTTTCCAACAACTACAATTGTCTCTTGGGATTTGATATCCTTACTTAATTCTACACTAAACGCGAGAAGATACTTTCCGGCAATCTTATGAAGAATCTTGGATGTAGGACTCTTCATCCTAGTACCCTTACCAGCCGCTAAAATTATAGTTGAAACGGTCATCAACACCTTTATGGTTTATACACACTTTAATTTATTTCATTTAGGCTAATTATGTAAGGAAAAGTTATGAAAGCGTTAGTATTTGACCTTGATGGGACGCTCGTAGATACAAAATACGACATGCTTGATGCAGGAAATTTAGTATTTGAACATGAGGGCTGGACAATAAGGCTTGAAGGTTTTAGCGGCTTACAAACTGCAATTCAAGGTGGAAGGGCAATATTACGCTATGGACTGCAAGAAGAAGGTATTCCTTTCAACGACAAGTTGTTAAAGGATTATTATCAATTATATCTTAGTAACTATGATAAAGTGCTTGACCAAAAGTCGCATAATTATGACGGAGTGGTTGATACTCTTTCAAAACTGCAATTAATGGGTGTGAAACTTGGCCTTTGCACAAACAAACCTGAAAAACACGCACGGGAACTTTTAAAAAGGTTAGGGTTGATAGGTTATTTTAGAGACTCTTTTATCGGATCAGATACCGTTGGCATTGCTAAACCAGATCCTAAGCCTCTTTTAGAAGCCATTAATAGACTAGATAAAAATCCTTCAGACGCCTTTTTTGTGGGTGATACGAATACCGATGCAGATGCAGCTAAAAATGCAAATGTCGATTTTATTTTTTGTGAATATGGACATGGCAGTCTATATAAGCTAGCCAAGGGCGATAGTGCTGCTTTCAAAATAAAAACCTTTGCCGATTTAATTGGTATTTATGAAGATAAACCTTGATGTTTAAGTATAATTTTAATATTTATGATGCATAGCAAATTTGGAGTATATTATGAAAAAATTGAGTCCTTTGGCCACTTTAGTTTTACTTATCTTTAGTGTAACAACAGCCTTTTCACAAGCTAGTGTAAGTACAGGATTATCCTATGGTTCTTTTAATTATGATATTTCTGGAACAAAGTATACGGGCGATGGAGGAGTTTTAAGCCTAGATGGGCAACTGTCACCATCAATTTCTTATAGTTTGAGCATGAGCGATGGAAAATTTGAGGACGTAGTTTTTAGCGATAGTCAGGGCTCGATAACATACAATTTTTATCCTAATATTGGCATCCATTTCATGGGATCCCAAATAAAGCTTGCAACAGTTCAGGAAACCGACACTTCCTTGGGCGTGGCCTACAACATTAATACCTCTTCTCTTGGTTTAAAAGTTTTCGCCGGTAGCGATATAAATAATTATGGGAAGTTTTATACCTATGGAACTAAAATAAACCTGGGGGTTGCGCAAGGTAGTAGTTTAATCCTTGGCTACAAGACAGAAGACAGAAAGCAAAAAGTCACAACTATGGACGTAAGGTTTGTATACGACCTTAGTTCAACCCTAGGTTTAAACCTCGGCTATAAATCAACAGAAACAAAAAATGCTGCTGGTACAGCAATTGTTCTTAAAGGTAATACGACCTACGCTGGTATCACATATAGGTTTTAACTGCTGCGGGTGTAGCTCAATGGTAGAGCAGCAGCCTTCCAAGCTGAATACGTGGGTTCGATTCCCATCACCCGCTCCAAACCTTTAAGGGTAATTTATTGGGCAAAGTTGAACTAGAAATAGATGGCAAGATAGCGCGCATCTACCTAAATAGGCCAAGGGTACTTAACGCCATAGATTCCGAAGTCCCTTATTTTCTATCTAAAGCTGTAAGGGAAGCTGACGACAATGATGAGGTTCACGTGATTATACTTGCCGGCAGGGGAGAGGCATTCTGCGCAGGGTACGATCTGAACGCTTTTGCTCAAGAAAAAGACAACCCACTAACACAAAAAATGCCTTGGGATCCCATAAAAGATTACAGGTTTATGTGGGAAAATAACAAACATTTTATGTCATTATTTCATTGCCTAAAGCCAGTAATATGTAAAATTCATGGGATAGGGGCTTTTGCAGGGGGCTCTGATATTGCTCTTTGTAGTGACTTTATCTTTATGGAAAATGATGCCCAAATAGGTTATATGCCATCAAGGGTATGGGGTACTCCTACAACCGCAATGTGGGTGTATCGGCTCGGTCCTGAAAAAGCTAAGAGAATGTTATTTACTGGGGATAAAATTTCCGGGCTTGAGGCAGAAAAAATTGGTTTAGTGCTTAAATCGGTCTCAAAGGAAAAGCTTGACGATGAAGTTGAAAGTTTTGCAAGGCGTATGACTACGGTTCCTCAAAATCAGTTAGCAATGCAGAAAATTTTGATAAATCAGGCTGTCGAGTCATCCGGCTTATTGAACAGTCAAAAATTTGCGACCATTTTTGATGGAATATCGAGACATTCTCGCGAAGGGTTAAATTTTAAAAAAATGTCTGAACAAGAAGGTTGGAAAAAAGCTGTCAAAGAGAGAGATAATGGAACTTACGATTGGACTAAAGACAGGTCATCTAACTAGTAGATTTTTTTTGTTCTCGATAGAGAATGAATAGAGTGGAGCCTACAACAAAAAAAGTCCCAATCAAAAAGTTCAGGTCGATTTTTTCATTAAATATTATTACACCTATAACTACACCTAGCGGAATAGTAGTATAATGCACGGGAGCAAGAGACGAAGCTGACGCGTACGTATGGCTTAGAGCCATAAAAATTTGTTGTGCGCTTGCCATGACCCCAATTATAACGAGCATAAACCAAATCTCCGGAGAAATCTTATCGAACGTTAGTGTCGATATGCAATATAGGCTAAATATAAATGAGCCAAATAAATTGTACCAAAATGCTGTTGCAACTGGATTTTCAGTCATACCCAGCCTCCTCAGTGCAACAAACATTATTGAGGCAAAAAGAGTTCCGAGAAAAATATAAAGAAGGCCTATGTTATACCAGTTGTTAGCGTCCGGATTTATTATAATCACAGCACCTGATAACCCTAACAGTATAGCAGTCCATCTAAAGATGCCTACTTTTTCTCTCAGAAACAGAATTGAAAGGACACAAATAAAAATTGGCATGACTTGTGACAAAGCCAGTGCTTTGCTTATTTCTAAATGAATTACAGATAAATACCAAAAAGATAATCCTAGTAATCCGGAAACACTACGAAGAGACATTACTTTTTTATTTTTTATTTTAAAGTAACGTGTGCCGCCTAGGTTTAGACCTACAATCAGCAATATTGGTAAGCAGAAAAGGTACCGAAACATTAACACGATTGATAAAGAAACGTCACTCGAAAAGAATTTTATAATTGCAACAATCGAAGTACCCACTACTATTTCAAGAAATAAAAAAAGAGCACCCAAAAAATAAGAATCTTTAGAAGTCATGAATGGCTCTTTTTTTTCTATTTACCATTCGCACTCAAGAGAAGTAATACCTCGGAATGCCCAGCCTTCAAACTTATAGTCTTTGTTATCAACCAATTTTAACTTAGGAAGTGAAGAGAACAGTTTTGGTAATGCTACTGAGCTTATCATAGTGCTCGCTATAGACGCACCAGCGCAAAAGTGAGGGCCAGCACCGAAATGAATGGATTTAGAACAATCTCGCTCCAACTCGAAATTTTCAGGATTAGAGAACACTTTTTCGTCTCGGTTGGCAGAAGAAAACATAAGAAAAACTCTGTCTCCTTTTTTAAAGGCAACATTTTTATATAAAAAATTTTTTGCAATTTCTCTTGGAGACATTCCAATAGGGGACATCCAACGACAATATTCATTAAACAATTGATCCCAATCATTCTTTTCAAGTAAACGTTCTTTTAACCCAAAATTTAAAGCAGCCCATATACATCCAGCAATTGCATCGCGCGGCTCGTTTTGCCCTCCAGAAATTGCTAGTTTGATATTAGCACTGATTTGATCCATGCTAAGCTTACCTTCCAGCATTTTACTAATCATTGAAAAATCAGACCCTCTATTTTTTGTGCTGACTATATCTTTGATATGTGTATCAATACTTTTTGTGCAGTCGTTGCAGTACTCCTCAATATTTTTATCTCCAACGTAGTTAGAACAGCCATCAATCATACCCTGGCTTACTCTGTCCATTTCAGCCGCTGTCATGTTAGTAAGCCCCGTAACTAATTTAAGGCATTCTGCGGATAACTCTTTCGCATACAATGTAAGAAGGTTTCCTGATTTTTGCACCTTAATTTTATCAATTATATTTTCAGCGATAGTCTCAAATCTATCTTTCCAATGGCCCCTCGATGTTTTAGGAGAAATTGTCTTAAATATCGTTTTTCTTTCTCTCAAATGGTCTTTTCCATCTTTTCGCATCATGTTTTGTCCCATTAAAACCGTCATAAGTCCCTGAGGCTGAACTGAAGAAAATACGTCTATATTTTTCTCACACTCATAGATTGACCCTCTATCACAAATCATTGTTGCTTTTAATTGAGGAACGAAACAAATAGGATGGAGAGTTCGCATCTCTTTCAGGTCTGGATACGGATTGCGCATAAAATTGGAAATATCTACATTGTGGACTGGCTTTTCTTCCATAACCACTTTACCAAACCATGAGTTTCAATCCGTTACAATTAAAATCTGCTTTATTAAATAGAATTGTCTTGGATTCGAAGAATATTTCTCTATTTTTCAATTGAGACAGAGAATTATGGTACCTACAATACCTTCCTTGAACTAGAATTCTCTAAGTTATTAACCTTAAAGATTCCATAACCCGCATTATTTTGAAAAATGAGATTACAAACAGTGGATAACAAAGACGGAGATTTTCAAAATTTAAACCCCAATCAGTTGAAGCAGCTATTCAAACTAATTTTTATGCCGCACTTATTTTGGGCTTTGGGAGCTCTAATGTTTCTTCTTATTACGGTTTTTATAACTTTGTCACTTCCTATAATGGCACGCTATATTGTTGACGGATATGCATTTAATATTGAAACTGGTCAAAAATATCTTTTCATAAGTTGTGCCTTGGTAGCTGTGGCTGCTTTTGGAACGGCTATTCGTTTTTACTTAATAACATTACTTGGAGAACGACTTGTCTCTGATCTTAGGCAAGAGTTATTTGATAAGATAATAAATTTAAGTCCAAATTTTTTTGAGAAGACATTAACGGGTGATTTAGTGTCTAGGATAAATGCAGATACAACGCTTGTGCAAAGCGTTGCAGGATCTACTTTATCTCTAGCTATCAGAAATACATTTCTTTTCTTGGGCGGAATAGTACTGATGTTTTCTACATCTATAAAATTAGCTTCATTTTCTCTTCTTATTATACCACTAATAGTTTTCCCTTTGCTATACTTTGGAAGATTTTTACGAAAACTAACCCGTCAAACACAGGATAAACTTGCCGACAGTGCAGGGCTAGCATCTGAATATATTTTCGCTGCAACCACAATTCAAACAAATAGCTATCAAGACAATGCAGTAAAAGAATATAAAAAATTAATTGAGGATAGTTATTTCAAGTCAAAAACTCGTGTTTTAGCAAGAGCAATAATGATTTTTTTAATTATTATTTTGGTTTTTTTAGCTATTTCAGCTGTTGTCTGGGCAGGCCTTAAGGATGTCGAAAGCGGTGATTTTTCTATTGGTGAATTACTCCAATTTTGTCTCTATTCTTTGGTTGTTGGAGTAAGTGTTGGAGCCATAACGGAAACCTATGGAGAGATTAGTAAATTTTTGGGTGCCTTGGATAGAGTAGGACAAATTTTTAATACCTTAGATCCAGTGGCAGAACCCCTCAATCCCATTCCTATGAAAAATCCAATAAGTGGATCTATTACTTTTAAAAATGTTAAATTCTCTTACCCAATGAGAGAAGAAATCTCTGCTTTGGATATTTCAAAACTCACAATACATAAAAATGAAAAGATCGCTTTGGTGGGTCTTTCAGGGGCAGGAAAGACCACTTTCTTTCAACTGATACAAAGATTGTATGATACTAATAAAGGGTCTATTTCAATTGATACTTACCCTATTGATCAAGTGTCTAAAGCTCATTTAAGGCAACAGATAGCGTATGTTCCCCAAGAACCTGTTATTTTTTCGAAATCAGTGATAGAGAATATCCGTATAGGAAAAGTAAATGCGTCATTAGCAGAAGTCGAAATGGCTGCAAAGCTAGCTTGTGCAGAGGAATTCATAAAGGACTTACCACAGGGTTATAATACTCTTCTGGGTGAGAGAGGGTTACTAATCTCAGTTGGACAAAAGCAAAGGATAGCGATAGCTCGAGCGATTTTAAGAGACTCACCTATTCTTCTTCTCGATGAAGCAACATCGTCTCTAGATGCAATATCAGAAAATGCGATAAAGGCTGCAATAGATAATATTTCGGGTAATAAAACTATAATAGTTATTGCTCATCGTCTTTCCACCGTCAGAAACGCTGACAGAATACTTTTTCTTGAGAAAGGAAAGTTAGAGAATAAAGGCACTCATGAAGAGTTGATAAGAACTAACAAAAAGTACAAAAAATTAGCCGAGCTTCAATTTTTGTAATACTTGAACTTTTTTCTAAAACTAATATGATCTGTCGCGTAAAGAATTAGAAATTCATGGGGGATAATAAATGAAGTGGGACTCAATTTTCAGCTCTGAAAAAATAGAGGCTGAAATGCCTTTTGAAAAAAGACTTGATGCAAAAAGCATTTACGCTTTGCTTTCTAGAACTGTAACTAAATATTCAGGTCGACCGGCTGTATCCTTTCAATTCGATTCAGATCCAAAAGCAAAGGCCGAAACACTTAATTGGGGGCAACTATTAGCACGGGTTACTCAGGCCGCTAATGGATTTAAATCACTAGGTGTTTCCCAAGATAATAAAATTGCATACATATTACCGATTTGTACTGAAGCTGTTGTAACCTTTGTAGCAGGTACGGCAGCTGGAGTTGTAGTGCCTATTAGCCCACTCTTGGAACCAAAGCAAATCGCGGGCATTCTTAAACTTGCCAGCGTGAAAGTGGTAGTAAGTATTAAGGCTCTTCCAAAAACCGATGTAGCACAAAAAGTTGCAGAGGCGTTGAAAGAATGTCCTGATGTGACACATCTTGTAGAGGTAGATTTGGTTAAGTACCTTAGCTTCCCAAAAAGTTGGATAGCTCCCTTAATTAGACCCAAGGTAACCGCAAAGCATTCGGCAACAATAATTGCGTATGATGATCTTCTTGCATCTCAATCGGGAACCTCGTTGTCATTTAAAGACGATAATAAAGATAGGACTGCTGCAATGTTTCATACAGGGGGAACAACAGGAACTCCCAAGCTAGCACAACACACACTCAATGGTATGTTGTATCAAGGATGGGTTACAAAAATAGTTCTTACTAATTGGAGTGAGAAAGACTCAGTTTTATGCCCACTTCCGTTATTCCACGTTTTTGCAGTATATCCTAATTTGATGAACTCTCTTGCCACTGGCTCGCATATTATATTTACAACACCGCAGGGCTATCGAGGAGATGGTGTTTTTGATAATTTTTGGAAGCTTGTAGAAAGATGGAAACCTGCTTTTCTGAGCATTGTACCAACTGCTGCCG
>CACLZW010000020.1 GCA_902611475.1 uncultured Alphaproteobacteria bacterium
GGAAAAAAATGAAGACCGAAATTTTAATGCCCTCTCTATCACCCACTATGGAAGAAGGTAGCCTTGCCAAATGGTACGTAAGCCCTGGAGATAAGGTTAAACCAGGTGATATTTTAGCTGATATCGAAACGGATAAAGCTTTAATGGAATATGAAAGTATTGAGGAAGGTACAATTGTTGAACTAATTGTCAAGGAGGGAACGGAGAATATAAAAGTTAATTCCTTAATTGCCGTAATTGAAACCGAAGGCGCTGAGGAAATTAACATAAAAAAGGTTGATGATATCAAGAAAGTTGAGCCTGTAAGTACTGATAATAATGAAGAAGTTTTGAGCGAAGACGGTAAGTTAGATAGTAGAGATACAACCCTTGAAGACAGTAAAAGACTTAATGATGAGACAACCAAAAATCAGGTAGTGAATGAATTAACTGTTAGGGAAGCAATAAACAGTGCAATAGCCGAGGAGATGAGACTTGATGAAAATGTTTTTCTGATGGGTGAAGAGGTAGGAGAGTATCAAGGAGCATACAAAGTTAGTCAGGGCTTGCTTGAGGAGTTTGGATCGGAACGAGTAATAGATACTCCTATTACTGAGCATGGGTTTACTGGACTAGCTGTTGGAGCTGCTTTTACAGGCATAAGGCCAATAGTCGAGTTCATGACATTCAATTTCGCCATGCAAGCTTTAGATCAGATTATTAACTCAGCAGCTAAAACAAATTATATGTCAGGTGGACAAATTAATTGTCCAATTGTCTTTAGGGGGCCAAATGGAGCAGCCGCGAGAGTAGCAGCTCAACATAGCCAAGATTTCGCATCATTATACGCTTCAATTCCAGGTTTGAAAGTGATTCAGCCATTTTCTTCAGAAGATGCAAAAGGTTTACTAAAGTCAGCGATTAGAGAAAATAACCCAGTTATTTTTCTTGAAAATGAGATTTTATATGGGAAATCGTTTCCAGTAAATATTGATGCTAAACAAATTATACCAATTGGAAAGGCAAAAACTATTTCAACCGGACAGGATGTGACAATCATTAGCTATGGAATCGGCATGATGCACACGCTTGAAGCTGATAAGAAGCTGAAGGAATTAGGAATTAGTGCAGAGATAGTCGATTTAAGAACAATAAGGCCAATTGACTTCGATACAATAATAGAGTCAGTGAAAAAGACTAATAGATGTGTAACCGTAGAAGAATCTTTTCCCGTTTGTTCAGTCGGAAGCTATATTGGCTCACAAATCATGATAAGAGCATTTGACTACTTGGATGCCCCGGTGTTGAATTGCACAGGGAAAGATGTTCCTATGCCCTATGCAGAAAATTTGGAAAAAGCAGCCTTAATTACTTCAGACGAGATTGTTTTTTCTGTTAAACAAGTTCTGTATAAAGATTAAATAAATAATGGGCAGAATATTTATAACTCCTTTAGCCAAAAAGTTAGCCTCTTTGAATTCTATAAATATAAAAGATATTAAAGGTACTGGACCAAGAGGAAGAATAACAAAAATTGACATCGAAAAACATTTAAAGGTACCCTTGCCTAACAGAGATATCGAACAAAAGAATAACGCCGAACAAGTTAATGGTTTAGACCATGAGGTAATAAATGTACCTAAAATAAGACAAATAATTGCGGAGAAGCTGACCCTTTCAAAATCATCAATACCTCACTTCTACTTAAGACGCAAAGCTAGAGTAGATGAATTGATTAAACTTAGAAATAAGACAAATGATGCACTTGAAAAAAACAATAAAATATCAATAAATGACTTTTTTATAAAAGCGTGTGCTTGTGCTTTGATAGACTTTCCTGACTGTAATATGATCTGGGAAGAGCAACATATGTTGAAATTTAACGAAGTAGCAATTGGAGTAGCTATATCGACTGAAACAGGACTGTATACCCCAACTCTTAGAAACATTGATAAAAAATCATTAAGTCAAATTTCCTTAGAAATGAAAGAACTCATTGCAAAAGCAAAGAAAAAGCAACTTCGAACCAATGACTTTATAGACTGTGCGCATGCCATTTCGAACTTAGGCATGTTTTCTATCGAAAACTTCGATGCAATTATTAACCCACCAAATTCATCAATATTAGCAGTAGGGGCAGTTAAAGATGAGGTTATTAGTGAGAATGGAAGTTTTTTATCATGCAAACAAGTTTACTTAACTTTATCTGTAGATCATAGAACGATTGATGGAGAACTGGGAGCAAAATTTCTTGATAGAATAGTATTCTACCTACAAAACCCTACTGTTCTCATGATAAAATAAACTAATTTTTGTTTAAAATTTGGTCCATCGTTTTTGATGGCTCCGGACACCCTGAACTTCCCACCTCTTTAGCGGGCACTCCTGCTACTGTCTTAAAAGAAGCCACTGATTTCAAGACCAACGAACCAGCAGCGACCCTAGAGCATTCTCCAATTGAAATATTACCTAATATTTTTGCACCAGCTCCTATTAAAACGTTATTTCCTATCTTAGGGTGTCTGTCACCCCGAACTTTTCCAGTGCCACCTAGAGTGACAGAATGCAAAATAGAGACATTATCCCCGATTTTAGCAGTTTCTCCGATAACTATATTATGAGCATGATCTAACATAATGCCCTTGCCTATTTTTGCACCGGGATGAATGTCTATACTGAAAACCTCAGATACTCTCATTTGTAAATAAAGAGACAAATCTATGTCTCCATTATTGTAAAGTGCGTTTCCTATTCGGTGCGCTTGTAAAGCAATGAATCCTTTATAAAAAAGAAAAGGCTGATAAAACCAGTGGCAAGCAGGATCTCTTTCATAAAAGGCAATCAAGTCATCCACTGCGTAATCACATATGCAAGGAAAATTACTAATTTGCTTTTGCAGTATTGGAATAAGATGTCCAAATTCAAAATCAGGGCTAGAAACCTTAACAGCGATGATGTACGATAATGCATCGCCAAAACTACTTTGACCCAAAATGTTGTTTTTAAAATATTTTTTCATGTAATTGGATTTCTTTAAGGATACCTCAGCTTCCTTACAGATTGTTTCCCAAATCTTTTTTATTTTTATATCATTTTGCTCCAATAAAAATACCTCCATTATTTATTCTTATTAACAGCATAATTATATTAAAAAATCAATTTTCTATCTTCAATCTTCTATACTCTTTAACAAACCTGTTATGCTGCTTGAGGTTCTTTGAAAAATTATGCCCTCCCTCTCCATTGGCAACAAAAAACAAGAAGTCTGTTTTTAGTGGATTTGAAACCGCATAAATTGATGACTTGCTTGGATTACAAATTGGGCTAGGTGGAAGGCCATCGATTTTATATGTATTAAAGGGCGACTTTGTTTTTAAATCACTTCTACTAAGCTCTCTATTAAGTGGCTCTCTTCCCAGTGTTAAACTATAGACAACAGTTGGATCAGATTGCAATCTCATTTTTTTTTTCAAACGATTTATAAACACCGAAGCAACTTTTTTTTTGTCTTCCTCATTACCGGCTTCCTTTTCCACTATAGATGCCAAAATTAAGAGCTCCAAAGCATTTTTCAGTGGCAGATCAGGATCCCTGTTAGCCCACGCATCTTTTAAAATCCTTTCTTGATTATTTCTCATTTTAAAAAAGAGATCTTTTTTCTTAGTGGTAATATCAAAGCTGTATGTATTGGGTGCAAGCATACCCTCTTCACTGAAACTAATCAAATCGCCTTTAATCCTTGGATCATTATTTATTCGATGTATTACTGAAATCGTGCTAAGACCCTCGGGTATTGTGATTTTATTTTGAATCGATACTCCAGTAATCACTGCATCTAAAATATCTTTAATTGAGGCAGTTTTTGGAATCATATATTCTCCAAACTTTATTTTGTCATGAAAGCCCTTAAGCCTTACTACAAGAATAAAAACCATACGGTTTTCGATCAGATTTAATTCTCTTAGGTGACTGGCAATATTTGCAACACTTTGGCCCTTATTTATGACCAATAATTGCTCTTGCTCACTTGGGCCCGGCTTTTCATAGAAAAGTTCGCAACCAGTTATTGCAACATAAGCAGAAATTAAACAAGCTAAAGATAAGTAAAGAAAGTGAGAAAAAAAAGTAGCCATTACTCAATTTTGCGGAAATTTCTAATTTAGCTTTCCTACCACTAAAGATGCATTTGTGCCGCCGAATCCAAAGGAGTTTGATAGAGCCCTATTAACTTTTCTTTCCCGCGCATGCTTTGGGACTAAATCGATTTTGGTATCGACAGCCGGTTTTTCAAGATTTATGGTTGGTGGAACAATTTGATCTCGGATTGATAATATTGAAAAAATAGCTTCGACCGAGCCAGCAGCTCCTAATAAGTGACCAATTGATGATTTTGTAGAGGACATGGATATTTTGTTTGCATAGCCCATAGCCAACGACTCGACGGCACCTAATTCTATGGTATCAGCCATAGTAGACGTACCGTGTGCATTAATGTAGTCAATATCAGAAATATTTGATTGACTGCTTTTAAGTGCTGCGCTCATAGACCTTTTGCCACCGTCTCCATCTGGCGGAGGAGCGGTGATATGGTATGCATCTCCGGTCAGCCCATAACCCAAAACCTCACAGTATATTTTAGCTCCTCTTTTTTTTGCGTGCTCAAGCTCCTCTAGAACCACTATCCCTGCACCTTCTCCCATAACAAAGCCATCTCTATCAACATCATATGGCCTACTTGCAATACTTGGATCTTCTGCAAAATTTGTAGATAAAGCCTTACATGCATTGAAACCAGCTATCCCAAGTTCTGTTATAGGGCTTTCAGCTCCACCAGCTATCATTACATCAGCTTCCCCAGATTTGATAAACCTAGCGGCATCACCGATGGCATGCGCACCCGTCGAACAAGCTGTCACCACAGAATGATTTGGGCCTTTAAAGCCATATCTTATTGAAACCTGACCAGAGATCAAATTGATCAAAGCCCCAGGTATAAAAAAAGGAGAAACTCTCCTCGGCCCCTTTTCTTTAATCAAATTAGCAGTATCTCCTATAGATTGAAGACCGCCTATACCAGAGCCTATCATTACACCGGTTCGAAGCAAGTCTTCCTCTTTATCAGGAGTCCAACCTGCATCTTTTACAGCTTGATCTGCCGCGCAAACGCCATAGAGAATGAAGTCATCGACTTTTCTTCTATCTTTTAAATTCATCCACTCATCGGGATTAAATTTTTCTTCTGAGTCATCACCAAAAGGGATTTCACAAGCGTAACTCGTAGAATAACCCGACGGGTCAAATTTAGTAATCTTCGTCGCTGATGAGTACCCTCTTAATAGTCTACGCCAGACTATTTCCACGCCACACCCAAGTGGGGTCAATAATCCCAAGCCAGTTACTACAACACGTCTCATGCTTTTCTATTTAATGTGGTGCTCCAGATTTCTAGCACCTTACTTAAGAGTTTTCTTCGATGAACTTTACGGCATCACCTACAGTCTGGATGGTTTCGGCTGCATCATCTGGAATTTCTATGCCAAATTCTTCCTCAAAAGCCATCACCAGTTCCACTGTGTCAAGGCTATCTGCACCCAAATCATCTATAAAAGATGAACTATCTGATATCGAGCCTTCTTCTACACTCAAATGCTCTACAACTATTTTTTTAACTCTATCTACAACATCACTCATATTAACCTCCTCATCATCTTACACATTTTTGGCCTGTTTTCTTTTACGAAAATGGTCTACTTTCGACAATTTTTTTCTTTTATACATAATTATGAAAACAAGCAATACTTATCTGGAAAATTTTAGAGTAAGATGGAGAAAAACCTCTAAGTTAGAAAAAGACCTCCATTAACGTGTATGTTTTGCCCTGTAATATAACCTGCTTCATTAGTCACAAGAAATAACACCAAAGCCGATACATCATCGCCAGTCCCCATTCTGCCTATCGGAATCCTTTCAGTTATTTTCAACTTTTGGTCATCTGTCAACTTTGCTGTCATAGACGTATCAATAAAACCTGGTGATATGCAGTTGACTGTAACGCCTCGTGTTGCAACCTCTAATGCCAATGATTTTGTAAGTCCATTCAATGCACCTTTTGCGGCTACATAATTGCTTTGGCCTGGATTACCCGTTGACGCAACCACAGACGAAATATTTACTATTCTCCCCCATTTATTTTTTATCATCCCTCGAATGAACTTTCTGCAAATTATCATCGATGCATCGAGATTAATTGCAAAAACCTTATCCCAAGCATTATCAGTCATTCTAATAAATAGATTATCTTCAGTAATACCCGCGTTATTAACAATAATGTTAATCCGTCCATATTTCTCAATTATCGAGTCACAAAAATTACTTACATTTTCTCTTTCACTTAAATCAACGGCAAAATAGTTAATATTCTCTCTATTTGGCAGTTCATTTCGTAACTTGGATAGTTTTTCTTCAGAAGATCCAATAAGAAAGAGATTAGCTTTTGTCGTCGCAAATGCCTTAGATAGGCTAGTCCCTATTCCTCCAGATGCACCGGTAATTAGAACATTTAAGTTTTCCATATTAGCCACTTATCATCTCCAAAGCTTGATCGATCTGAGGACTCAGTGCTACCGAAAGGACGTTTGCATCAGGAATTGTTCTTTTCACCGTGCTGGCCAATACTCTACCTGGACCTATTTCAAAAAAGTTTTTTATACCATGTTCATCTGCCATCTTTATTAAACTCTCTCTCCATCTTACTGTTCCACAAATCTGTTTGACTAACCTATCCACTAAGCCTTCAGTTGAAGCTAATATACTTAAATCAACATTATGAATAATTGGAACTATTGGGTTTGAGAAATTTATCTTTCTCAATTCAGATTCCATTTTTAAAGCAGCCGGTTTCATAAGAGGAGAGTGAAAAGGGGCAGATACTGGAAGATTAATAATTCTCTTGGCGTTTTTCTCTTTTAAAAAATCAGAAAATTTTTCTACTTCTTTCTTTTCGCCAGAGATAACCACTTGTGAAGGGTCGTTGTCGTTTGCAACTTGGATCAAATGGTTGTCGCATTTACTTGTAGCTATAAATTTGTTTACAATTTCACTAGTCAAACCTAAAACAGCAACCATTGAACCCTTTCCTTCAGCGACCGCTTTTTGCATAGCTATACCCCTCTTTCTTAATACTATGGCAGTATCTTTTAAAGAAACTACCCCTGAAGCGCACAGGGCACTATATTCTCCTAAAGAGTGACCAGCTAAAAGATCAATTGTTTTAAGATCCAATCCATTAGATGACATAACCCTCAAAATTGCAATAGAAACTGCCATAATGGCGGGTTGGGCATTTTTTGTTAATGTTAATTCGTCAATATCGCCTCGAAACATCAATGCCGAGAGTTTTTCTCCAAGAGCTTCATCAACTTCCGAAAATACATCTTTTGCCACCTCAAACTGGCTTGCTAATTCTTCACCCATACCTATAAATTGTGACCCCTGGCCTGGAAACAAAAAAGCTTTTTTCATACCCTTTTCCTCGTATTCGATTCTAGAAGAATTGCTTTGTGATCATGTTTATACCAAAAAAATCATTTAAACAATGCAACTGTTTGCTTGCTTTTTTATTTTTGCTGTATATAACGATTTTTACCGACAATTTTTAAGGATATCCAATGCCTAGTTATGAACACGTGTTTATTTGTAGACAAGATTTGACATCTGTACAAGCTGAAGCTCTGGCTGAAGAATTTAAAGGTACCCTTGCTGAGAATGGTGGAAAAGTAATTGGAAGTGAATATTGGGGATTAAGGTCAATAGCCTACAGAATGAATAAAAATAGGAAGGGTCATTATTTTATGTTTAAATCAAATAGTGACACAAAAGCCGTGGCTGAGATGGAGCGTTTAATGAACATCCATGAAGATATTATGAGATTTTTAACGATTAAGGTAAAAGAGCATAAAGATGGTGATTCAATCATGATGAACAGTAGGAATAAAGACGAAGAAGAGAGGATTTGATTGAATATGGAAAAAAGGTATAATGACCGGAGGTCTCAAAACAATAACAACAAACACTATTTTAAGCGTCAAAAAAGTTGCCCGTTCTCCGAAAAAGGAGCACAGCCTATTGACTACAAAGATGTAAGGACTCTTCAAAAATTTATTTCAGAGAGAGGGAAAATCATGCCCTCTAGAATTACTGCGGTTTCAACTAAGAAACAAAGAGAACTTGCAATCGCAATAAAACGAGCCAGATTTTTAGGCTTGTTGCCTTATGCAGTTAAATAGGTCTTAGCATGGAAGTCATATTACTTCAAAAGATTAATAAACTTGGAAATATAGGCGATACGGTTTTAGTAAAACCTGGATTTGGTAGAAACCACCTTATTCCTAGTGGTAAAGCTTTGAGAGCAACGAAAGAAAACAAAGAAGTTTTTGAAACCTCAAAAGCAAAGTTACTAGAGAAAAATAAGGACGAGATTGAAAAAGCAGAGAAAATACGAGCGGAAGTAGAAACTTTGAATTTGATGATTGTCAGGTCAGCGTCTGATACAGGAATATTATATGGGTCGGTCACTACAAGAGATATAGCAAACCTCATCGGTGAAAATGGAATAACACTAAGCAGAAGACAGATAGCTTTAGACAAGCCCATAAAAGAGTTAGGGTTATTCGACATGAGTGTAATTTTGCATCCTGAAGTTGAAAGTAAAATAAAATTGAATGTGGTACGAAGCCTGGGAGATACTACGTCGGATATAGAATTTAAAAAGGATGCAGATAAAGGCTCCGATGAAATTAATGTGGAACTTAACGAGAGTCTCCTTGAAGATGGTGTTTCGCTAAAAACTGAAGAGACTATCTCTGAAGAAGTAAAAGAAGAAACAAGCTCTGAAAATAACTCAATCGAGCAAAGCGGAACATAATAATCTGCTAACGAGTAAAAGGTAGTATAGCCAACAAGCGTAATGTTATGAAATTGCGATTGTAGGCACAATTAACTTGGTGAAAAAAACAGAGTTAGTATATACTATCGTCGGTGAGACTTATGGACAATGTTAAACTTGATCAAACGGCGGATGTAAACAAATCTTCCACTTTTAATCTTGAAGCCGAGCAAGCTCTGATAGGTTTGCTATTAGTAAATAGCGACGTTTTAGGGGAGATTGAATCCATTATTAATGAAGATCATTTCTATGACGGAATAAATAAAAAAATATTCACCCATATTGCTTCTAGAACAAATAAAGGGCTGCTTGTCTCACCTATCACTTTAAAACCATATTTAGACTCAGACGAAGATTTCCATGATATCGATGTTCCTTCTTTGCTCACGGAGTTATCTGCCATGGCTATAAGCGCCTATGCAGCAAAAGACTATGCAAACGCTTTATATGAACTAGCGGTTAGAAGAAAACTCGTTGATATTGGAAACGAAATAATTCTTGATGCAAAAAAAATAACAGAGGAAACAGTCCCTGCTCAACTTATAATAAAAGCTGAGCAAGCTCTTTATGATGTGGCATCAAATGGTGCTCAATCAAAAAACTTTGAGCCTCTTGTTAAAGCTGCAACTGAGGCAATCGAATTGGCAAACAGAGCTTTCGACTCAGATATACAAGGCGTATCGGGCATACCTTCTGGATTTATCGATATAGATAAAAAATTGGGAGGGTTACAGAATTCAGATCTGATAATTCTTGCTGGAAGACCGTCTATGGGGAAAACCGCCTTGGCAACAAATATTGCATACAATGCGTCGATCGCGAATTATAAGAAATACGGCAAAGCTTCTAGTGTTGGCTTCTTTTCACTTGAAATGTCTTCAGCACAGCTCGCTACAAGAATTTTATCTGATATAAGCAAAATTCCTTCAGAACAGATTAGAAGAGGTGAGCTATCCGAAAATGAATTCAATCAGTTCGTGGATGCTGCTCGATCACTGGATCAAAGTAAATTTTTTATAGATGATACTCCTGCACTACTAATATCAAGTATAGCATCTAAAGCTAGGAGGCTAAAAAGAACGCATGGCCTTGATTTTTTGATAATAGATTATCTTCAACTAATACGAGCTTCATCAAACAGAGAAAACAGAGTTAATGAAATTGCTGAAATCACTCAAGGGCTTAAAGCAATTGCAAAGGAATTGAATATACCTGTCTTAGCTTTATCTCAACTCTCTCGGCAAGTAGAAAATCGAGATGATAAAAGACCACAGCTTGCAGACCTACGGGAGAGTGGTTCTATTGAACAAGATGCTGATGTTGTTTTGTTTATATTTCGAGAAGAGTATTATAAAGAGAGGGAAAAGCCAGGCGACCAAGATCTTGACGCACTAATAAAGTGGCAAGAGGAAATGGAACAAATTCATGGAAAAGCAGAGTTAATAATTGGAAAGCAACGGCACGGTCCAGTTGGTACAGTTGATTTAGCTTTTGATGGACGTTTTACACGATTTGGTAATTTGGCAAAGAGCCATCAAGTCAAAAATTGAGACTTAGGATAATAATTGTCTCCTGAACTTCATATTAATCTTGCCAATTTAAAAAGTAACATCAAATTTTTTCAAAGAATAATAAAAAAAAATACTGAGCTATCGGCTGTTGTTAAATCAGACGCTTATGGCCTAGGCATAGCGAAAATAGTTCCTGAAATTGAGCGATATGGTGTGAGAAGTTTTTTTACAGCTACTATTTCTGAAGCAATAAAGATAAGGAGTTACTCAAGGGATTCTGAAATATTCACTTTAAATGGATTTGATTTTCTGCAATCTAATCTTTATAGGAAATATAATATAACTCCCATCATTAATAATATTCTAGAAGTCCAAAAGTTTATTGAAATCTTTAATCAAACACAAAAGGTTGCCATTCAACTAAACACTGGTATGAACCGCTTAGGACTGGATCAGCAATCTCTTCTAGAAAACATCGATATTGTAAAATCACTACCATTGAATTTGATTTTGTCACATTTAGCTTGTGCAGACGATATATCCAATAAAGAAAACAAGAAACAAAAAGACTTATTTATTAAATTATGTAAATTTTTACCTAACATCCGTCAAAGTATCTCGGCAAGCCATGGAACTTTATTAGGGGGCGAGTTTCACTTTGATATGATCAGGCCTGGTATTGGGTTATACGGAGGAATTAGGCATGATGGATTAAAAGAAGTTATTCAAATAAAGGTTCCAGTCCTTCAAGACTTTATTATAGATAAAAACATGCAAGTTGGTTATAACTTTACATACAAAGCTAAACATAAGATGAGAGTTGCTACTCTAGCAATGGGATATGCAGACGGTTTGCCGAGAACACTAAGTAACATAGGTAAATTATTCTATGGAAACATTCCATGCCCCATAATAGGTAGAATTTCTATGGATCTTGTTACAGTAGATATTTCAAATTTACCAAAAACTCCTAGATATCTTTGTGTATTTTCACCTGAATATCAAGTTGATGATTTTGCAAAAGAATGTAAAACGATTAGTCATGAAGTGCTAGTCAATTTGGGTGAAAGAATTAGCAGAGTTTACTCCAACTAGGAAATTATATGAAAATTATTTTTTATATTGCACTTATAGGTAATACACTTCTAATATTTATGTCCAAAATTGGTATTTTTAGCAGATTTACCTGGAAGATACTATCATATGCACTTACAGGACCATTCTACGCTAAGGCCTTTTTCAATCAATTAATACAAATAGGGTTTATGTCTTTACCTGTTGTAGGATTGACTGCTGTTTTTACTGGCGCCGCTTTGGCTCTTCAAATTTATTCCGGAGGAACTCGGTTCAATGCCGAAAGTGTAGTGCCTTCAATAGTGGCAATTGGTATTTGTAGAGAGCTTGGACCTGTGCTATGTGGTTTAATTATGTCAGGACGGGTTGCTTCGTCAATATCCGCTGAAATAGGAACAATGAAAGTTACAGAACAAATTGACGCTCTGTATACACTGAATGCAAACCCATATAATTTTCTTATTATACCCCGAGTTTTCGCTTGTATTATCTCCTTACCACTCTTAACACTTACTGGAGATATCCTTGGCATTTTAGGGGGTTTCTTGGTTGGCGTTAGTACTCTCGAATTTAATCCATCAAATTATTTATTAAATACACTTAAATTCCTAGAATTAGCCGACATTGTCTCTGGTTTAATAAAAGCCAGCTTCTTCGGGTTAATCATTGGCGTGCTAGGTACATTTCATGGACTTAACACAACCGTTGGAGCAAGAGGTGTGGGAAAAGCAACAATTAACTCTGTTGTTTGGTCTTCAATCTCTATTCTTGCCGCAAACTATATTTTAACAGAAGCCTTATTTAATAAATGATCAAAAAATCGAAAATCGAAGTTAAAAACTTAAATAAGGAGATAGATTCTAAACGGATTCTAAAGAATATTTCTTTTACAATAGAGCCAGAGGATCATTTGGTAATTATAGGTGGTTCAGGTGCAGGCAAGTCTATGTTGGCAAAGTGCATATTAGGGCTGGAAGATATTAGCTCTGGTTCAATATTTTTTGATGGTAAGCGGATTAGCGGAAATGTAGATAGGCAAAAAATTTTAAATAAAATGGGTGTTTGTTTTCAAAGTAATGCGCTATTTGACAGCTATAATATTTGGCAGAACATCGCCTTTAAAAAACTATATAATGAAAAGTCTCCTAGCATTATCAAGCTTAGAAAACTTGCAATTGAAAGGCTAAGAGAGGTTGGATTGCCTACTAACATAGCCGAAGACTACCCATCTGAATTATCTGGGGGAATGCAAAAAAGGGTTGGGATAGCGAGATCAATATTTTCAGAACCAGATATTCTGATTTTTGATGAACCAACTACTGGGCTTGACCCAATAATGTCAAAAAAAATAATTTCTTTAATAAGTAAAATCATAAAGGATTCAAAAAAAACTGCTATTACAATCACCCATGATATTAATTTGGCAATGTTTCTTGCGACAAAGATTATTCTATTAGATGGTGGAAAAGTTGAATGGTCTGGAAATCCAAAACAGGCTATCTTATCAAAAAATAAATTGTTAAAGATATTCTTAAATGGTTAATTTCTTAGAAAGTTTGTTAATTAAATTTCTTTACAAAGGAATCTGAGCTAATGGAGACCTTGTCCTCTTTTGATTTGATTTCAGCCGGATTGATAATTTTCTCAGGAGTTTTTGCCTATTACAGAGGTTTCATAAAAGAAGTTCTGTTAATTTTAAATTGGTTTCTGGCTATCGTGGTAGCTTATCTTATTTCTCCGCTGATTTTTACTACTATTTCCGAAATAGATTTCGTGATGAGCATATTAGGCGATAGCTGTGAATTAATGATGATACTTTCATTTATCTTGGGCTTCACACTAGCTCTTATAGCTATCTCATTCATTACATACAGAATTTCATATTTTATCGAAACCTCAATTCTTAACGAGGTAAATAAAATCTTTGGTTTGCTTTTTGGGTTTTTAAGAGGTGGTATAATAATAATAATTTTTCTTATTATCTATAATCAGGTGCTTAAAAACTCTGAGTCATGGAAATTTATTGGGTTGTCTAAGTCCAATACGATCACTTTAGATGTACAAGAAAAAATACTTACAAAGTATCCCCAAAATATTCCAGAGTGGATAATTGACAATTACGATAATCTGTTAACAACTTGTGTAAAAAAGTAATGAATGTAGATCATAATTCTAAGAGACTTTCTGGATCAAAAGTGCTTATAACAGGAGCAACCAGTGGGCTAGGATTTAGTATCTCTATCGCGTTGGCTCAGGAGGGTGCTGAAGTTATTGCTGTCGGTAGAGATAAAAATCTATTAGAAGACTTATCTGATGCTATAGAACAAACAACAGGGTCAGCAACACTTGTTTGCATAGATCTAGCAAAGCAAGGGACAATAGAAGAGCTATCAAACAGAATATTAGAAAATTTTGGAGAACTTCATACTATTATTCACTGTGCTATGCCTTCACTTCAAATGATGCCAATTAATCAAGTTTCTTTGAAAGAGGTAGAGATTAATTTACTCTCACCAATTATGATATCCTTTAGATTAATATCGTGTTTTCATCAATTATTAAGTAGAAATTCCAAAGGTTTATTCGTTTATATCTCCGATGCTAGAACAAAAAAATTTAATGGTCCCTACAATTCGGCAAAAAAAGCATGTGATCAACTGTTCCTATCATATCAAGAAGAAAATAAAAGACTAGGGATCAAGGTTCTAATTGAATATCCAGCGCCAATGGGAACAAAGTTAAGAAAGAAGATGTTTCCAGGTGAGAAGAATATTGATAGTGACACTGTTAATAAAGAAGCCAGAAAAATAATAGAGAAGATTTTAATGCTTACTAGAGGTGAAAGGATTATCACCTGACTTAAATATTATTCTTATTGGTGTACCGAGAAGACCAAAATCTTCTCTAAATGAGTTTTCAAGATACCTTTTGTAAGATTTTGACACGATACCATTGTGAGAAGTAAATATTTTGATAGTTGGCGGTCTAGTGTTTGATTGCACTATATACTTTAGCTTTATTCTTCTTTTTTCGTTGTTGGTTGGTGGAGCGTGTTTATCAAGTTTTTCCTTCAACCAAGTATTCAGATTAGAAGTTGACTGTCTAAAGTTCCAATTTGAATAAGCTTTCATCACATTTTCTCTTAAGGTATCAAGACCAATACTTTTTAAACCTGAAATATAAGAAAAATAAGCTCCTTTGAACTGAGGCAAAGATTTTGAAATAGTTTTCTTGAGCTTTTCATCAACGAATTTTTTATCAAAAATTTTGTCACTCTTGTTGACAACAAAAACAACGGCTCTACCCTCTCTCTCACATAGAGAGGCAAGCTTTTGATCCTGAGCATTAAGTAATTCATCAGGTTCTAAAACTAATATAACAATTTGAGCAAACTTTATGGCTCTTAAGGTTTCTTTGACTGACTCTTTTTCTAAAGAATTATTAATTTTGCGTTTTTTTCTTGCACCAGCAGTATCGTAAATCTTGAAAAAATCATTATCCCAATAAAAAAAAACAAAATTACTGTCTCTTGTTAATCCGGCTTCTGGACCAGTAACAAATCTTTTCTGTTTTATAATGGCGTTTACAAGCGTTGATTTCCCGACATTTGGGCGACCGACTATCGCTATATTTATGGGTTTTTTTTCATAATTGAACTTTTCTTTCGCAATCGATTCTAGTTTATTTTCTTGACAAATATCTTCGAGGACAAGGAACACTTTTTCTATCCCCAACCTGTGCTCACTAGAAACAAAAATAATATTAGGTAAACCAAAGAAGTTTATATCTTCTTCAAAAAAACTCTTTTCAATCACAGATGTTTCAACTTTATTTACAATTAAAATTGTAGGCTTATCTAACTTCCTACATACTTGAAATATTTCTTTATCTTCAAGGGTCACTCCCATTCTGCCATCTACGACAAACAGAATAATGTCTAAATGATTAATTAAATCGAGTGTGTGTCTATTTATTGTTTTTTCTTGTTCAGAAATAAGTGATGATTTCAGGCCAGCAGTATCTACTAATTGGATTTGAAAACTTTTTAAGTCTAGAAGTTCTTCCTTATAATCGCGTGTAACTCCGGCAAAATCACCTACGATCGCTCTAGTACGTCCTAGCAAACAATTGAAGAATGTAGATTTCCCAACATTAGGGCGACCAACTATACCTGCTCTTATGAACAAGAAATTCTCCTTATTGACTAGTTAAGTATATTTAACATACCATCTTCGGAAACAAACATTAGTCTCTTGTTTACTACTACTGGAGGAGACGAAATTTTTTTTCCAAGTTTCTCCTTATTCAGCAACCTTCCATCTTCTGGAGAAAACCAATAAGCATTTTTATCAGTAGCAAGAACTAGCAACTTATTTTGAAGGAGTAACGGACCATGATATTTGACCCATCTTTTACCTGTGAACTCTTTTAAAAATACTATTTTCCCATTCTTGGAATTAATTCTTCCTATTAAGGAGTTGTTGGAAGAGTAGAAAGCGGAATTACCAGATACTACAAGTCGACTAGAACTCTGGATGTTGTTCCTCCATAAAACTTTCCCACTTTTGGTCGCAGAAAAGGTTTCACCAAAGGCACCTACTCCAAATAAACTTGATCCATAAACTGCCGGATCACTAACAAAATCGCCTAATGAAGCGGATGCTGAACCAATATTAGAATTTTCTAAATTTATTTTCCACTCTTCTATTCCATTCACTGCGTTGAGCGCGACTAAAGAACCACCACTAAATGGGAAAAGCACCTTATTTCCCATGGCAGCAGGAGATACTGTTGCAAACACTTTTGTGTTTTTCTGAGGTCCTTTTTTTGTCCACCTTAACTTGCCCTTAACATCAAAAGATACGGCAATATCATCTCCTGTAACTCCAAAAATAAACCCGTTATGAAATATTGGTGCTGATCTAAATGGTCTCTTGAAGTCGTATCTCCAATCCACTCTCCTCTTCGATATACTTATTAGCAAGAGCTCTCCGAATGATGAAGTAACGGCAAGCTTATCTTTATTTATTGCCAAGCCACCATATATCTCGCTCTTCGCCCTACTACCCTCAGGAACAATACTAAGCTCCCAAAGGAATTGCCCTTTGTCATTGTAAACAACAATATATCCATTAGGTGTCATCAAAAAAATCTGATTATTTTGAACAATTGGCTCAGAGTATGATCCTTTTGGGCCAACTTTAACTTTGGAATGAGAAGTAAATTTTCCTTCTGCTGAGAAAGCTATGTTACCTAAACTATGGCTTGACCCACCACCACTATGCGTCCAAGAGCTAATGTTTTTCGGATTTCCAAGAGCCAATTTTTTGCTTTTTTCGTTTGTTTCATAAACCTTTTGTTCCAATAAAACTGGCTGCCTAAACCCCTCTAGTCTCTCATCATTAGAACAACTCTGGGCAAAAATAGCAGAGGTCAATAGGATTAACTTAAAAAAAGCAAACCTTTTATACGAATAATCAGTTAAGCTCATAAATTTTTTCAATTTCTTTTATCCTGCTGACCTGTTCAGGCATAATTGATGGATCCGATAATATAAGCTTCACGTGTAACATTATGTTATCTAAGTCACTAATCTTCATATACAGATATAGTTTTTGCTCTAACGCTAATAACTTCAAGGGACCATCTGGACCAGAGAGCTCATCAAGAATATCTATTTTCTTTTTGTCATTAAGACTTTCTGCGGGATCCATTAAATACAATTGGAATTTTGAATAATGATCAAAAAATTTATTTCCACCATGCTTACTAATTATATAGTCATACGCAGCTATCGCGCTTTTAATGTCACCTTTTTCTTCAAAATATTTAGCCTCATTCAACTTAATAAAAACAGATAAAAATTTGTTATCAATTTCCTCGGTAACAGTTTGACCATTATTTTTTAAATTTTCCATTGCGGAGACCAAAAACTCTCCATTTTTTTGTGCCTTGGCTTTTTTATAATACTTGTAATATTCATAGCCTCCAACTGTCCCAATTAATAGTATAATCAAAGCAAATAGAGGCCACTTAAATTTATTAAGAATCTTAAATAGTTTATCCCTCTTAACTTCTTCGCTGACCTCTTTGATAAAACTCTCTGATTCAACCATTAAGATTTGTCCCGCTTATCTATAATTTCGTATTTTTTCTGTTTTTCCCACATTTCTCTGTATATTCCGTTTTCATGCATTAAGCTACTATGTTTCCCCTGTTGAGTCAGTCGACCATTTTCTATAACCAAAATATTGTCGGCGTTCGCAATGGAAGATAACCTATGAGTTATAATTATTAAAGTCTTACTTGTCTTTTTTTCTAATAAATTTTCAACAATTATTTTTTCTGTTTTTAAATCCAGTGAACTAGTAGCTTCATCAAGAATATTAATGTAACAATCTTTTAATAACATTCTGGCAATAGCAACTCTTTGCTTTTCGCCTCCAGATAACTTAAGACCTCTTTCACCAACCTGAGTCGCCAAACCATCCGGTAAACTTAAAACAAAATCCGTTAAATCTACTTGTTCAATAACACTATTCAACTTATCATCTGAGACGTGGTTAGAACCATATTTTATATTGTATTCTAACGTATCATTAAATAGAACTATATCTTGGGGAGTAACTGCTAATTGCCTCCTAACCGTAGCTGTTTTTAAGTCAACACTATCCCTTCCATCAATTAAAATCTTTCCACTCAATGGTTTATAAAAACCAAAAATTAGTTTTCCTATTGTAGACTTACCGCTGCCAGAGGGTCCAACTATCGCGATTGTTTTACCGACAGGAATGGAAAAACTAACATTGCTAATAACCTTCCTAGCTCCAACATACCCAAAAGAAACTTTATCAAAAATAAATCCATGCTCAATAGAAGCAAGCTCGCCTTTTGCAATTTCATCCTCCTCCTTATCCTCTGCAAACAAAATAAATAAATCTGCCATGTCAACCAACGCCTGCCTTATTTCCCGATAAACAGTACCTAAAAAGTTTAATGGCAAAATCAATTGCAACATAATAGCGTTCAATCCAACCAAACCACCTACTGTTAAAGAGCCGTTAACAACCTGATTTGTTGAAATAACTATTAGGATCAGCAACCCAAGTGTTACAATGAGAGCCTGACCAAAATTAAGCATTGATAACGATTTCCCAGTCTTAATAGCAAAGAGCTCATATGACTTTAATGATTTCAAATACTTTTCTTTTTCATGATTTTCTGCAGAAAAATATTTGACAGTCTCATAGTTTAGAAGGCTATCTATCGTCTTTTGGCTTAGGTCAGCATCCCACATATTCATTTTTCTTCGTATTCTCACTCTCCAATTTGTAACGCTTACAGTGAAAATGACGTATAGAAATATTGTGACCAAAATAATAATTAGAAAAATTTCGTCAAACTTGTAAGTAATCAAAATACAGACCAATAGTAACTCGAGAATTAAAGGTCCGATAGAAAAAAGTACAAACCTAAGAAGAAACTCTATACCTCGCACGCCTCGATCAATAACCTTATGTAAAGAACCAGTCTGTCTAGACAAGTGGAAACTCAGAGGAAGACTATGCATATGTTGAAAGGCATCCATACTGAGTTTTTTTAGACCATTTTGAGCAACATTTACAAACAGAAAGTCTCTAATTTGTACGAAAGCAACCGATGAAAACCTAGCTGCTCCATAGCCCAAAGCCAAAGCAAGTGCTCCCCATATTACAAAGTCACCTGTCTTGGTGCCATTAACCGAAACATTTAATTCATCGACCAAGGTCATAAGCAATAAAGGTGTTAAAACTGTAAAAACTTTTGCAAGTACTAAACAAAAAAGTGAAGCTATGACCCTAATTCTGAAAATTAGTTCGTCCGGCCACAAGTAGCGAAAAGTAGTTACAAAAATAGACTTATAGTTTTCCTGCTTTTTGACTTCCCTCAATTCGTCATTTGCATAAGAACTAGTTCTCATTATTGTTTCATTACTACTTTTTCAGAAATTAGTTTGGCAGTGAAAACACTTGGCCTGGATAAATTAAATCGGGATCTTTTATTAGATGAGAATTTCTTTCAAATATTTCAACAAATTGTATGCCTTTTCCATAATATTTTCTTGCGATCCTCCACAAACTATTTCCTGGTTGCACGGTAATGCTCCCTTCCCCCATAGCTTGAATAAGTGCTTCATCTGCTTTTTTAAACGGCAGCTCCAGCCTACCTTCGACAATTCCATTATCGTTTAATTCGTCAAGTCTTAAGGTGTAAACTCCAGCTTGAATATTTGACAGTGTAGTTTTCCACGCTCCACTTTCGTTTACTTTTACCTCACTTTCCAATTTATTATTCAAATAAATCCTAATCGCGTTATCAAGTCGCGCTCGACCAGCTAGCTCGGTACTTGAATCCTGAGTGTAACTTATCGTATCTAATGTAATACTATCAACGGAACTCACTTGAATTGGCGCGAGAATTTTAAGGTCATTTCCATCATCTCTAACAATTAGTGGCTTTTTTTCTATTTTATTTATTTCTTTTTCATTATTCTTCTCGACTTGAGGTAGTACAAAAAATAAATCAGCTGAGTCGACTATTTTTTGTTCGCCTTTATCCCTTATTAACCCTCTGATTTTGACAGTTTGAACTAAACCAGTGCTCTGAACTTTTCCAAATATAACAAAGCTTCCATCAGCCTCAGTTTTATCAGTTCCAATAATTTTTTTATTATCAGCTAAAATTTCAATTTTGGCTTCCTTTGAAACTTTACCCGCTGATATTATATTTCCAAACTCGTCTACTCGAAAAACATCAACTGACACACTATCAATTTGCTCCAAGCCCTCCTTATTTCCTTGCTTAGAGGGTTCATTTTGTTTTAACTCGTCAGAAGTTCCATCAGCAGCTTCTTTTATTTCTTCAGTTAAAACTGTTTTTTCTGCAACCTTTTCTTCATTACCATCATCTTGTTTTTCTGCGGAGGGCTCTGGACGCAGCTCTTGCTGACTAGTAAAGAAAAAATAAGTGGGGGTAACGATGGCAACTGCCAAAATAGCTAGCAACCCATAAGTACCCGTATACTTTAGTACAAAATTAATCATTGGCTCTCCTAATACTTAGGGTAAACTGGATTTCTATGAAAAACTACTAAAAATTGTGGGAAACATCCTCTAAAAAATATGAGAAATATAAAACAAAAAAAATCCCTTTGTGTCTTCTGTGGCTCTAAAAACGGAAATAGCTCAATTTATAAGGAGGCTACCGAAAAATTAGGAGAACAACTAGCAAAAAATCAAATCAAATTGGTTTATGGAGGTGGCTCACTAGGACTTATGGGGGAGCTCTCTAAAAGTGTCTTTAAAAATAATGGAGAGGTAATTGGCATAATTCCCAAACATTTACTACAGATAGAAGGTATAGACAAAAACCACGGAGAGATAATAATTACTGATGACATGCATACTAGAAAAAAAACAATGTATGATAATTCAGATGCTTTTTTGTGCTTACCAGGAGGCATTGGTACGCTTGAAGAAGTGTCTGAAACAATAACGTGGTTTCAATTAAACATTATTAGAAAACCAATATTTTTCTTAAATATAAACAATTACTGGGATAATTTCAGAATTCTCTTGGAACAATTCGTTTCTTTAGAATTTGCTAGCGCAGACCTTTTAAACTATTTTAGTTTTTTTGAAACCGTTGAAACACTAATACCATCTTTATTGAGCTCTTTGGATATTGACTCAAAAGAATAGATAAATAACGCTATCCAAATAAGAAAGAACGCTATAGCGTGGCTTAACTCAAATGCTTCTTCAAAATAAAAGATTGCAATTATAAATTGTATTGTTGGATTTAAGTACTGTACCAAACCGACAGTGGCATAAGAAAAAACTTTTGTCCCTGTAGAAAATAATACGAGAGGAACAGCAGTAATTAGACCAGAAAATATCAATAAAATTAAAGTGGTGTCGGCAAATATATTTTCCCTATTTATAGTTGGTTCAGTGAAAAAAATCATCACTATTATCACCAACGGAGTGATCAAAATCGTTTCATACGCAACAGATGAAATAGGATTTAATTTTACGTTGCTTTTTATTAAACCATAGAAACCAAAGCTAAATGCAAGTATCAGAGCCAGGCCGGGTACTTCTCCATTCATATAAATTAATGAAACAACAGATATAATTACAAGACAGATAGCAAGAGTTTGAATATTAGTAAATTTTTCTCGTTTGAAAACAATTCCAAGAAAAACGGCGACCAGAGGAAATATGTAATAGCCCAGTGAAGCCTGAAGTGCATTGCCTGAGGTTACTGCATAAATGAAACCATACCAATTAATGGCAATCAATATACCAGCCAAAAAAAGTAAGCCTAATTCATTTAAACCTTTTAGGAAAAAATTACGGTTCAAACCTAAAAAAAAATAAAGATAAAGAAATAAAAATATTGCAGACCAAACGGATCTATGTGCCACTATCTCGATAGAAGAGACATTATATAGGAGATCATAAAAAATTGGGGACAGTCCCCAAATGACTGTCCCTAAAATTAAATAAAGTAGGTGCTTAAGATGCAATATAGAAAAAGGTTGGGAGTTTTGGCTACTACATTCTTGAGGCTACATTTTCCCAATTAACTAACTTATCTAAAAAATTTTCCAAGTAAGCAGGTCTCTTATTTCTGAAATCGATGTAATATGAATGTTCCCAAACATCACATCCTAAAAGAGCTGTCTCATTATGGCACAATGGATTTACACCATTTTCGGTCTTTGAAATTTTGAGACTCCCATCATTCGATTTTACAAGCCATACCCAGCCTGATCCAAACTGTCCAACTCCTGAAGCACAAAAATCTTCTTTAAACTTTCCAAAAGAACCAAAACTACCGTCTATAGCTGATGCCAATTCACTTGGTAACCCCGTTTGGTTTGGACCCATCATTTCCCAAAACTGCATGTGATTCCAGTGCTGCGATGCATTATTAAAAATACCAGACTGAGCAATCGCCGATGGATCATACGATTTTGTTATTATTTCTTCTAACGTCATATTTTCGTACTCAGTACCTGAGATAAGCTTATTACCATTATCAACATAAGCCTTGTGGTGCAAATCATGATGAAACTCCAAAGTTTCTTTGCTCATGCCTGCAGCCTCAAGGGCGTCATGGCTATAAGGCAAGTCATTAAGTTCAAATGCCATTTTAAATCTCCTTTAAATATTATTCATTTATTAGCACAAATAGTTAGTTTAGCAACAGTTCAGTGAGTTAAAATTGAGTGCCCGCTTTTGAGTCTTTTTCATCCCAATTTCGTTTAACATCAAGTAGCAATAGAATTTTCGCTGCTACAAAAATTGATGAATAAGTCCCAACTAAAACACCCCAGATCATAGCAAACGTAAATCCTCTAATAACATCGCCACCTAGAAAATACAGAGCGAAAAGAGCCAATAAAGTTGTTACAGAAGTCATAATTGTCCTACTTAAAGTATTATTTATCGACATGTTTAAAACTTTCAGTAATGGCAATGATTTATAATTTCTAAGATTTTCACGCACGCGATCAAATACGACAACGGTGTCATTTAACGAGTAACCTATAATTGTAAGTAAAGCTGCTATTATTGAAAGGTTAAATTCATACCTTAGAATTGAAAATACGCCAATGGTCAAAATAACGTCATGAATGAGTGCAAAAACCGCTCCGAGAGCAAATTGCCACTCAAACCGTAACCAAATATATACTAAAACTGATATAACAGCGAAAAGAACAGCTAGCATTCCATTTCTTACAAGCTCTGATGAAACCTTAGATCCAACGGATTCAATTTGTAAGAATTTTATATCAGGCACTTTATTTTGCAGTAAAGCTTTTACCTTTGTTTCAACATTTTGGCCTTCAGTTTTTTCAACTTTAATTATAAAAATATTATCTATACTAGTTAATGTTCCAGCACTCAAAGTCTCTAAGGGGTTAGTTGCTTGAGATATAGAAACATCCCCCAAATTTGATCTGCTCAACGTATTTCGAACATCTGACACCTTTATCTTTTCTGAACTTGATACCATAAACATGGTACCACCACGAAAATCTATTCCATAATTTAGCCCCAAAATGAAAAATAATATAATGGATAATAAGATAGCCCCTAATGATATATAGGACAGTAAATTAGAAAAGGTGAAAAATTGTATTTCTTTTGACTGATTAAATAGGCCTCTAAGTAACATTTATACCCTCAAAACTTTTGGTTTATAAATTAAAATATATAGATCAATAAACAGTCTTGTTATTAATAAAGCAGTAAATACAGACGTAATTATCCCTAATCCTAAAGTCACCGAAAAACCTTTTATTGGTCCCGAGCCAAAGAAAAAGAGAATGATAGCTGCTATCATGGTGGTTACATTTGCATCAATAATTGAGGACAAAGCTTTTTCATATCCAATTTTTATTGAATTATAAATAGTGCTATTCTTTTTGATCTCCTCTTTTATACGTTCGAAAACAAGAACGTTAGCATCGACTGCCATACCAATTGTTAAAACAATCCCCGCTATACCTGGCAAGGTCAGTGTAGCACCAAGAATTGATAGTAGGGCCATTACTAAGATAATATTCAACATTAGAGCGACATTTGCGAAAATGCCAAAAAGACCATAACTTAACCACATATAAGTTAGAACGAGTAGTCCACCAACTAAAGCTGCTAATTTCCCAGCATTAATGCTATCGCGGCCCAACTCAGGTCCAATAGTTCTTAGTTCCAATACTTCGATCTCTGCAGGCAGCGCACCACTTCTTAGCAGAATAGCAAGCCTATTACTCTCCTCTACTGAGAAATTGCC
>CACLZW010000021.1 GCA_902611475.1 uncultured Alphaproteobacteria bacterium
AGCAGGGAGAGTGGTTTTAGAAGCAACCCATAAAGAAAAAATAAAGCGCCAGTCGGTAAATTTAGCAGTTTATGCCCGAAGCGTGTCCAACAAATTAGGCGAAAAAATTTATTACAGAAATTTTATAAGTAGTGGTGCTGGCTTAGGCTGTAAAAAATTCTCTAATAAAAATGCTGCGCAAATTTTCTTCCTCGAAAATGGGGGACCAAAAAACGACTTTCATAATATGGATGTCGATGGCGATGGATTTGCCTGCAAATGGGATCCAGCAATATACAGAAAGATTGAGCGTATAAATAAAGATAACGAGCCAAAGAATTAAGACATTATCCTAAAATGCTAAATATTTTACATCATTACTTTGGCACAAAACTTTTAAATAAAATTGACCCAGAAATTTCCCACGCAATAGCCTTGTGTTACCTCCGGCTTTTAAACCAGTTTGTTAAAAAAAAAGAAATTGGGACTCCTATCTTAAAAACTCAAATAGCTGGGATGGAGGTGCCTTCACCCATAGGATTAGCTGCAGGTTTTGATAAAAATGCCGAGGTATTTAACGCTACTCTCTCCTTAGGTTTTGGGTTTGTGGAAGTTGGTACAATTACTCCAGATCCACAATTCGGCAATCCCAAACCACGTTTATTTAGACTCTTAAAGGAAGACGCTTTGGTTAATAAATTGGGTTTCAATAATAAAGGCATGTTATACGTATCAAAAATTGCGAGAAAGCCTAAGCTTGGAATTGTGGGCGTCAACTTAGGCGCTAACGCAAAAAGCATAGACAAGATTTTGGATTATACTAATGTTTTTGAGTTTCTGGCTCATCTATTCGACTATGTAACAATAAATGTATCCTCACCAAACACAAAAAATCTTAGAGACTTACAAAAACCTGAAACACTAGAAAAGATCTTGCAAAACGTTTACACCATCAATGTTTCGTTGACAAGACAAGTACCCATTTTTATTAAAATTGCGCCTGATCTTAACGAGAATAATGTGATTGAAATACTAAATGTTTGTGAGGAAAATAATGTTTCCGGTCTAATTGCGACTAACACTACAATAAACCCAAACACTTTAAAAAAACCTATACGTTTTGAGGGAGGTTTATCTGGCAAACCGCTTTTGAAACCATCAAACAAAATATTAAAAATACTCGCGAAAAGAAAGAACGCTTCAACAGCACTTATAGGAGTAGGTGGCATATTGTCAGCAAAAGACATATATGAAAAGATAAAGATCGGAGCATCGGCTGTTCAAATATATACAGGGTTTGTTTATCATGGCCCTAGGCATATTAAAAAGATGGAAATAGAACTCAAAAATCTTCTAATACGTGACGGATATCGCTCAATCAGTCACGCAGTGGGGGCTTTAACTAGATGATAGAGAACTCTGGATTCTCTCTATTTTTGTCCATAAAGTTATAGCTCTGGTCGCATTAAAAATTACAATGGAAATCCACAGTCCTGTATTTCCCATCAATGGAATAAAGACAGTTACGCAAATAAGAAAAATTGCAAATGATTGAGTCATCGCAACTCTTATTTCTTTTCCCCTAGCTGCACCTAGAAAAATACCATCATAAACATAAGAAAAGACACTGACTATTGGCATTATTGAAATCCAGATTAAAAAATCATAACATATTAATCTTACTGAACTTATTGAGGTCATCAAATCGATGACCAAAAACCCCACGAAATAGAAACAAAAACCAATGATACTTGAAAGTATGAAGCCAAGCTTAAGAGCAGACTTAACTACTTTTTTAAATAGTTCCTGTCTCCGTTGACCGATCGCTTCTCCTACTAATATCTCAGAAGAAAACGCGATACCATCAAGGGCGTAAGCTGAAAGAAAAATAATTTGCAACAAAATGTGGTTAGCTGCCAAAATTTCAGAGCCAAAAAGTGTCCCAAAGATAAGGTAAGATAAAAAAACAGACTGTAGAAGTATTGAACGTATAACAATGTTTATGTTCAAAAGAATAAAAAGTCTCCATTTATTTGATAAAAAAATTCCTCTTACTTTTATACTATCTTTATTTAGCAAATATTCTCTACTCAGATAGACGCCTAAACAAAAGCCACAGAATTCAGATACGATCGTGGCATAGGCGACGCCAGCTATTCCTAAGTGGAGAAACTTAACAAAGATGATGTCCAATAGAATGTTTAAAACGTTCACTAAAGCCAATAAGCAAAGCGAATGAAAGGTTTTTCCCATACCGAATAGCCAGCCAACAAAAACAAATATAGAAATAGCAAAAGGTGCCGTAAGAACTCTTATGGACATATATTCCATGGCCAATTTTTCAGCGCCTAAGTCACCTTCTAAAAAATAAAAAATCGAAGAAAATAAAAACGAGTGAACCACTATCAACGCAATTCCGCCAATTATAGCGATAAATAAACCCCTAAGTAATATACTAGATATTTCAAGCTTATCATCTGCGCCCCTTGCTTGTGCAACTAGTCCTGTTACTCCCATTCTTAAAAACCCAAAGAACCAATAGATAGAGCCCATCAAAACCGCACCCATAGAGATACCGGCGAGAATATCGAGAGCACCCAATTGACCAATTACAGCGGTGTCCGTTAAACCCAGTACTGGTATAGAGATGTTTGCCAAGATTATTGGGTAAGCCAGACGCAATATTTTTTTATCGGTTTTATTTAAAAGCTGGTTGGACACTTTTGTTTCACCAAAAAATAAAGCGATAAAAATTTATTTGACCATCTAAACATTTTAATAATATGTTTAACACGTTATACTTGACGTTAACGTCAAAAGAATTATCAGCTGGAGGTAGGACAATGAACATAATTTCCACAAAAAGCAATGAAGATAAAGCTAACACTATCACTGAAATGTGCAAACTATTCAAGGTGAGTGCTCGAACGCTCAGATTTTACGAATCAAAAGAGCTATTGTTTCCAATCAGAAGGGGTCAACATCGTTTATTTACTAAGAGCGATAGAGGAAGAATGAAATTAATAATGCAGGGCAAGAGATTTGGCTTTAGCTTGGAGGAAATAAGACAGCTACTTAATTTGTATAATTTTGGAGATCACCGTACCAGACAAATCAAGCAAACCTACCAACTTGGCTTGAAAAGACTATCTTCAATGGAACAACAGAAGAAGGAGTTAGGACTAGCTATAAGAGATTTAAAAACTCAACTTCAGCTTTGTAAAGACTTGCTTCTGAAAAGAGGCGCGGACTCACGGGATCTATAATTTAATATTTGGAAGACAAACTATGCATTTATACCAACCACCATTACAAGATTACAATTTTATACTTCACCATTTTCTTAAAATAGAAAAAGAGAATATTGAGGGCTATAAAGACTTATCACCTGAATTTACTAAACCTATTTTTGAAGAAGCTGGTAAATTAGCAAGTGAGGTGATTTCCCCATCAAACAAAGATGGGGATGAGCAGGGATGTAAATTAGAAAATGGAATAGTGCGTACACCCGACAGCTTCAAACTTGCTTTTGATAAGTTAAGAGCAGGCGGCTGGCTGTCTCTAGATATTGAAGAGGAGTTTGGTGGGCAAAACTTACCCTTGATACTTTCCACAGTAACAAACGAAATGTTCACAAGTGCTAATATGTCTCTAACAATGTATAGCGGCCTCTCTAGGGGAGCATATTCTGCAATTTTTCTTCACGGATCTGAAGATCAAAAGCAAATGTATTTGCCTAAATTAGCCAATTGTGAATGGACTGGAACAATGAATTTGACCGAACCTCATTGTGGTACAGACTTAGGTTTGATAAGGACTAAAGCAATTCTTACTGAGAATGGCTCATATCAAGTTTCGGGCCAGAAAATTTTTATTTCCTCTGGCGATCATGACTTATCAGAAAATATTATACATTTAGTCCTAGCTAAAACTCCAGGTGCTCCAGAGGGCGTAAAAGGTATATCATTATTTGTGGTGCCAAAGTTTCTAGTCAATGATGATGGCTCATTAGGGGAAAGAAATAAATTATCAGTTGGAAAAATAGAAAAAAAGATGGGTATTAAAGGTAACGCTACCTGTGTTATGAATTATGATGGCGCAACGGGCTACCTTGTTGGCGAAGAAAATAAAGGCCTTAAAGCAATGTTCACAATGATGAATGAGGCTAGGCTAGGGGTAGGAATGCAGGGGTTAGCTCAAGCTGAAATAGCTTATCAAGCGGCACTAACTTATGCAAAAGACAGAATACAGGGACGAGCAATTCAAGGGAAAGCCAATCCAGACCAGAGCGCGGACCCAATTATTGTTCATCCAGATGTTAGAAGAAACCTTATGGAACAAAAGTCATTTATAGAAGGGGCAAGAGGCTTTATAGCCTGGGCTGCGGTTCTTCTAGATAGAGCAAAAAGAGAGGCTGATAAAAGTGCTGAGGGGATTGCAAGTCTGTTGATTCCCGTAATCAAAGGTTATGTTACAGATAAGGGTTTTGAGTATACTATAAACGCCCAGCAAGTTTTTGGTGGACATGGCTATATTGAGGAATGGGGTATGAGCCAATACGCTAGAGATTGTAGGATTGCAATGATTTATGAGGGCACGAATGGCATTCAAGCTCTTGATTTAGTTGGCAGAAAACTAGCTATGGATGGCGGGAAACATATGCGAGAGTATCTTGAACTAGTCCAGAATTTTATCAAAGAAGAGCATTCTAAAGATTTTGAAAATGATTTTATTTCCCCATTGAAAAAATCTATCGAACATTTGCAGGCAGCGCTGTTGTTTTTCATGGAAAACGGGTTAAAGAACCCACTCAGTGCCGTATCTGGTGCAACCGATTTTCTCCACCTGGTAGGACTAGTTTCTCTAGGGTTTATTTGGTCTAAAAAAGCTCAGTCCGCTGTAGAGCAACTCAAAAATCCTTTAAGTGATAAAAACTTTCTTGAAGCAAAGATTTTAACAGGCTCCTATTTTATGAACCGACAACTCCCCGAAACCAAGCTTAGATTAGACAAGATTTTAACTGGAGAGAAGCAAGTAATGAGCTTGGCGGCGAATCAATTTTAAATGGAAAAGGATTAACAGATGGAAGAGGCATATATTTATGATACAGTCAGGAGCCCTAGAGGAAAGGGAAAAAAAGGGTCGCTAAATGAGCTTTCGGCTGTAACACTATCTGCGAAGATTTTAAGGGCATTGCGTGAAAGAAATAGTCTTAATACCGAAGAGATAGAAGACGTGATTTGGGGTAATGTAACACAAGTTGGAGAACAGGGAGGCTGTTTGGCAAGATCCGCTGTTATTGCGGCTAATTATAGTGAGTCCACTCCAGGACTATCTATAAACCGATTTTGTGCTAGCGGGTTAGAAGCTGTAAACCTAGCTACAAACCAAGTAAAGGGGTCTGCTGGCAACGCCTACGTTGCTGGAGGAGTGGAAATGATGAGCCGTGTGCCCATGGGGTCCGATGGAGCAGCTATCGCAGTTGATCCGACTTTGGCAATGAATTCATACTTTGTTCCACAAGGTATTTCAGCCGACATTTTAGCAACTAAATATGGTTTTTCCAGAGATGATGTTGATACTTTTGCGGTAGAAAGCCAAAAAAGAGCCACAGCCGCAAGAAAATCGGGCTATTTCAGAAAGTCAATTGCGCCAATTAAAGATCAAAACAACTTAACCATTTTGGATGAGGATGAGTACATAAGACCAGAAACCACAATGCAATCTTTAGGTGGACTGGAACCAAGTTTCAAAAATATGGGAGAAGTAATGCCAGGTTTCGACTCTGTGGCATTACTTAAATATCCAGAGTTTGAGAAAATAAATCATGTACATCATGCAGGTAACTCAAGCGGAATCGTTGATGGAGCTGCAGCTGTGTTGATAGGAAATAAAGAATTTGGATTGAAAAACGAGCTAGAGCCCCGCGCACGAATTATTGCAACTTCGAAAATTGGAACAGACCCTACAATTATGCTTACAGGACCCCTTCCCGCAACTGAAAAGGTCCTTAAGCTAAGTGGAATGAGCATAAAAGACATAGACTTATTTGAAGTAAATGAGGCCTTCGCCTCTGTACCGCTATCGTTTATGGAACATTTTGGTGTGGAACATGAAAAACTAAATGTAAACGGAGGAGCTATTGCTATGGGCCATCCCTTAGGGGCTACAGGAGCAATGCTTTTGGGAACCGCATTAGATGAACTGGAAAGAACTGGAAAGTCAACAGCACTTACAACCCTTTGCGTCGCATCAGGAATGGGCGCTTCAACAATAATAGAGAAGGTTTAGTGAGGAAACATTATGTGTAGTGATTTTACCAAAGAGATAGATAAAGATAACATCGCGGTAATCACCTGGAATTGTCTCGATAAGTCCATGAACACAATGACTGAGGATGGTTTAAGAAGTTTTCAAAAATTAGTAACGGAAGCATTGTCCGAAGAAAAAATAAAAGGGATTATAATCACCTCAGGTAAGATTGATTTTTCCGGGGGAATGGATCTTTCAACATTAGAGGCATTAAAACGAAATTCCGGCTCTGACCCTGCGTCTAAGATCTTTCAGTACATAATGGAAGCACACGGTTTACTTAGGAAGATAGAACTGGGGAAAATTGATGACACCTCTAAAAGTAAACCTGTTGCGTTTGCCGGAAGTGGTATCTGTGCCGGAATAGGCACGGAAATAGGACTAGCATGTCACAGGCGCTTCTTATCATCATCAAAAAACTCAAAAATAGGGTTGCCAGAGATACTCGTTGGCCTTTTCCCAGGTTTGGGAGGCACGACAAGAATACCAAGGATGATGGGACTTATGGGAGCATCGTCAGTTTTATTAGAAGGAAAACTACTTGCAGGCAATAAAGCTAAAAGCATTGGACTAGTTGATGAAATTGTTTCCGAAGAAGAGTTAATTAAAAAAGCAAAGAACTGGGTATTATCCGCATCTCCTCAGGACCTTGTAAAACCGTGGGATCAAAAAGGTTTTAAATTTCCTGGGGGTGGGCCTTATCATCCTAGCGGGTTCATGTCATTTGTTGGGGCTTCTGCTTTGGTAAACGGGAAGACTAAAGGTTTGTATTTCTCGGCGAAGGCACTTCTCTCATCAGTTTATGAGGGTGCGCTAGTTGACTTCGATACCGCTCTTAGAATTGAGGCTCGTTGGTTTACTAAAGTGTTGATGACAGATACATGCACAAATATGGCCAGAACTCTTTTCTTAAATAAGAGTGCATTAGAAAAAGGCCATCAACGACCTGTCGGCGCAGAAAAAACAAATTTAAAACAAGTCAGCGTTATTGGAAGCGGTATGATGGGATCAGGTATCGCTTACGCGTCTATATTGCAGGGACTAGAAGTCTTACTTATAGATCAAAATATCAAGGCTGCAGAAGCTGGAAAAGCAAAAATTGAGATGCTATTAAGTGAGAGTGTAAAACGAAAAAAATTATCGGAAGAGGAAAAAATTCGCCTTCTCAAAAAGGTAAAAACGGATGCGTCACTCGAAAACATTTCCAGCAGCGATTTGGTTATAGAGGCAGTTTTCGAGGATTTAAACCTTAAACATAATTTATATAAGAAAATTGAGCCTCATCTAAAAGAGGGTGCTATTTTGGCATCTAATACGTCTACACTGCCTATAACTAAGCTATCTGAGGTGTTAGCGGACAGCACGCGTTTTTTAGGAATACATTTTTTTAGTCCAGTTGACAAAATGAATTTAGTCGAGATAATCAAAAGCAAGAGAACAAATGACAACGCATTAGCAGTCGCTTTAGATTATACCAGTTTGATAAAAAAAACACCGATAGTTGTAAATGATTCTAGAGGATTTTATGCAAATCGATGTATAATCCCTTATATAAATGAGGGATTAAGGATGCTTAATGAGGGGATTGAACCCGCTCTTATTGAGAACTCGGCTAAGCAAATAGGAATGCCCGTTGGGCCTTTGCAATTGCTCGATGAACTGTCTGTTTCGTTAGCTTTAAATGTTGCAAAAGAGACAAAGGAAGCACTCGGAACAAAATATGAGGAAACTGGAACTGAGAGTATTTTGTTAGAAATGTCCAAAAAAAATAGACTTGGAAGGAAAGAATTAGCTGGTTTTTATGAATATGATGAGAAAGGACGACGTTTAAAACTCTGGGAAGGTGTAAGAAATCTAAACATAGAAAAAAATTCTGCCGATATTTCAACAGTAACTGTAAAAAACCGTCTTGCATATGTTCAAGCACTTGAGGCTGCAAGAGCTTTAGAAGAAAATATTCTGCTCAGTGTCGAAGAGGGAGATGTTGGTGGAATTTTAGGCTGGGGCTGTCTAATATGGGCAGGTGGCCCCTTCAGTTGGCTTGATTATATCGGGCATGAAAATGTGGTTGCCGAATGTCAAGACTTATCCGATCAATACGGAACCAGGTTTACCCCACCAAACATAATTAAAGCACTAGCAAATAGTGGGCGCAAGTTTTATAACTAAAAGAATTTAGGGAGTGAAAGATGGATAACTTAATGCAAGATTTTCCTTTGCGCGTAACCAGTATTATCGACCATGCTGCAAAGTACCATCCTGAAAGAAAAATCATATCAAAAGACACTAATGGAAGTATTACAGATACAAACTATAAGAATATCCAAAGAAATTCAAAAAAAGTCGCTGACGCCTTACAAAAACTCGGGGTTAAGAAGGGAGACGTCATTGGTGTTATGGCGTGGAATAATCATTGCCACCTAGAGGTTTGGTATGGCATTCCCGGCGTTGGAGCAGTTAATCATAACCTAAATCCAAGATTATTTTCTGAACAACTTATCTATATAATAAATCATGCAAACGATAAAATCTTGATCATAGATCTAGACCTTGTACCTATAATTGAGAAAATAATTGACGATTGTCCTAAAGTCGAGAAACTAGTAATACTTTGCTCCAAAGCAGATCTCCCTTCCACAAAATTTGCCGAGGTGATTTCTTATGAGGAACTTTTGTCGATGGGAGGTGAAAATTTTGAGTGGATAGAAGGGGAAGAAACAGACGCGTGTGGAATATGCTATACCTCTGGAACTACTGGCAACCCCAAAGGAGTTGTTTATACCCATCGATCCAATACATTACACGCGCTAACCCAGGCAGCTCCCGATATGCTAAATTTATCCAGTACTGATACAATAATGCCAGTTGTCCCACTTTTCCATGCTAATGGCTGGTCGATAGCTTATACTGCACCTTTAGTGGGATCTTCTATCGTTTTCCCGGGCGGAGATTTAAGTCCTTCTTCTCTATATGATATGCTAGAGAGAGGAGTGACTATCACTGCAGCAGTACCAACAGTATGGTTACTCCTATTGAACTTTCTTGAAAGCGAGAAAAAAGAACTTAGCTCACTTAAACGTGTGGTAATAGGAGGTTCATCTTGTCCAAGAAGCGTTATTGAAGATTTCCAAAATAAATATGGGGTAAGAGTACTACACGCTTGGGGAATGACGGAACTCTCTCCACTGGGTACTATATGTTCATTCAAGCCAGAAATCGTAGGTTTAAACGAAAGTGATAAGCTCGACATTCAAGAAACAACTGGGCACCCTCCTTTCGGTGTGGATCTGAAGATTGTTGATGATAATGGTAAAGAAATAGAATGGGATGGAAGCACTCAAGGTGATCTTTATTGTAAGGGAGCTGCGGTTGTTAAAAGGTATCTAAAGATGGATAACTTAGCTGTTGATAATGATAATTGGTTCAATACAGGAGATGTTGCGACAATTGATAAAAATGGGTATATGCGAATTACAGATAGATCTAAAGATGTAATCAAATCAGGTGGGGAATGGATCTCATCAATTGACTTGGAAAATGCGGCAGTTGGTCATTCTAATGTTGCTGAAGCGGCGGCAATCGGAGTTCCTCATCCTAAATGGGATGAACGGCCTGTCTTGGTGATAGTTACAAATGACGGGAAAGAAGCCGATAAGGATAGTATAATTTCCCATGTGTCGGAACGGGTGGCTAAGTGGCAAAAACCAGATGATGTGATTTTTGTAGACGAAATTCCTCATACAGCAACTGGTAAAATTTCAAAACTGGAGCTTAGAAAATTAGTGGCAAATTTGGATTATAAACATCCAGATTTAAGATAGCTTGGCCGCTTACTCCAAACTTGAAGTTAAGGGAGAGTGGCAATCTAATTCTGATCACCCCACAGAAGTGCTAGTGGCTTTTGGATCTATTTCTCTAAATATCTTAAATACAAATGGAGAGCCTGTAAGGCAGTGGGCATATTCTTCCATATTTTTAAAAAATAAAGAAGCGTCCAAATCTATGTTTTGTCCAGATTTGGAAGAAACTGAAAGCCTTTATCTTTTTGACCAAGATGCAGTAAACCACTTGATTTTTTTATGTAATAAAACCAATCGAAAAAAATTTGCTAACTTTTTGCCATGGTTTTTTATCATTATTTTTTTGATTGGTTCCTCTACCTTTTTTTCAAGCTACTTTAGAATAGTAACTGAAAAAATTGCGCTCTCTATAACATCTGCTGAACAAGAAAGTAATCTTGGCAACATGATGTTAAAAGAAATGTCAGGGGGCTCATATTGTGATATAAACAAGACCAATGAATATATTCGAAGCTTAGAAAAAGACTACCTCGCTATAACGAGTGATTCAATTGAGCTGATTTTTATGAATTTTAAAAGCAATAATAGCATACTGCTTCCCGGAAGAAAGTTACTAGTGCCCTATAGTATTTTAGAGAATGAAGATGGAGCATTTGTTTTAGCTGAAACAATCAAATTGGGCATAGCGGCTTCAAAAAACAAAGAGGCAATAGAAAAATTTTTTTCTAAGCAGCGCAACAGAGCTCTATTAATTTATGTTTTTGGAGTTTTAACTGACTTGAATTTTAATAAGGTTAATGGTTTATTAATCAGCTTGCATGGTAAACCTGAGGTCCCTGATAAAGTCTTCACTGACGATGAATGGCTGACATTAAAAAAACTCTGCAAGCTTTAATCATACAATATCTTTCCATCTGCTATTTTTGCATTTTTGTCGACTAACTTTGAAATCATTGGATTATGGGAAGCAATAATTGCTGAAATATTATGCTCTTTTATTAATTCTATTAGAAAACTCATAACTCTTGAAGTAGTTGACTGATCAAGATTTCCTGTTGGTTCATCAGCTAATAGTAGCGCTGGTTCATTAATAATTGCTCTACATATTGCAACTCTTTGCTGTTCACCACCAGATAATTCAGCCGGTCTGTTGTCCATCCGTTTACCTAACCCTACCTTTTCTAGAAGTTCTTTACCTTTTTTAACAGCAATTTTTTTTGGTATCCCATCAAAAAGTAAGGGGAAAATAATGTTCTCTAATGCCGAGAATTCTTGAATAAGATGATGAAACTGAAACACAAATCCAATGTTTTTTCGTCTCATTCTCGATGTTTGAAAGTCATTTTTTGCGTCTACTATTGAGCCATTAATGTAAATATCACCAGAAAACTTACTATCCAATAAGCCCGCAATTTGAAGAAAAGTAGTTTTTCCTGAACCTGAAGGAGAAAAAAGACCAACCACTTCATTTGTCTTAACACTAAAGTCCATTCCATTAAATATTTCAACCAATGGCACATCACCCTTTCCACCAAAGATCTTTCTAACTTTCTGCAATTTCAAAACTGTATTACTCATACTTCAAGGCCTCGGCAGGATCCAAATATGCTGCTTTTCTTGCTGGAAAAATAGTTATTATAAAAGAGATTGATAATGATACCACTAATGTAAAAACTACATCTTCTATTCTTAGCTTTGCTGGCACTTCAGTCAGGAACCTAATCTCTTCATTCCAAACTGAGGATCCAATTATGTATTCAACAAGCCATTGTATCTCATTGATATAAGTGACAAACAAGATCCCAATAATAACACCTAGGACAGTACCAACCACTCCAATTAAACTTCCACAAATAAAAAATATTCTTAAAATTGATGATCTTGTTAACCCAAGAGACCGAAGTATGCCGATATCTCTACCTTTGTTTTTAACTAGCATTACTAGCCCAGAAATAATATTCATGGCAGCAATCAATACTATAAGCGACAGAATTATAAACATTACTCGACGTTCTAAATCCAAAGCATCCAAAAAAGCAGCAGTTCTCTCCTTCCAAGACCACAGCAAATATCTTTCTGCCAATTCATCTTCTAAATTATTTTTGAATTTATCAACATCAAATGGGTTGTTCAAAAGTACTTCTATCAAGTCAGCTTGATTAGCCCTATTAAAAAAAACTTGGGCATCTTTTATAGGCATGTAAATCCTTGTACTGTCTATATCATAACGACCAACCGAAAATATATATTTTACTTCATATACATTTACCCTTGGAATAGTTCCAAAGACTGATTTTGCTCCATTCGGACTGATGAGTTTAATTGTGTCATTAATAGATATATTAAGTTTTCTAGCTATGTGAGCGCCTATAGCTACACCATCGTTAAAATTTTCCATACTACCCTGAGAGCTGATGGGCTTATTTACTAACTCTATATTGACTAGGTCGCCTTCACGGATACCATAAATTTCTACCCCAGTACTGTTATTACTTTTACTGGCTAGAACTTGACCTTTGACCAGAGGATATGCCGCTTTAAAATTTTTTTTATTCCTTAAGTCTTGCAAGATGTTTTGAACCTCTTCAAAGTAAAATCCTTTTTCAAGTTCGCTAGATAATGTCTTTTTGTAAATTGCAAGATGGGAATTAGCTCCAACAATTTTTTCCACAAATTCTATTCTAAAGCCAATCATCACTGCCTGGACTATCACTAACGTGGCCACTCCCAAAACCACACCGATGAGTGCATACCACGCTATTATAGATATACCTCCTTCCCTTCGTTTAGACATTAGATAACGCCAAGCAATTATGAACTCATATTTCTTGAAAATAGCCATTCAGATATTAGACTTCTGCATGGGATTTATGTGCGGTAGAAAGTTTTTCTAATACTTCCCCCAAAGCTAACAGGTTTGCCTCTCCAGTTCTTCTATATACAAGCTCCACTTTCCCTTCAGCAAGACCCTTCGGACCAACTACAATTTGCCATGGCAACCCTATTAGGTCCATTTTTGCAAATTTAGCCCCTGGCCTTTCGTCTGTATCATCATATAAAATCTCTATTCCCTTGGCGCCTAGTTTTTCATAAACTTCATCACAGACCCTTATACACTCCTCATCTCTATGATTTAAATTTATTAGACCTGCAAAGAAGGGAGCAACTGGTTCTGGCCAAATAATACCTTTTTCATCATGGCTAGCTTCAATAATTGCGCCTACTAATCGAGAAACTCCTATACCGTGACTGCCCATATGAACAGGCACTCTCTTTCCATCAGGGCTTACAACAAAAGCTTTCATTGGCTCTGAATATTTTGTACCAAAATAAAATATTTGACCAACTTCTATCGCTTTACTTTCTATCCGACAATCCTCAGGTACATCTAAGAAAAGCTTTGCGTCATGAGTATCCTCGGTTCTAGCGTAAGGCAGGGTATATCTTTCCACAATTTTTTCAATATTCGTATAATCATAGTAGTCCAGTTTTTCTTGACCTGTATTCATATCAAGCAAGGTTTTATCAAAAAAAACTGTGCTTTCTCCAGTATTGGCCAAAACCAAAAACTCATGACTATAGTTACCCCCAATGGGCCCTGTCTCAGCCCTCATAGGTATCGCTTGTAGTCCCATCCTATTAAATGTTCTTAAATAACTTACAAAATGTCTATTGTAGGCATTTATGGCTTCCTTTTCGTTCAAATCAAAATTATAGCCATCCTTCATGTAAAATTCTCTTCCCCTCATCACGCCAAATCTAGGTCTTAGTTCGTCTCGGAATTTCCACTGAATGTGATATAGTGTGAGAGGAAGATCTTTATAAGATGATACGTTAGACCTAAATATGTCCGTTATTAGTTCTTCATTGGTGGGACCATATAAGTAATTACGATCCTGTCGATCGTTAATCCTCAGCATTTCCTTCCCATAATCATCGTATCTTCCACTCTCCTGCCACAATTCAGCTGGTTGGATTGTTGGCATTAGCATAGGTATATGCCCAGCTTTTATCTGCTCATAATGAACTATTTCTTCTATTTTTTTTAGAACTTTAAAGCCCAATGGTAGCCACGAATATATGCCAGCCGTTGTCTGTTTGATCATTCCACAGCGCAACATCAGTTGATGGCTAATTATATTCGCTTCGGCTGGCACTTCTTTTAAAATCGGTAAAAAATATTGGCTGAGTTTCATATTATTCTCCTCAACTATTTAAACAATTTATTTTTTGTATCTACAGTGACACAGAACTTCAACGCTTTATTCAATTCTTGAATGCGTCTCTCCACAACTTCACCATTAATAAACTCTATTTTTGATTGAAAGCATAATTCTACCTCATGAGATTTAAGCCTAAAGTCTATTTTATCAAAAAGACTTTTTTCTCCGAAAAAAGTTGAAGCTAACCTTAATCCCTTACCTATAACAAGCGCAATTTTTCTCTTCTTTTTAGAAACAATTTTAAACAATTTACTATTGAAAACTTTTTCTGGTTTTGCCTTATGTCTGAACAAAAGTATCATGGCCAAGAATACTCTTTCTTTGTGACTCAGACCACTAATATTTGAACGGGTCACAAGCTCTAAGCACATTTCTGTCTTATAATCGGGGTGTGCGATCCAGGCAATATCATGTAATTTAGTCGCAGCTAAAATAACTCTTTTCGTCTTGCGTGGAAAATTTTCATATAATGGTGAAATCCATTTGAAGGTATGCTTTGACATATTAGGAAACCTTGTTTCTTTTTTCTCAAAAAATTTAGCAGCCTCAATTAATGGATCCTTTTTTTTCTCTGCCTCACTGAGATTATAGTATACGAACCCCTCTCTCACACCAAAAGATGAAAACGTGAGAGTTTTAATCTGAAGCTCATCAATAATAATTTCCAACAATCGAGCTGACTGAGGTAATAATTCTAATCTTTCTACAGAAATATTGATTTCGTTATATTTGGTAATAAATGAGCTATCTTGAATGAACTCCAATGTCTTTTTTATTTTTTTACTCTTGACTTTATATCCTTGAATTATTTTCAGCGGATACTTTGTCCTTTGCATATGTATTTTGGCTATCGCTCGCCACGACCCTCCAATTAAAAAAAATGGTTTATCTTTTGTTGTATTAGCATTAACTGCACCCAACAGCTGTTTCCGTATATACCTATCCATATTCTCAATTTTGTTTTCCAACTTGTTTAGTGCAAGAGGGCCCAGCAAAGTGGAATTACATTCGGCAACCCCCCTTTTATAAATATTTGCGAACTCTACTGAATTACCACCGAGGTCACAAATTATCCCTTTTGCATTTGGAAAACCTAATAAAATACCCTGAGCTGCGTAAAAAGCCTCTTTTTCCCCAGATATTACATCAATGCAGATGTTTGTCTTTTTTCGAATAACTTCAACTAGAACATTTGAATTACTGGCCTCTCTTAAAGCAGACGTACCAAACATTATAATTTTATTAACTTCCATATTTCGACAAATAGCGACAAATCGGTTAATTATGCGCGATACGGCCCTAAGTGTAACAGTGTCAAAGGCCTTCTTTCCAAAAGACTGCATTCCCAGTCTAAAAAAAATCTTTTCGTTGTATAAATATAACGGTGAACGCTTTGGGCCATCAAAGACCACTAGCCTAATGGAGTTAGAACCAATATCAATAATCCCTATTCTTTTCAAAATTTTCAAAATGATTTTTTTCTTTTATTGCCAACATTCAATAAACTTGGAGGGGCATTTAGTGCAGCTCTGCCTCTTCCTGACAAAGAAGGGTTTTCAATAAAATATTCATGACAACTGAAGCTCAGTTCGTCTTTTTTAAACTGGTGTCTTTTATATCGGCCATCAGGTTGAAGTACCCATGATTGCTCTTTGTCAGCTAAATTAGCTACCATAATCTGATTAACAATTTGTGACTTCACGGTCAAATTTTTAATCTCTACAAACGACTCTACTCGACGGTTCAAGTTTCTTCCCATCCAATCTGCTGACGAAATAAAAACCTTAGCTTTCAAGGAGGGCAACTTAAATCCATTACCAAAAACACATACTCTACTGTGTTCCAGAAATCGCCCTATTACAGATTTTACGCGAATGTTTTCAGAAAGTCCTTTGATACCAGGTCTTAATCCACAAATACCCCGGATAATCATATTGATCTTAACACCAGATTGGCTTGCCTTATATAAAACCTCAATAACTTCTGGGTCGATAAGAGCATTGAGTTTAACCCATATTTCTGCCGGCTTACCCTTTTTTGCTAAGGTCATCTCATTTTTTATCATTTTAATTAAGCTACTCTTTAACTCTAGAGGCGCTATAATCATACTTTCTAAATCTGTTGGTTTTATATATCCTGATAGATAATTAAAAACTTTAGTAACATCTCGACCTAAAGTAGCGTCTGATGTGAAAAGGCTCAAGTCGGTATAAATCTTGGCTGTGTCGGGATGATAGTTTCCTGTTCCAACATGCGTATAAGTTCTTAACACCTTGCCTTCTTGTCTCACTATAGTGGATAGCTTTGCATGTGTTTTCCAATCCATAAAACCATAAACTACTTGAGCTCCAGCCTTCTCTAATTCTCTTGACACATTTATATTATTTGCCTCATCAAATCTGGCCTTTAGTTCAACTAAGGCAGTCACTGTTTTTCCATTTTCTGCAGCCGCACACAATGCTCTTACTATAGGACTATCAGGAGTTGTTCTGTATAAAGTTTGTTTGATAGCAATAACGTTAGGGTCGCGAGCTGCTTGTTCCAAAAAATTAACGACGGTATCAAAAGTTTCATATGGATGTTGTAAAAGAAGATCTTTCTGCTTTATTGCAGAAAAAATGTCCCCGTTGAAGTCTTCTATTCTCTCTGGACTTCTAGGTACAAACGTTCTCCACTTCAGGCTCCTTTTCGCCGAAACAATTAACTCCTCTAAATCGGACAATCCAATCATTTCATTAACCTGTATCACTTGAGCTCTGTCAAACCCAATTTCCTTCGATATTAGCTTCAACAAAGGTTCAGCATTGCTTTTTGTAACTTTCATTCGTATTACTTCTCCACGCTTTCGGCGTTTTAATGCAATTTCAAACTCGCGAACAAGATCTTCCGCCTCTTCCTCGACTTCTAAGTCACTGTCTCTAAGAATTCGAAAGGAAAAATAATCATCGAGAAGATAATTTGGAAATAATCTATAAATAAAAATTACAATGAAATCTTCGAGTGATAAAAATCTTTTTTCACCTTTTACACCGTCCCTAAGTCTTTGAAATCTGTCAAGCATGCCTGGAATAGGAACCAAAGCGTTCAAGAATTTTTTTCCATCTCTCGTTCTTAATTTTAATGCTAGGGCAGAGCCCTCAGTTGGGATGAAGGGAAATGGATGAGCGGGATCTAGAGCCAACGGAGTAAGCGCTGGAAAGACCTTTGACATAAATTGTTTCTCTAAATTCTTTTTTTCGGATACCAATATTCCCCTCGGTTTTACAAGTATCACCCCTTTTTGCTTCAAATTAGATAATATAGAGGGCAATAGCTCTTGTTGTTTCTCTATTAGAGCTTTAGCTTCTCGTTCTATTTGTATTAGCTGCTCCTCAGGCGTGAGACCATCAGCACTAATTACTTCGATCTTATTTTTTACCATTTGTCTAAACCCGGCAACTCGAACCGTGTAAAACTCATCAAGATTTCGAGCTGATATTGCAAGGAATCTAAGTCTTTCAAATAGTGGCACCTTTTTATTATTAGCTTCTTGCAAAACTCGCCAATTAAACGAAATCCAAGAAAGCTCTCTATTTATGAGTGGATTGATAGATCCTAGGTCCTTGAAATATTTCAATTCAAGGTCAGAATCTTGATTTAAGAAATCTGCGTTTACATTACTCATGTTTATTAATATTTCTTTTCCATTTGCTTCAAAACAGCGTCAATGAAAGGTCTAGTTATTTTTCTATTTAGAACAAGAGATTTATGATCCACGTAGTTTACAAATTCGTAGATTGAGCTGTAGGTTCTATTAATTCTGGCAGCAATATAGTCTAGGTTTGAGTGCTTTACAAAAATTTGCCGGTCATTAAAGTATTTCAATAGAAGTGCCATTACCAACGTATCATCGGGTTCTTTTATAGTAGTGTTGCTAAAACTTTGTAACCTTGACTCTAAATCTTTAATGCCTATTGACAGCGCATTAGGCATTATTCTCGAGGATATTAGCAGGTTGCCTCCTCTACTTCCAATACTGTTAATAAGGTGAAAGATACCCTCTTCTATTTTTAACTTTTTTTGTCTCTCAGCTTTTTCGATAACATCTATATCCTCAACACAAACAAACTCATGATCTAGGCCATTTTCAATTTCCCGTAAAACTGCCTCAAGCTTTACATGCTTAGCTTTATTCTCTTTCGACCACACAGTGGATAAATGCGTCTTACCACTACCCTTTGGGCCAACAAGCAACAAAACCCCTGAAGCCCACCGGTCTGTGTTGTCTAACAGGGTAACAGCGTCCAAATTACTTGAAGAAATAAAAAAGTCTTCTTTTTCCAATGCCTCTTTTAAACTAAGGCCTAAAACAAGCTGCTCATTCATATTTTTATTCAAATTGCTCTTTAAGTAATCTTTCTTCTAACCCGTGTCCTGGATCAAACAAAAGTTTATGTTTTAATTTCTTTTCAATTGTTATAGCTACGTGCTTGACGTCCTTAACCTCAGATGTATCAGCTACCGCCGACACTGGTCTTTTAGTAGCGCTTTTTACTTCAATATCTATCTTTGCATCTAACGGCAGTAGCGCTCCTCTCCATCTTCGCGGTCTGTAAGCAGATATAGCGGTCAAACCTAAAATGTTTGCGCCTATAGGTAAAATTGGTCCATGAGCAGAATAATTATAGGCAGTTGACCCAGCTGGTGTGCAGACTAATGCCCCGTCACATACAAGCTCCTGAAGTTTTTCAGACCCATCAATAGATATGCTGAGTTTTGCAGCCTGGGGCCCCGATCTAAGAATAGAAACCTCATTTATAGCCAGCTCCTCCTCTATTCTTCCATCTATTTTTGTAGCAATCATTTTTAGAGGATTTACAATCTCTTCCTTTGCTATCCGAATACGTTCTTGCAAGTTTTCGTAGTCAAAAGTATTCATCAGGAAACCAACGGTGCCCTTGTTCATCCCGTATACAGAGGTATTTTTTGTTGATAATGATTTAAGTGTCTGTAACATAAACCCATCGCCTCCAAGTGCCACCACCACATCAGCTTCATCAATTTTGAAATCCTTATAAAGTTTTCGAAGCTTATTTAAAGCCTCTTTAGCTTCAAGGTCGTCACTTGCCATAAATGCTATCTTTTTGTTGGTCATAATTTTTCGTCCAAAAGTTCTCAGATACTGTTATAAATCAAACTAGGTATTTCACAATAAATGATGATATAGATACCCACGAAACAAAAGAAAAAACTGGCACAGACAGCCCAGATTTAATATACATTAAATCGAATCAAAAGAATAATCGAAAAACATATTAGGTGTGTTATGAATTTTGTAGGCAAAACGAACTTATTTGGTGGAACCTTAGCATCTCAGGATCCAGAAATTTTCAACTCCTTAGAGAAAGAGTTTAGTAGGCAACAGAATGAGATTGAGCTTATTGCGTCGGAGAATATAGCTTCTCCAGCTGTAATGGAAGCTCAAGGTTCAGTTATGACAAATAAATACGCAGAGGGATATCCAGGTAGAAGATATTATGGTGGATGTGAAAATGTGGATGTCGCTGAGCAATTGGCAATATCCAGAGCTTGTCAACTCTACAATTGCAAATTCGCTAATGTACAACCCAACTCAGGAAGCCAAGCCAATCAAGCTGTTTTTTTGGCTCTAATGAAACCTGGAGACACTTTTTTGTCCATGGACCTTGCTTCGGGTGGGCATCTGACACATGGAGCGAAACCTAATCAATCCGGTAAATGGTTCAACCCCGTTCATTATGAAGTCACAAAAGATACAAACCACGTTGACTATGATCAGGTCCGTCAGCTTGCAAAGCTTCATAAACCAAAGTTAATTATTGCGGGCGGCTCAGCAATACCTCGTATCTTAGACTTTAAAAAGTTCAGAGAAATCTGTGATGAAATCGGAGCTTTTTTATTAGTTGATATGGCACATATTTCAGGGCTGGTCGCAGCTGGCGTTCATCCAAACCCCTTAGAATACGCTGATGTTGTAACATCCACCACTCACAAAACTCTGAGAGGACCAAGAGGAGGAATGATTCTTTGTAATAATCCCGACATCGCCAAGAAAGTAAACTCAGCAATTTTTCCAGGTATTCAAGGTGGCCCATTGATGCATGTTATTGCTGCGAAAGCAGTAGCCTTCAAAGAAGCTCAAAGTGACGATTTTGTACAGTATCAAAAGCAAGTAATAAAGAACGCAAAAACACTTGCTGAAACATTACAAGATGGTGGTCTTGATTTAGTTACTGGAGGAACCGACACCCACGTTCTACTTGTAGATCTTAGAAAGAAAAAGGTCACGGGTGCGATAGCAGAAAAAGTACTTGGAGAAGGAAATATCGTTTGTAATAAAAATGGAATTCCCTTCGATATTGAAAATCCAACTATTACATCTGGAATAAGGCTAGGAACCCCGGCAGCAACTACTAGAGGCTTTAAAGAGGCGCAATTGAAACAAGTTGGTTCATGGATTTTGGAAATATTAGACAATGTTCATTCTGAGAAATCTTCGCAAGTGGTCGCGAAAGTAAAAAAAGAGGTTATTGATCTATGTAGTGAGTTTCCAATCTACTAGCAATAGACTATTAATTTATAGGAGAAAAAATGAAGTTTAGATATTTTGCAAAAACAATTATCTTCTTCACACTGCCTTTAACCATTTCTTCTTGTTCAGAAAAAAATTGGCCAGAACTATCTCCCCTCAGTGAATTTGAAAAAGATTTTTTCCTAGACTAAAGAGATGAAAACAGAATTTCATAGAATCACTAGACTACCTTCTTACGTTTTTGCAGAAGTTAATAAACTGAAAGCGAGATACCGTGATCAAGGTCACGATATAATTGATTTTGGAATGGGAAATCCTGATATTGATACTGAGTCCTTCATTGTTGATAAGCTGATTGAAACTGTAAAAAAGCCAAAGACTCATAGATATTCTGTATCTAAAGGAATAAAGGGGCTCAGGAAGGCACAAGCTGATTACTATGCTAGAAGGTTCTCAGTCAAGCTCGACCCAGAAAAGGAAATTATTGCAACTCTAGGTTCAAAAGAAGGATTGGCTAATTTAGCTATGGCAATAACTGATCCTGGCGATGTTATTTTAGTTCCAAATCCATCATACCCAATTCACCCCTATGGCTTCATTATTGCTGGAGGCTCTCTGAGACATGTACCAACCTTATCAAATGGACAATTTGATGAGGATGAATATTTCAAAACCCTTACTCGTTCATTAAAACATATTTCACCTAAGCCAGTCGCTATAGTGATTTCCTTCCCATCTAACCCAACAACAAAAACTTGTACTCTAAAATTTTACGAAGAATTGGTTAAGGTGGCAAAACAAAACGAGGTCTGGATATTGTCTGATCTAGCATACGCTGAAATATATTTTAATGAGACTCCTCCCCCTTCAATTTTACAGGTACCAGGTTCGAAATCCGTAGCAGTTGAATTTACATCGATGTCAAAAACATTTAGCATGCCAGGTTGGAGAATGGGATTTGCTGTGGGCAACGAGATACTGATAGGAGCATTAGAGAAAATAAAATCCTATCTCGATTATGGAGCATTCACTCCTATACAAGTTGCAGCAGCCAGTGCATTAAGCTCGGATCCAAGCACAATAGCAAAAGTTAGAGAAGTTTATAAAAAAAGAAGAAATGTATTGGTTGACGCTATGAGTAAGGCAGGATGGGAAATCCCTTCACCAGACGCAACAATGTTTGCATGGGCGCCAATCCCAGAAAAATTTAGATCTTTAGGTTCGTTAGAGTTCTCTAAAGTCCTTCTTAAAGAGGCTGACATCTCTGTTGCGCCTGGAATAGGATTTGGAGAATATGGTGAAAACTTTGTTAGAATTGGGCTTGTTGAAAATGAGCATAGAATTAGGCAAGCAGCAAGAAATATAAAAGCAGTCTTTACTAAAGCCGATAAAATACTAAGCGACCACAGCCCGAATTAAATGGTTTTGTGATGAATAAATCCAAATTAAATGTAGCAGTTATTGGTCTTGGAACGGTGGGCTCTGGCGTAATAAAGCTATTGAGAAAACAAAAAAACAATATAAAAAAAAGGACAGGTATAGAACTTAGAGTGGTAGCTGTAAGTGCAAAAAATAGGAGAAAGCAGAGAAGTGTTGATATAAGTCCATTTAGATGGATAGCCTCTCCTCTTACTATAGCAAAAGATCCAGATGTTGACGTAATAGTTGAACTAATAGGTGATATGGATAACACCGCGAGAAAGATTATAATAGAAGCAATCAATAACGGTAAACACGTTGTTACAGCAAATAAATCACTACTCGCAAAAGAAGGGTCTATTTTTGAAGAGCTTGCTAAAGAAAAAGGTGTCTTTTTAAGATATGAGGCAGCAGTGGCTGGGGGCATCCCTATAATAAAAGTGTTACAAGACTCTCTCATAGTAAATAAAATTTCTAAACTATATGGCGTAATCAATGGAACATGTAACTTCATACTTACCAAAATGGAGTCCGAAGAGCGGGAATATCAAGATGTATTTTCTGAAGCAAAACAACTTGGCTATGTTGAAAGTGATCCAAGGCTTGACATCGGAGGAATAGATTCAGCCCACAAACTAGCTTTACTCTCATGTTTGGCGTTTGGAACTAGTCTAAACTTTAAAGAAGTGAAAACTGAAGGGATAGACCATCTTTCTATAGAGGATATTCAAGAGGCTGATTTAATTGGATATAAGATAAAGCTACTTGCCACAGCAGAATATTCTAGAAATATGCTTAAACAAGAGGTCTCTCCTAAATTAATTAGAAAAAGCAGCCCAATTGCACAAGTGAACGGAAGCACAAATATAATAGCTATTGAGGGTGAAGAAATCGGAACTACTGTTTTTT
>CACLZW010000022.1 GCA_902611475.1 uncultured Alphaproteobacteria bacterium
GTTAATTGGTTCTTAAGACGAAAGAATAGCTCCTTACCTTTTAAAAAACCGAAAAAACCAAATACGCCCCCACTGGCACCCACCATCGGCGCTGGATTTCCTGACGCAAGAATTTGGTAAGCAACAGCTCCTGTAATGGCTGTTGACACAAATATTAAAATGAAATTAATCATACCTACTCGATCTTCAATTTGCTTCCCTAAAGCAAACAAGATAGCAACGTTAATTATCATATGAAAAAAGTTACCATGTAAAAGAGAGTAAGAAAAAAACATAAGTAAATTCTGCCCAAAGAAAAGCTCTTTGTAAGGTGTACTGAATTCTATTGGGAAAAAAGCAAAAAGAAGAAATGCTCCACTTCTCCATTCTAACCCAAGTATTTGTAATAAGATTTCTATGACAACTAACAAGCCACCTACCGCCAATACCCCTGGTGGCACATCATTAAAAAAAGGTTCTCGTTTATTTCGGGTCGGAGTATTTCGCATTGTTTATCAAATATTTTCTCCAGTATATATTATTTTACGCAATATAAAATTTAGATCAGTCCTAGTTTACAAAAATATATTTACTATTTAAGCTAAGATATGGACATTGAACATTTATCTTTTGCCTCGGGACCTCAAAAAGTGGCACCCTTTAGTCACGCTGTTCGGGCTGGAGATTATTTATTTGTTACCGGTCAGATGCCTACGCTTAAAAACGATAACACTAAACTTGTCGATGGTGGAATTGAAGTGCAAACCCATCAAGTTATGAAAAACCTATTAGAGGTTTTGAATGCTGCAGGTTCCTCACTTGAAAAGGTAATTTTTGCGCGTGTTTATTTAGTGAACTTTGGTGATTTTGATAAAATGAATAGCGTTTATGCATCATATTTTGCAACAGATAAACTTCCCGCACGTACTTGTATTGGTGTAACGGGCTTAGCTGTGGGAGCTTCTGTGGAGATCGACTTTATAGCTGCTTGTTAATATTGGACTGAAAGCATAAGAACTTTTTCTTGAGCATAACTTTATGAGGTAATGATTGACCAAAAAAAATGTTGAAATGTTTTGGGATATTGGCAGTACAAATGCCTATTTTGCACTTCACTTGATAAAACCAATTTTAAAACGAACTAATAGTGAACTAACTTTACACCCATATAATTTGGGCTTCGCGTTTCGATCTAGAAACTACGTTCTGATGGAGGAGCCTGCAATAAAGATTGAAAATCGTAAGGTTGATCTAGCAAGGTGGGCTAAAAAATATAACTTAAATTTCAAGTTTCCTAGCGAATTTCCAATAAAAACAAGTCGCACGCTGAGAGGTGCGTTAGCAATGCGTGAATTTAACCTGGAGACTCCCTTTATTGAGGCAATTTTTTGTGAATATTGGGAAAACAATAATTCTGACATTCAGAACTATAAGGGAATGGCGCCTATAGTAAAAAGATTAGGAGTAAGCGCAGAGGAATTCGAAGAGCTATGTGAAAGCGATAAAATAAGACAATCACTAATTGATAGTACCAATGAGGGTATCAAACGGGGTGTGTTCGGAGTACCGAGTATATTTGTAGGCAATGAGATGTTTTGGGGGAAAGACAGAATGCAATTTGTTGAAGATGAATTAATGAATAGACTATAATTTAACGCATACACTTAGAAAGCTTTATCTATTTATTACCGGCGATTTAGAGGTTAATTAAATCCAATAGCTTCGTTTTCTCTAATTACCTCAGGAGAAAATGCTTTTCTAGAAAAAACTTCCTCAACCATAGGTTCGAAGTATTCTATTGTCTTTGAGGGATAATTAGGATCGAAAGATTTTTGATCCCATCTCTCACAAAAATTTGAACACATATCAAAACAAGGATGGTCTTTATATCGGTCTCTTGCATCTTTATCCCATCCGTAGTGATGTGCGTAATAAATCATTTGAAAGATGCCATGATGCGCAACAGTCCAGGTAACTTCCCAGCGAACAAAGGGTCTGATCACTTCTGCAGAAAATTTATCATGATTTTGAGGGGCTAGACCATCTCCAATATCGTGCAATAATGCCCCCACAATCCAATCAATATCCACGCCATCTGCCTCAGCCCTTGTTGCAGACTGCAAACCGTGATCAAGCCGCGTAATTCGATAGCCTTCAAGAGTTGACTCGCCCTGTCTTCTAAGCTCATCGATTATTCGGCTGGCTGTTAGGTTTATATACGGCTTTCCTAATTTTTTTAGGAGTTGGTAATCTTCAAAATTACCATCTTTCATTTGAGTAAAACTTACCTTATCAATTTCTTTTCTCACTAATCTACTCACAAAGCTTGTTTCAATTGCCTCTCAATTGAGAAACAAAACTAGAAATTTCTATACCAATTTCATCGGGTGAATCTTCCTGCAAAAAATGGAGCCCCTTAACTGTCACTTCTGTTTGATTTGGCCATGAGCGACAAAACTCTCGTTGACTGCCGATGAGTATGGAGCCTGGATCAGCGTTAATAAATAGCTTTGGTAAATCACTCGAAGACAGCCATTCACTATAATCTTGAACAACTTCAACTACCTCTTTTGGTTCTCCCTGAATCGGTATTTGTCGTGGCCAAGATAAAGTAGGCCTTCGGTCTTCGCCTGAAATTAAAAATGGACGCCTATACTCTTCCATTTCAGCATCCGTCAATTCGCGCATAATTGTAGAAGGTAGAACTCTTTCAATAAAAATATTTTTTTCTAGTACCATACTTTCTCCAGCATCAGACCTAAAACCTTGAAATACTCTGGTTGCATTTTCTGGCCATTCCTCCCAAGAAACTGGCCTTACAATTGCTTCCATATACGCAATACCCTGGACCCTTTCAGGGTTTTGATAAGACCAATCAAATCCTAAAGCTGATCCCCAGTCATGGATTACGAAGATCACATTATTTCCAATATTTAGCTTTTCAAATAATTCGAAAAGAAAGTCGCGTTGTTCAAAATAACTGTAACTATCCTGACCTGAGTCAGACAGCTTTTCCGAGTCTCCCATGCCAATCAAGTCGCAGGCAATTAGCCGCCCCTGCCCCTCCAAATGAGGCATTATATTTCTCCACAGATAAGAAGACGTAGGATTGCCATGCTGAAAAATAATGGCGTCACCTTCTCCTTCATCGATATAAGACATTATCTTATTATTGATGGTAATTTTTTTCTTCTCTGCGTATGGTTTTGAATTAAAACTCATCTAATAATCTCCAAGTTCAATATCTATACCTAAGCGTATAAAGTTAGAACGATTAATACAACTTCTATTTATTTTAATGTATCCCTGTAACTCCTAAAATTTTTTTAAATGTTACAAGAAATTTAATTTCGTAATATTATCTAAAAAATGCATTTAATACTTCAACATGCGCACATGCTTTGCAATAGTAATCGAGAACTAAAGAATTTTTGTCAATTTAACACTAATTTAACAGATAATAATTTAGGTCCAACAATCACTCTTGCATCCTCATCGATAACCACGACAAAATTTAAAAGCTCCCACGAGACGTTTCCTATGATCGAGGCCATTAAAAAATATGCTGATGAGGCAAACTGGCGTCAAACTTATTCCATATCTGAGGTAGGAGAAGATTTTGCAAACCGTCACTGCTATTTTGAGCTAGTTGGACCTAATGGTCATTTTTACAATAATACGATAAGAGGGTTTGTTTGTTATTGGGGAGAATACTTAAAATACAATTGGCATAGTCACGAGGCAGAGGAGATTTACTACATTTTAGGTGGTAAGGCGCTATTTAAAACTAAAAATATGACAAAAGTTTTAAAAGCCAATGATACACAATTTCATAAAAGCTGGGAGAGCCATGCTATGGAGATATTGGAAGAACCTTTACTAACCTTAATCCTTTGGCGTGGAAATGGCTTAGATAAGTTAGCTCAAATCGACGATTAGACTTTTGAGGTAATGCTAATTAACAGTCACCAAGCAATAATAACCCTTTACGTTTTCTAATTTCATATAATCATCCTTAAATAAAGAAATAACACTCCACTTAAAATTGATTTCAAATTCATTTATAGTTTCTTTAAATCCATACTTTTGAAATACCCCCTCATTAATGGTAAAGCATAAATAACCTCCAGGCTTTGTAATTCTACATAACTCACTAAATCCATTAGAAGAAACATGGCCATGTGTAAAAACACCAATACACATTACGCAATCATAAGAGTTATCAGCTACAGGTAGTTTTTTATTTAAACTACCTGAATATAATTTTTTATATCCCCTCTCACGCGCTATTTGTAACATTTCATCGGAAATATCGAGACCATCAAAATTATAAAATCCCTGTGCCTGTAGATGCTTTCCAACTAATCCAGTACCACACCCAATATCTATTATTTTAACTGCTTTATCTTTTACCTTGCTCAGAAGAAGTTTAACACTTTTTGGCTGTGAAACTGTGCCAAGCTTTTGATCGTTGTCGTAGTCATAAGCCGATGCCCATTCTCTGTAGACTTGCTTTAACTTAGAATCATTTTGCTGATCATCTAAGCTCAGGTCTTTATAATTTAATAATCCATTTCTATCGGACACAGAAGTCTACTTTCTTCAAAAATCAATTCTCATCTATTATCTTAAATTATGTTATCATCTTTGATAGCTTTTATTGTTATTTTGGGACAAAATAATTTTAGTAAGCTTGCCTTTTGACATTTTATTTTTTTTGAAAGAGAAGACACATGACTATCCACATAGGGGCAAAAAAAAATCAAATTGCTGACACTGTTTTACTGCCAGGAGATCCATTGAGAGCGAAATGGGCAGCTTATAAATTTCTATCAAATGTAATCGAGGTAAATACTGTCAGGGGTATGCTAGGGTATACTGGGACTTGGAAAAGAAATAAGGTTACAATTCATGGCTCGGGAATGGGAATGCCCTCACTCTCTATTTATGTAAATGAGCTAATAAGAAATTATAACGCCAAAACATTTATACGTATTGGATCAGCAGGAGGCATGCAAAAGAAAGTAAAACTCAGAGACGTAGTAATTGCGATGACAGCAAGTAGTGTTTCAACTCCTTCAACTACAATATTTAAGGAGCTAAACTTTGCTCCTTGCGCAGATTTTGGTTTATTACAAAACGCGACAATGATCGCGACGACTAAAAAGATAAAAACACATGTAGGTGGGATATATTCCTCTGACACATTTTATGACGAAAGATCAGACCTAAATAAAGAATTAACAAGACATGGGATTCTTGCTGTTGAAATGGAGACAGCTGAATTATATAATCTTGCCTTGAGACATAAACGAAGGGCTCTTTCAATCCTTACAATAAGTGACCATCTTCATACAGGGAAAGCCTTAAGTTCGAAAGATCGCGAGAGTAGCTTTGGCGATATGGTAGAAATTGCTTTGGAGAGCGCATTTAAATAAAAAAGATAATAACGCATATTTCCTTTGACAGATAAATATGTACCTTTGATAATCACCTGAGGGGGAATTAGTTTGGAAATTTTGCAGCTTATCTTTAGTGGGCTTTCTAGCGGCTGTATCTACGGATTGATCGCACTTGGTTTCGTTTTAATTTATAAAGCAACCGAGGCTGTAAATTTTGCCCAGGGCGATATGATGATGATTGGCTCTCTTTCAATAATATCTCTTACGAGCTCAACTGCCCTAGGCCTTTCATTTATCGTCGCTATACCTTTAATGCTTATTCTTATGGCCTTAATTGGTTTTTTGATTGAGAAAATTTTCATAACGCACATTACTGGAGAGTCACAAATTGCGATAGCTATACTCACAATTGCAATAGGGTTTGGATTGCGGTTTATTGCAGGAGTTATTTGGGGTTATGACCCTCAAACGTTAGAAAGCGCTTTAATAGGGACATATTATAATTTTGGCGAATTAGTTATAAGCATATCAGAGGTATTAGTGATAGTTACCACTATAGCTCTTACATTATTGCTCTACTACTTTTTTGCCAAGACAAAAATTGGGGTAGCCATGGTTGCAGTTTCACAAAATCAATTGGCAGCCTACTACATGGGTATCCCGGTAAAGAAAATGCAATCTTTAACATGGATTATAGCTGGCCTTTTAGCTGGAGTGGCGGGCTTTCTCTATTCTGCAAAAAGTTCAGTAGACCCTATAACAGGTCTCTTAGGTATAAAGGCTTTTGCTGCAGCTGTTATTGGAGGCTTTGGCTCTCTCCCTGGAGCGTTAGTTGGCGGTCTAGTAGTGGGATTAGTTGAACCATTCGCTGTACGATTTCTTCCCGTGGGTTATAGCCACCTTATGCCATACATTATTTTGGTTATGGTATTGATATTCAGGCCTCATGGGATTTTCAGTCAGACATACAGCAAAAAGGTCTAGAAAGTGAGAACCATATTTAAAACATCATATGACCCTGACATCAACTTGTTCAAAGATAGGTTTCATCGTTTATGTTATGCAGCGCTTTGTATAGTCTTAATTTTATTTCCGTTTTTTCTAAATGAGTATTTTATAGGAGAGCTTACTCTAACACTCATTTGGGCTATTGCTGGAATGGGCCTAATGATTTTAGTTGGCCAAAGCGGTCAAGTAAGCTTAGGGCACTCTGCTTTTATGGCTACAGGAGCATACAGCGTAGTAATCTTGCAGTCAAAATTGGGTCTGCCTTTTATTTTTGCGCTGCCCGCTGCTGGTCTAATATCTGCTCTTTTAGGCGTCTTGATAGCATTACCTACTACTAGACTTCACGGAATATATTTAGCAATTTTGACTCTCGCAATCTCTGTTTTAGTAGAGGACATAATCGTATTAGCAGAGCCATTAACTGGGGGAGTAAATGGTATGTTTGCATCAGATATCGTTATCTTCGGCATTAATTTTGGTCGTTACTCAAACATTGCAAATCTTTACTGGCTAGTTTTATTTACGACAATACTGCTTGTTTTAGTTTACAAAAACATTTTGCGAACACCTATTGGAAGGGCCTTCGCCTCTATACGAGATAGTGAGGTGTCTGCGTCCGCTATGGGAGTTAATGTTGTGCTTACAAAAGCAGTAGCCTTTGGTGTGTCCAGTTTTTTTACCGGAATAGCAGGTGCTTTTTTCGGTCATTTTGCAACGGCGTTTAATTATGAAACGTTTAATGTAATAATGTCCATAACCATTCTTTTAATGATTGTCGTTGGTGGCGTTGGCTCTATTCACGGAGCATTTTTTGGCGCTATTGTCATCACTTTACTTCCAGTATTAATTTCCTTTTTGAGAGATTTTATTTTTCAGGGAACGTCGATCAACTTAATGGCATTTCCCGGTATAGAAACGGGTATATTTAGCCTAATTCTAATCTTAGTAATATTATTTGAACCGAGAGGTATTTATGGTGCTTGGTTGAAGACCAGAACATATTTCGAGCTCTTTCCTCTCTACAGAAAAGATATGTTCAAAAGACAGAAGAGTTATTTAAAAACAGAAAGGCTGAGATGATCCTATCTCTTGAAAATATTTCTTTAAACTTTGGAGGAATTAAAGCTGTTGATCAAGTGTCATTAGGTATTAAGGAAGGCGAAATTTTTGCTTTGATTGGGCCAAATGGTGCAGGCAAATCAACAATGTTTAATATAATCTCCCGATATTATACTCAGTCAAACGGATCAATCATCTATCAAAATAAATCTATAGATAAGCTACACCCTCATCAATTATCAAAAATTGGTGTGGCGCGTACCTTCCAAAATATAGAACTGTTCCCTAACTCAACAGTTTTGCAAAATTTGTTAGTTGGTCAAAACTCCTCAAAAACCAGTAATTTTTTGCAGGAAATGTTATTTCTTCCGTCTGTAAGAAAAGCAGAAATCGATAGAAGAATTATCGTCGAAGAGGTGATTGACTTTCTGAACTTACAGCCATTTAGAGATAAGCAAATATCTGCATTGTCATATGGCACACGCAAAGTAGTAGAACTAGGAAGAGCTCTTACAATGCAACCACATCTTTTGCTCCTAGATGAACCTGCTTCAGGTTTATCTGCTGAAGAGACAACAGATTTGGCGTTTTGGATTGAAGACATAAAGAAAATAATGGGTATAACGGTTTTGATGGTTGAACATGACTTAAACTTGGTAGGCAAAGTTGCTGACAGAGTAGGAGCGCTGGTAGAAGGCAACTTAGTCGCAATAGGTTCATTAAAGGAAATCCAAGCAAATAGAAAAGTGGTTGAGGCTTACATTGGTACATAAAAGTGAAATATCTAGTTCATCTTTGTTGGAAACAAAAAATATCGAGAGTTACTATGGGCCTATAATGGCGCTTAAAGGAGTTTCTTTAAAGGTTAAACAAGGTCAAATAGTCACTGTTTTGGGCGCTAATGGTGCAGGCAAAACAACATTGTTAAAAAATATCTCTGGAGTTATGTTTCCTGAAAAAGGCAATATTTTACATTATAAAGATAATATACAGGGGTTTGATACGGATAAGCTTGTCCAAAAAGGTATTTCGCATGTTCCTGAGGGTAGAGAGATTTTTCCTCTTTTGTCTGTTGAACAAAACCTGAATTTGGGAGCTTTTACGCGAAAAAATGATTCTGACATACGTAAAGACCTAGATGTCGTTTTCTCTTACTTCCCGATTCTTAAAAGTAGATTGGCTCAACAAGCGAATACGCTCTCGGGGGGTGAACAACAAATGCTGGCGATAGGTCGAGGGTTAATGTCTCGACCATCCATAATGCTGTTGGACGAACCAAGTTTGGGATTAAGCCCTATACTAGTTAAGGAAATATTTAATATTTTAAGAAAACTAAATAAAGAACAAAATCTAACAATACTATTAGTTGAGCAGAATGCTAAAGCTGCGTTAGACTTAGCAGACTATGGCTATGTGATGGAGTTGGGAAGAATAGTGCTAGATGGAAATTCAACGGATTTAAAGAATTCAAAAGATATACAAGAATTCTATCTTGGAGCAAAAGAAGAAAGTCAATTGACCCAACGACGTTGGAAAAACAGAAAGACATGGAGATAAATACGTGAACGTGAATAATGTGAGAAGCCAAATAATTGATGGGGTAGAAATAAATACTCATTTTGATAAGGGCCCATTTTTTATGGATGGAGTGGACACAATTTGTTCGTTATTTCTTCACAGGTGCAAACAATTACAAGAAAAAGTAGTTCACAGAGAAAAAGAGCTCGGGATTTGGAAATCTTATACTTGGAATGACTTTTATCATAATGTCAGACTCATTAGTTTAGGCTTAAATAAACTTGGCTTTAGACGAGGTGATAAAGCTTCGATTTTGGCTGAAGATTGCAAAGAGTGGATTTATGCTGATTTTGCCGTTCAGTGTTTAGGTGGAGTATCTACAGGTGTTTATACAACAGACTCATCTGAACAGCTGCTATATCAACTCACAGATTCTGATAGCACATTTTTATTTTTAGATACCGATGAACAGCTAGATAAATATCTAACAATTGCAGTTGATTGTCCAAAAATTAAAAAAGCAATTGTTTTTGAGAAAGAAGATTTATTTGACTTCAAACACGAAAAAGTAATTTTTCTTGATGAGCTTTACAAATTAGGAGAACAGGAACTCAAGAAAAAGCCGGACTTATTTGAGACTGAAATATCAAAGAACAAGGCATCCGACGTTGCAATAATGGTTTATACATCTGGTACCACAGGACACCCCAAAGGGGTAATGCTAACAAATGAAAATTTGATTTACGCAATATCGGTTGGCAAAGTTTATCTTCCAAGTAATGAAACCGATGAATTATTTTGCTTTCTTCCGCTTTGCCATGTTTATGAGAGACTTACGTCATGCATGAAGCCCCTCTCGGACAAAAGCACAATTAATTTTGCTGAAAGCATGGAGACAGTTTTTGAAGATATTAGGGAAATAAGCCCTACTCTGTTTTATGGGGTGCCTAGAATTTATGAAAAAATAAATAGTAATTTTAATATCGCTCTTTCTGAAGCTACAAACTTGTCAAAATTCATTTACGAGCGTGCTCTCAAAACCTCTCTAAAGCGGGTTGAGCTCAAAATGAAAAATAAAAAAATACCAATAGTCTTGAATATAAAATTTTTTATGTACGAATTTTTTGTTTTCAGAAATCTCAGAAGAATGATTGGTTTTGATAGAGTGAAAAGAGCAGTGACGGGAGCGGCGCCAATATCACCAGATTTAGTTAAATGGTTTAATGCGTTAGGAATTCCACTAATCGAAGGCTATGGGATGTCCGAAACAGCAACTGTAATGACCATGAACGATCCAGAAAATAATAAGGTTGGGACAGTTGGTACATGGGTTCCAGATGCAAATGTTAAGATATCTCCTGAAGGAGAAATTCAGTGGAAATCTCCAGCAGTTTTTGCAGGGTATTACAAAGATAACAAGAGAACTTCCGAAGCATTTACAAAAGATGGTTATTTTAAAACTGGGGATAAGGGAAAAATAGAGGATGGACTTTTATCCATTACTGGCAGACTTAAAGATATAATTATTACAGCGGGAGGAAAAAACATATCTCCTGCTTTAATTGAAAACTACCTCAAATTTTCAAAATATATATCAGATGCAATCGTGATAGGTGACCAAAGAAAATATTTAACCGCACTTATTTTAATTGATCAGGAGAATGTTGAAAAATTTGCTCAGCAAAATCGCATTCAGTATTCCGACTTTTCTTCATTATGTAATGCTTCAGAAGTAAAGAAATTGATTGCAGGAGAAGTAGATTTAGTTAACCTAAAATTAGCGCGAGTTGAACAGGTTAAAAAATTTAGGCTGATAGACATGTTATTGACCGCTGAAGATGACGAAATGACGGCGACAATGAAGCTTAGAAGAAGCTATTGCGAAACTAAGTATGAAGACCTTATAAACTCAATGTATTAAATAAAAAAGGGAGGAAATATGTTTAGTAAATTTTTAAAAATCTTGAGTGTGGTTATGCTTTTTGGTGCTGGAGCCCATGCTTATGCAGAACAAGGCATAACCGACACTGAAATTATAATCGGCTCTAATCAAGATATGTCAGGGCCTTTTGCAGGGTTTGGAGCACCGGGAATGTCCGCTACAAAGCAGTACTTTGATAAGATTAATGCAAAGGGTGGTATACACGGCAGAACTTTGAAATTAATTGTTGAGGATAATGGCTACCAGCTTCCTAAAGCCATGCAAAATATGAACAAACTTATCAATTCAGATAAGATTTTTATAATGTATATGCAAATGGGAACACACATCAATAAAGCTACTTTTGATCAACTAGAGGCTAAAAAAGTTATAAATTGGATGCCCCTATCAGGTTCCGAAACAATGGCTAATCCTTACAGTGATCTGAGATATGCTGGAGGTGCTGGTTATTTTACTGAGATGAAAACATTAGTGCAGCATGTAAGTGAAACTACCGGGAAAAAGAAGGTCTGCGCAATGATCTTGCCGATTGACTTTGGGAAAGAAATATCAGCTGGCTCTAAAGCTGGGGCAGATGCAGCTGGCGGGGAATTTATTACTCAGACCGCTCACAGACCTGACGAAGAAGACTTTGTTGGAGCTTTATCTAAATTAAAAGCTGCTGGTTGTGAAGTAATTTCTCTTGCTTTAGGGCTTAAACAGCAGATTAAGGTTTTAGGAACTGCTAAGAAAATGGGATTGAATGATATTCAACTTATAGGCTCTTCTGCTTCTATGCATACGGTTTTAGCAAAAGTTCCAGGGGGAATTACCGAAGGATTTATGGTTGCAGCCGGTTGGAGTGATATGCTTTCCAGAATGGGAAACAAAGAGGTAGCGACTTGGTTCACAGAGTATAATAAAGAGTTTAATACGAAACTGCCACCAACTGGAGCTCTTTTAGGTAGAGTTTATGCTGAAATGCTCGTACGAGCGCTAGAAAAGGCTGGTAGAGACTTGAACCACTCTACTTTTCAGAAAGCTGTGGAAAGTCTAGAATATAAAGATGTCTTCATGGATTTGCCGGTTAAATTTGGAAAAAATGACCATGTGAGTACTGAGGGCTTAATTATTTCTCAAATTGTTGACGGTAATTGGAAAGAACTAACTAGAAAATAGTTTTTGCTGAGGGCGGTAGGCCATAAATTCCAACCGCCCTCTATTTTCAAAATAAAAAAATTGGAAGTAAAATATTTGGCTATAAAAGTAGCAATTATCGGCTTGGGTATCATGGGACGAAGAATGCTTCAGCATATGCGAATCCACGAAAAATATGAACCTAGCTATCTTTGGGATCCAGATAAAACTGCATGCTATAAAGCTATCGAAATTGATAGTGAGGCTAAAATCATGGGTAGTCCGGAAGAAGCAATTGATGCCGCAGATCTCGTTTACCTTGCTTGTCCACCAAAGGTACGAGAAGCATATGCCTTAAGAACTGCACAAAAAGGTAAAGCTCTTTTTTTGGAAAAACCACTAGGTATAGACACTGATCACAGCAAGTCACTTATCGATAAACTTAAACGCTTCAATGTTCCATTAGCAGTAAACTTTACACAGGCGGCTGGCCCTGCATTAAATGATTTGATCAAAGCCAAGTCCGATGGTGAGTTAGGAGAAATGATTGGAGTTGACATTATTGTTACTTATCCAAAGTGGCCAAGAGAATGGCAAAAAGAAGCAGATTGGCTTAGATTTAATAAAGAAGGCGGAATGACTAGAGAAGTGATATCTCACTTTATATTTTTTTCTGAAAGGGTGCTAGGGTTACTAGAATTGAAGTGGGCCAAGGTTATTTACCCCAAAGACAAGTTACTATGCGAGACAGATGTACTTGCACGGCTTGAAACTAGAGATAGCAAATGTGTAAACATTTTGGCAAGCGTTGGAGGAACCCAACCGGATAGACAGGAGATGACTGTACGTGGTACAGCAAAAAGTCGAAGGATTTCTGAATTTTACAAAGACAGCGAAAGTAATGGTATGGAATTCATTCCTTTAAGAGAAGAGCCAAAGGACCCTCGTGCCGTAAGTCTCAAAGCTCAATTAGACGATTTAGAAAAAGCGTATAATGGTCATCCAAACAAACTAGCTACTGTAGATGAAGCCCTAAGGGTTCAAGTTTTAATTGAAAGTATTTTAGCATCCAAATAAACCTCTGTGTAACATCACTCAGTTTTTGTTTTGCATTCAATTAATTTACTCGATCACCCAATATTCACTAAAAGCCAGCGATTTATTACCTTAATGAAAAATATTTTGGGAGTGTTTATAATTTTAAAAAGGGCGTTGAAAGTTTTGTGAAAAATCGGGCTTCCCAATTTAGACAATACTGCTTTTTTGCAATTTAAATGAGAAAAATAATGTTACCAAAATTGTAAAAAATAAAATACCAATCAACGGTAGAGGCGAAACAAAGGCCGCGATTATGTAACCTGTTGCATATGCCAAGATACCCCCAATCATAACCTGTATGGTTGCACCTAAGCCAGAAGCACTACCTGCCAATTTCGGATTTATGGAAACAATTCCTGCTGCAGCATTTGGAACTATAAGGCCTTGACCTAAGCCAACCAAGAACATCGGAGTAAAAAAACTAAGTGGGCCAAAGGAAAAATTTAAATAAATAAGAGTTTGTAATGCCGGCCCTGTGAGCGCAACAAAACAGCCCCAAAGCATAAACCTGTTTGGTCCTATTTTCATAGCATAGCGACCCGTAAGAAAATTTCCTAAGAAAAATCCAAGCCCCAATATAGCAAACAAGTACCCCTGAACGGATGGTGCTAACTCAAAATATTCTGCTGATATTACTGGTGCTCCGGTCAAAAAGCTAAAATAAGACCCTACTGAAAAACCCATTACAAAAACATAGAACCAAAAATCTTTTTTTAAAAACAACTCTTTATAATCGTCCCTCAATTTTGCCTTCGATATCTCATTTTTGTTGAGGGTTTCTTTCTGATCTAACCAAATCAGTAGTAGAGAAATAATTCCCATTAAATACATCAATCTCAAACTATAACGCCAATTTAGTTGTTCTTCCAAAATCCCACCTAGAGCAGGAGCTAACATCGGCATTATTGTCATAGCCATCGTTACGTAGCCAATCATAGAAGCTGCATGTTCCATTGGCACAATATCTCTTATAACTGCTCGTCCTAAAACGAAGCCAGCGGCAACGCCAGCTTGAAGCATTCTAAAGAACAAAAACAAATAAAAATTTGTGGTTATTTCACAAATTAACGTTGACGCTGTAAATAAAAGAAACGCCGCTATCATCGTTGGCTTTCTTCCAATCCTATCTGATACTGGGCCTATAATTAGTTGAAAAAAAGCTAACGACAAAAAGTATCCAGAAATAAAGATTTGCATAGTTCCGTAATCTACATCAAAGTCTTTAGCCATACTCGGTAAACTAGGCAGGAATATACTCATATTCATTGCCGATACCCCAGCTAGAATGGCGAGAGTAGAAATGTGGGGAGGAGAGCTACGATCCAAAAAATAGCTCTGGCTCATGTAAAGGTTGTTGCCTGGCAAGTTTGTGTGCTCTTATTTTGTTTACTAACCCTTATTGGAAATAAGCGTTCTTGTAAAGAGGTTCAACATTTGAATTTTAAGTTAAATTCGCCATACGGTAACACCGCCTTGTCTGTCTAGAGCTGCAACTGCTCTGTCATCAGGCCGCCAATACAACTCAGCGACAGTGTCAGCAACCTGACCAACGCCTAATTTTGCTTCAGTGTTGTTGGGCTTGATTTCCCATAAAACAACTGTCCCATTTCTACATCCTGATATGAGTCTGTTGCTATGATTAGAGAATAAAAGAGATGTAATAGCATCGGCATGGTAGTCTAACTCCAGGGGACTTGTGCCCTCTGGGCCATCTCCTTCAAAATTCCAAACTGTGGCTGCTTCACTACCACCTGTTGCCAACAATGTTCCCTTATTATTAAATGATAGTGCAGATGGCTTAAAAGGATAACCCGACATTTTTGAATCATTGCCTGAAGAACGGCGCCAAAAGTGAACAGAATTATCTTGGCTACCACAAGCCACAATATCGCTATCACTGCTCAGAGCTATCGAGACGAGGGACCCTTTCCATTCTAACTTCTGAATCAAATTACCACTGACACCATCAAGGAACTGTACCTGTCCATAGCAAGCTGTGGCTAATTCCCCTTTATTCGTCCAAGCAATAGTACTCACAGTACTTTGATGATCACTTGTTCGCCAAACTTCTTCACCCGCTGCAGAATATACATAAACGGTTTTCGAAAGCGAAGTCGCAATAAGATTGCCATCTGGTGACCAACTTACGTTTTCAGCCCATCCCTTCCCAATATCTATTACTTTCTCTGTATCAGGTTCCAATAAATTCCAAATAATGAGACGACCATCTTGGCCTGTGGTTGCAAATTTACTTTTGCTTGGATGAACAGATGTAGCAAGAGCTCCACCATCATGCACCTGTTTTTTTGTCCAAATAAGATCACCACGTTTTCCATCGAATACCGATACGCTTCCAGCAGCATCAACAACCGCAAACTCGTTGCCCTCTGAAGTCCATCCTCCAGATATAGCACAATCGTCTAAGGTAGCAGACCATCCAGTTCGTAAAGAACCTAAAGACTGGGCATTCACACTAGACACTCCTCGAACCCTTTACGCATTTCGTCTTCATCAAGATTTCTGCCAATAAATACAAGTTGATTTCTTCGCGGCATATCATCCCATGACCTATCAGGCTTTGCATCAAAAAGCATGTGCACTCCCTGAAAGACAAAACGACGGGAGTCACCAGAAATACTTAAAAACCCTTTCATTCTAAAAATATCAATACCTTTTTCTCCTAATACTTTAGAAAGCCATTTGTTTAACTTCTCTTGATCCACATCACCATCTTTCTCTATCGCGATAGAACCAACCTCATCATCATGTTCATGCTGAGCAACCCAGGTTCTTTCAACAACAGCTGAAACAACTACATCTTCGTCCCTTGTGATTATTTTTATATTAAATTCTTCTGCCGTATGTTGTGCGTAAAGGCCTATTTGCATTGGTTTGTCGATAATTATATCGAAAGATTTACTGCCACCTGATGCGAGGTTTAATTCCACATGTGTATTCATTGGTATAGTTTCATCAGGCAGTATACTTTTCCCGTCTTCAGCATAGTATCGAACACATTTTTCGGCGTTGTCTCTTAAATCAGAATCATCCGATCCCTGATCTGTCGTAATAACTAGGGACATTGAAGGGTCGGGGCCTTCGTCAAATTGTACTTTATAATTTCCGGGTTCAACTAAATATACGCCTGTCCATTCAAATGGATACTCCGGCTCAAGAAACGTCGGACGACGTTCTAGTGCTTGATCCAAATTAAAGGCGCTTAAATTTAGAACCGTATCAACGGGTACGTCCGCATTTTCGGCTCTGACAATTTTTGTCATTCTGTTCATTTCACGTATGCGCGTTTCAATTTCATCAAGGCTATCACTACTTGCTAAGTCGGTTTTATTTAACACGACCACATCAGCAAAAGCGATTTGTTCGGTACTTTCATCACTACGACCCAATTGCTGGTCTATATGAAACGCATCAACTAAGGTGACTATGCCATCGAGCGCATACTCGGAACTGATATCCTCATCCATAAAAAATGTTTGCGCCACAGGTCCTGGATCTGCAAGTCCTGTTGTTTCTACCAAAACATAGTCGAACTTATCTCGGCGCTTCATTAAATTACTTAAAACTCGTATTAAGTCACCTCTAACGGTGCAGCAAATACATCCATTTGACATCTCAAAAATTTCTTCTTCGGCGTCTATCACCAAAGCCTGATCAATCCCGACTTCACCATACTCATTTTCAATAACTGCGATTCTTTTTCCATGTTCCTCACTTAATATCCGATTTAGAAGTGTGGTCTTCCCTGATCCTAGAAATCCTGTTAGGATTGTTACGGGTACTTTTTGTGGTGTGTTCATTTATTTCTCCTTATCAAATTGTTCAAACAAATCTGGTTTGACGGGGTATCCCCATCGAATTGCAATTTCAGTCAAGTCAGCAGCTTTGAATTCAGCCGCTGGTTTATGAATTTTGTGCTGTAATGGATCAGACCCAGCTTTTAATAAAGCCACTACAGTTTCAACTGGAGGACATCCCTCTTCTAAACATGTTAGTTCTGTTACTGTTATGGTTGCATTATTTTGTATTGAAAGGTTCTCACCTAAAGCCTCTTTAATTTTCCGAACTTTTGTTAGGTCCGTTTTCGGTTTTGAACTCCCAATAAACATTATGCAACACCTGCATCACTACACATTGAACAGACACCCGATATTTCAATCATTGTATTTTCAATTTTGAAGTCTAGTCTTGAACTGGAAGCTTTTGGGATGTTTTCTTCGCCTCGTATTTCCGCTACGTTGTCACATTTTCGACAAATAACAAATGCAGGAATATGGGCGCAGCCAGCATAAGCACAGGCAATAAATGAATTCAACCCTTGAACCTTGTGAACAAGTCCATTTTCAATTAAAAAATCTAAGACCCTATAGGCAATGGGAGGCGACGAAGAAAACCCTTCTTTACTTAAAACATCAAGAATCTCGTATGCTCCTAGCGGTTTATGACCTCGGATCAATATCTCAAACACTTTCTGTCTAAGGGGAGTGAGTTCTAAATTGTTTTGATGACAGTATTTTTCAATTGATGCCTTATATCGGTCGCTACAAATGCGATGATCATGTTTTTTAAATGATGACATACTGTGATTTGAGCTTATATTTTTATCATAGTTATTTAACTATTGCCTTTTAAATTCTGCAGTACTATATGTAATGTTATAACATAACAATGTTACGTAATAACATTACTATATTTAACTAATACATGGAAACCTTAATGTCCAACAAATTTGTTTTAATTGCTTCTGCCTTCGTATTAATTACAAGTATGGGGATAGCCGACGCCCCAAAAGTCTCCGTTGATATCGCTCCTGTACATTCTTTGGTATCAAAAGTAATGACTGGAGTCGGTAACCCCGATCTCATAATTCCCGCTGAAGCATCTCCACACGCTTACCAATTAAAGCCATCAAACGCAGAGTCATTAGAAAACGCAAATCTTATTTTTTGGGTAGGAAAAGATTTGACCCCTTGGTTGGAGAAGGGCTTGTCTAGTCTTGCTTCAAATGCGTCGGTGACTACACTTTTAGACGTAAACGGCATAGAGTTGCTTGATTTCCGAGAGGGCGCGCTTTTTGAGGCGCATGATCATAGTGAGCATGACGATCATGATGATCATGAGAAAGGTAGTCATAAGGCACATGGAGAACATGAAGGCCATTCCTTTGAATGGGCTGGCGTATTTGAGCTTGCAAAAGGAACATACAATTGGTCATTCTCAAAGGTCGATGATAGCTATGCTGATTTAGCAATGAAAATGGTTATCCTCAAAGCTTCTGATATTGAGGCTGTTGAGGAAAAGGCTGAAGCACTTTTAGAGTCAAGTTCATTTGAAACAAAGAAACATAATGAACAACTAGTTGCGCAAGAAAAGTCATTCTCCCTCAACTTTGACAGTAATAAAAATAAGACTGTTTTTAAAATTAAGATAAAGCAGAGTGGGAAGTATACCTTTTTTACCGAGCATATGCCTTTTGAGTTTGAAACGGATGAGCACTTCCTAAAAGATGCCTCAGGCACTGATATAGAACCGATTTTACAAGAACCAGATGGTGATCATCATGATCACGCAAGTCACGATAGGCATCAAGACCATGATCACGGCGCGCACGACCCACATGCATGGTTATCACCAAATATTGCAAAAGTTTGGTTAAATGTCATAGCGGCAAAAATGTCTGAAGCAGATCCACAAAATGCAAAAATATATTTTTCAAATGCAAAAACGGCCATAGAAAACTTGGATAATCTTATAGTCGAAGTTAAAACGATTTTAGATCCAATAAAAGACAAGAAATTCGTCGTTTTTCATGATGCTTATCAGTATTTCGAAAACGATTTTGATATCAGTGCATCTGGTGCAATTTCGCTTGGAGATGCCTCAGACCCAAGTCCAGCGAGGTTGGCAAAGGTTAGAAAAAGAGTTGTCAATGAAGGTATTGAATGCGTTTTGGCAGAACCTCAGTACAAAAAAGGGCTTGTAAAAGCTGTTATTGAGGAAACAAATTCAAATACGACAGTTATTGACCCATTAGGTGTCAAATTAAAGCCTGGGCCTGAATTGTACGAACAACTTATTAGAAATTTGGCAACTAATCTCGCCCGATGCTTCTAACTTCACTCAACTAAAGCGGCACCAATTATTGATTATTGTATGGTGCCGCAGACCCTTTGTTTCAAATGTCGTCATTGATACAAATAGTTCACAAGTTGCCTTTAAGTTTTTGACTTACGAGTAAGCACTAATAGAACAAAATACTGGGATTAATCTTCACGCTTTATAATAGCAATTCTTCTTGTAAGATCTCTGAGCACCGCGGTCTTAGCAAAGGGTTTCATAGATCTCCATTTCCTTGCCTCCTCACGGGTTCGCCCACAGCCTTTGCACCAACCGTTTTTCCCAGAAAACTGGCATACATCTATACAGGGGCTATTTTTACGTTTCATTGTTTCTTATCTGTTACTACTGCGTCACTTTGTTTAATTTTGTTCTTATTCTAGCCAATCATAATTCTCTTTTACAACAATTATAGTTGGACTGTTATTTAATAGAGCTTTTTTGAAAGACTCTACAAATAGTTGCTCATTGTCGGCATAAACTGAAGTGCAATGGCAGGCCTCAGCGAGCTTAACAAAGTCAGGATTAAGTCCCTCTACCCCTACTCGATTAATTTTCTTTACTCCCATATCATCTTGGATCTGTTTATAACCCCCATTCTCCCATATGATAATTGGAAGAGATAAATTTTGTTCTTTTGCGGCAAGAAGCTCTGGCATAGAAAACATAAATCCTCCGTCCCCAACTAAAACGGCTACGGGTGTCGTAGGCAGTGCCATCTTTGCTCCTATCGCGTTTGGCAGGGCGTTACCAAGAGCACAGAACCCAACCGGATGCAGCCACTTTCTTGCTTCAGGAATATTAAAGTCAAAAACACCCGTGTAAGATAATT
>CACLZW010000023.1 GCA_902611475.1 uncultured Alphaproteobacteria bacterium
CAGTTTCCTGAGTTTAAAGCTGATTTTTGGACCTTTAACTTGGGAGAAATTATATGCTTATAAAATCTTTATTTGTGGGGTTAGCAGCGGCTCTTATCGCCACAGCTAGTTTCGCAGGAAGGGGTTCTGATGGAAATGTCAGCATTATCTATTGGCAAGCTCCTTCTATATTAAATCCATATCTATCAGGTGGTACTAAAGACATCGAATCATCTTCAATGATTATTGAGCCATTGGCTAGATATAACGAAACAGGAGCACTTGTGCCATTTTTAGCAGAAGAAATACCTACTGTTGCGAACGGTGGTGTGAGTGCTGATCTTAAGTCAATCACGTGGAAACTGAAAAGTGGGCTTAAATGGTCAGATGGATCAGCGGTAACATCAGCTGACGTAAAATTCACTGGTGAGTATTGCATGGATCCAGATGGTGGATGTGCACAGCTGGAGAAATTTGATGGTGTAACTGATATCGCAACGCCAGACGATAGAACCATTGTGGTAAGCTTCTCAGCATCAAAGCCAAATCCTTACGGTCCATTCGTGGGTGGTCAAACGCCAATTCTACAGAAAAAGCAATTTGCAAACTGCATGGGAGCTAAAGCTCCAAACTGTACCGCAGAAAACTTTGGACCAATCGGCACGGGACCTTTTGTTGTGACAGAATTCAAGCCTAATGACGTTATTCAAATGAAAGCTAATGATAACTACAGAGATCCAAGCAAACCGGCTTTTGCAACTGTTACTTTTAAAGGTGGCGGAGACGCAACAGCAGCAGGTAGATCAGTGCTTGAAACAGGTGAATTCGATTATGCATGGAATCTGCAACTAGCACCTGAAGTTATTGCAAATATGGAAAAAGCCGGTAAAGGTGTTGCTATTGCTGGTTTCGGACCTCTAGTGGAAAGATTGGAAATGAATATGACAGATCCATCACCCTCTCTTGACGCCGATACAAGGTCAACTCGAAAAGCACCTCATCCTTTCCTAACTGATATAAACGTGAGAAAAGCTTTATCTATGGCTATCGATAGACCTTTGCTTGTAGAGATTGGTTATGGAAAAGCGGGCGATGTAACTTGTGACCTAGTTCCAGCACCTGACCTTTATGCCGCTAAAAACACGCATTGCCTTAAGCAAGACATTGCTGGAGCGAATGCGTTGTTAGAAAAAGCAGGATGGAAAAAAGGATCTGACGGTATAAGAGCCAAAGATGGCGTGAAATTATCTATTCTATATCAAACATCTACTAATGCTGTTAGACAAGACTTCCAAGCTCTAATTAAAGAGTGGTGGCAGCAAATAGGTGTTGAAACAGAATTAAGAAATCTTAATGCTTCTGTTTTCTTTGGTGGAGACCCAGGATCTCCTGACACATACCAGAAGTTCTATGCTGACGTAGAAATGTATGCAAATACATTCGATGGTACCGATCCACAAGCTTATTTATCAGCTTACAGATGTGGCAATGAACCTAAGCCAGAAAGCCAGTGGCAGGGTGCGAATATCAATAGATATTGTGACCCAGCTTATGACGCGCTTTTAGATAAGCTGTCCGCTACCGGAGACCTGAAAAAGCGTGGTGAAATTGGTATTCAGTTAAACAACATGCTTACCAAAGATAGCTACACAATCGTTCCTTTGGTACATAGAGGAAGAGTTTCAGCTCACGCCAAATCTCTTGGTGGAGTTGTGTTGAACACATGGGACTCAGAGCTCTGGAATGTTGCCGACTGGTATCGTATTAAATAACCTATGAAAGGCGCAACTTTAACTAGTTGCGCCTTCTTTTAATTTTTTATAGCCTTTTAGATGCTTACCTACATCGCTCGACGCTTATTGATTTCAATACCTACTCTAATTTTTATTAGCTTGGTCATTTTTCTTTTATTAAATCTTGCGCCAAACGACCCAATGGCTCAAGTACCGTTGACAGTTCCTCCAGAAGTCAAACAAAAAATGAGGGAAGCCCTCGGTTTAGGACAACCTTTATATGTCCAGTTTTTAAAATGGTTAATACAGCTCTTCTGGATAGAGCCACAAGTATTTATCGATTATATGTTTAATACAAGTTTCTCTGAGGGCAAATTACGCGTGATAAGCTGGCAAACAAGAAGTCCCGTAATGGATATAATTGTTCAGAGAATGCCCCAAACGCTTTGGGTTGTAGGTATGTCTTATGTAGTAGGTATTTTGATAGCTATTCCGATCGGTATTTATTCTGCCTATAAGCAATACTCAGTTTTTGATCAGGTTGGTACTTTTGTCACTATGATAGGGTACTCAGTTCCACCATTTTTCACTGGAGTATTTGTGATTGTAATTTTTTCAGTGCAATTAGGATGGTTACCCTCGATTTATGATACTACGCATACTGTAGTCGATTGGGAGACCTTCAAGATCCAATTGAAACAGATGGTCATGCCTGTGATGGTGCTGGCACTCCAAACAACGGCAATGATAAATAGATTTATGCGCGCGACAATGCTCGATAATTTAAATCAAGACTATGTCAGAACTGCGAGAGCAAAGGGTTTAAGTGAGTGGACTGTTGTTATGATCCATGTATTGAGAAATTCAATGATCCCTGTAATTACAGTGATCGCTTTAAATGTTCCCGCAATCTTTGGGGGTGCAATAATTACGGAACAGGTATTTAAGGTAAATGGGATCGGTCAGCAATTAATTGGAGCAATTTATGCTAACGACCTACCAACTGTACAAACGATTACATTTATGTTTGCTGTATTGATAGTACTATTTAACTTATTAGCCGACATAATTTATGGAATACTTGATCCAAGGATACGCTATGACTGATAATCTCAATATTACTGCAAAGCCACGTAGCAAGATTAAAGATGTTTGGGATCAGTTCAAGAGCCATAAAGGCGCTCTTTTGGGTGCAATAATTTTCTTTTCTATTGTTTTACTAGTAATGGTAGGACCATTTATATGGCCGTTTGATGCAAATCAAATTGATATTCGATCTCGGAACCAAGGTCCAAGTCTTTTGCATCCCTTTGGAACCGACCAGTTAGGTAGAGATACATTGGCAAGGATGATGGCTGGAGGACGTACATCGATTGCGGTTGGATTAGCAGCAATGGCATTGTCATTATTTTTTGGAAGTTTTATAGGGGTTACAGCTGGTTTCTATAAAAGACTAGATGGAGTTCTTATGAGATTTACGGATTTATTTCTGTCTTTACCTTTACTTCCATTACTTCTGGTAATGATGCTTTTATTCAGAGAACCTCTCAGCGAGGCATATGGACCAGAAAGGGGTATGTTTGTATTGATTGTTGTTTCTATTGGAATCACTAGCTGGATGCCTACCGCCAGAATTGTGCGTGCTGATGTTCTAGCACTTAAAGAAAGAGAATTTGTCCTTGCCGCAAAAGCAAGTGGTACTTCAGATACTTTGATTATTTTAAGGCATATAATGCCAAACGTCTTATCACCTATAATGGTGTCAGCTACCCTCGGCATTGCTAATGGCATTATAACGGAAAGTGCACTGTCCTTTTTAGGCTTAGGATTTCCTCCTGACTTTCCAACGTGGGGACGCCTATTAAATGATGCTGTTGATTACTTGCAACAATTTCCAGAGAGAGTTTTTTGGCCAGGCCTCGCAATATCACTGACAGTGTTAAGCATCAATTATCTCGGTGATGGACTTAGAGATGCACTCGACCCTAGAATGAGAAAGAGATAATTCTTTTCAGAAATATCTAGATCTTCTTTACACATCTCGTCATTAAAAAATCTTGCCGAAGAAAATTGTTCGAAAAAAACTTTTCAATTAATACGAGCGCTGAATTACGGAGATTGCTTAATTTAGTTGGATCATCAGCCAGGGCTTTCACCAGATTGCCTAATGGACCAGCATTTTTTTCGAATAATTTGAGCATATGTGCTGGACTCATAGTTGGCGCAAACATGGTATCTCTTGCAAATTCAATATGATCAAAATGATCTCTTAACCTGTCCTCTATGACTTCCATATCTCCCCACAAAACTGGAGAAGCAACTTCAGGGGGAAGAGTTTGTGAAAAACTCTCAATAAGCTTAAAAAACTTACCCATAAATAACTCCTTTGGCCATGTAGAAAATGCCAAAATACCCCCTGGTTTCAAGACCCTTGCTAATTCCTTTACGACAATTGACGGTCTTGGAGCAAACATATGGCCATATTGGCTAAGGACAATATCAAACTCATTTTCTCTGTAGGGTAAAAACTCTGCATCACCTTCAACAAATTTTGCCTTAAGTTTCATTATTTTTGCATTTTCATTTGCCCTGTTGATTAGCTCTGGAGTGAGATCGATACCCTGAGCTTCCACTCCTAGTCTTGATGCCGTCAAAGCAACTACTCCCGTGCCACAAGCTACATCCAATAATCTCATTCCTTGTCTTGTTCCACTGAATTGCACAAGCTTTGGTGCTGCTGTACTTGTTAATGCCTCAAAAGAAATGAATGATGCCCATCCTACCTTTGCTTTTTCTTTTAGTTCTGCAATGTTAGTCATTTACCTTCTCAAATATTAGTTTTTGAAAATATTAACATTTTGATAAAACAAATCACTATTTAACTTTTGGCTATGCATTTATTCGATAGGTGCCTTCTAGAAATATCATTAGTAGTTTAACCTTAAACTAAATATATAAGTTGTATCGAAAACATATAGTTCATCGTTAAACTAATTTAGGAGGTCAAGATGGCAGTAACAAAAATAACAACAACTAATCTTACATTTATGGAGAAAGTAAGCCAAATATTCATTGGAAGTTACTTCGCAACATTAGACAGAGTAAAAAAACGAAGAGAGTATCTAAGGACCATTAGAGAACTTGAAAAGATGTCTAACAGAGACTTATCCGATATAGGTTTCAGCAGATCAGAGATAAAAGCAAGGGCTCTAAAGAGTATCTACAAGATTAACATTTAAGATTAATAGGAGAGCCCAATTAGGAAAATAATAGGATATTATTCAACAACTTCACCCAACATCATGATTGGATTGGTATTGTAGTAGTTGCCAATATCTTTGAATACTGGGCCTCCCTTTTTCATTGCAGCTCTCATTTCTTCCGCGTTTTCAAAAATTACAGTGGCAATTGCATAATAGGGGGAAGGAACATCCTTACCTCCTGATGTCCCTTTTGTAACAATCATTTGCTGTATATGCTCTGACCAGTTTTCTTTAATAATAGCTAAATGATCTTTTATATAGTAGTCGAGGTCGAAGTTTGTATCATCATTGATCGGATAAGCCACTTGCATTGATACCGCCATTTTCATCTCCTTTAATTATTTATACTGAGAAGTTCTAAAACCTCTATCTGGTTATCACTTTTAAGTTTCATTAACCCTTTTGATTGGACCTCAACTTCGCTTCTCACTGACATCCATGCCTCATTAGAGATCAAAATCTCATTAGGTTCCGTTCTATCACATATATTAAATGCTGTATTCACATTACCACCTAGAACATCAAACTGAAAACTCTTTTTTCCTATTAGTCCCGCCACTAATGGTCCGGAATGAATACCTATATGGATTGCCCAATTAGGATCCGACTCAATTGCTATTTTTTTCAAATTTATTGCGCACTTCGATGCTGAAAGCACTTGGTTCTCTAAACTTCTGGTTAACCCTCCAGTTGCCAATATGGCATCTCCTACAGTTTTAATTTTTTCAAGTCCAAAATTCTCGATTTCACTTTCAAACTTTTCAAAAATTTCTTGAAGATTTTCCACCACATTCTCTGGAGGGTTAGACTCGCAGAAAGCGGTGAAACCAACTAAATCACAAACAAGTATTGCTATATCCTCGTATTTTCTTGGTCTTACTAGCCCCGATGAGTTAAGTTCTTCAGCTATTTTTTCTGGCAATATCTGCTTCAAGAATGATTGCGTTCTTTTTTTATCAGCTTCAACTTTACTTAAATAGTGCTCCTCACTATCTCTAAATCTTTTCTTTTCTAGGCAAGCAGTGACTCTTGCTTTTAGCAAAGTAGCATTAATTGGTTTTGTTATGTAATCCTCAGCACCATTACTAATACACTCTGCCGTTGTCTCTATCTCATCTGCCGCTGTAACCATTACAACAGGTATACCTCTATTTTTGGGATCAGCTTTAAGCGTTTTCAACACATCAAGGCCACTAATATCTGGCATCATCAAATCGAGTAATATCAGGTCAAAACTTTCTTCTTTAACTAATTCTAGAGCCTTTTTCCCACAGTCAGCTTGACTTATAGCGGTATAGCCGTTTCTAGATAATCTTCTTTCAAGTGTGAACCTATTATCCTCAATATCATCAACAATAAGTATTTTTTGATTTAATGAATTCATTTTATTCTGGCAACTCTATATATTGCCCCATTTTACTAAGAAGCCTTTTGATATCTACCGGCTTTGTATCATAGTCACTGCATCCAGCTTTAATAGCTCTATCACGATGCTCGGGCATTGCATGAGCAGATAATGCAATTATCGGAATATCTTTGACCTCTTCAATCTTTTTTATTTCGGCCGTAGCGGTCCAACCATCCATAGTTGGCAAACTTAAGTCCATTAAAATAAGGTCTGGGCTTTCTTTTATAGCCTTATCAATTCCTTCCTGGCCATCGCCAGCAATAATTAGCTCGAAACCTTTTTTCTTAAGCCGACGAGTAAGCATATAAACATTATCAGGATTATCCTCTACATATAAGATCTTTGTCATTTGGCTACTCCAGCCACTGACTCAATTGTTTTAACCAAATGATCAGCTATTCCAGTATCACTCATAGAAGACTTTTCTAAAACCCTGCTAGTTTCAGATGACAAAAACTTTTTATCTTCTTCATCTAAATCTGCTCCTGTTATTACCACTACCGGAGCCTGATTTTCAAAGTCTTTCCGATAAGCCTCCAAGAACTCAAACCCATTCATTTTTGGCATCATCAAATCTAATAAGATTAAATCTGGAGTTTGGGTATCCTTATTATTTAAAACATCCAGAGCTTCTTGCCCATTACTTGCTTCTAACACAATATATTCTGCACTTGTAAGTGCTTCTCTTACCGTGAAGCGCAAATCATCATTGTCCTCTACTATTAAAACAACTTTTCCTGCTTTACCACCTAATAATTTGCTTATTGATCCAATCAATCTATCCCTTTCTACCGGTTTAGATAAATAATCAGCAGCGCCCAATGAAAATCCTTTTTTCTTCTCATCAATTATGGATGCCATCACAACAGGAATATCAGAAACCTGTTTGTCAGCTTTCAAAGTACGCAATACGGACCATCCATCCATTTCAGGCATCAAAATATCCAAGGTAATTGCATCAGGCTTATATTCTCTTGCCATCTTAATACCCTGTGCACCGTCGAGAGCCTGTAGTACACTGAAATTATTCTTTTCCAAGTGTCTTGTCATGAGGTCTCTGATTGTTGGATCATCATCAATTACCAAAATTGTGCTTTTCCCGTCTTTCTTAGATACTAAAGCAGCCTGCCGGTTAAGGCTCTCTAGGTCCTCAGCATCAACACCAGAAGTTTTCTCAACTTCGATATCCTGAATGGTAACTTTAAACGTTGTTCCTTTACCTAATTTACTATTCACCGAAACGTCTCCACCCATCAACCTTGCAAGGTTCTGCACAATAGTAAGACCTAAACCCGTTCCTCCATACTTTCTAGTGGTAGAAGCATCGGCCTGAGTAAAAGCATGAAACAACTTATCAATTTGCTCTTTTGTCATACCTATACCGGTGTCTTTGACATCAATCTCTATAAGTCTTTTTTTAGAGCTTTTTTTAGATTTGACGTTTATTGATATATTTCCATTCTCACAAAATTTCGCAGCATTAGAAATCAAGTTCAGAACAATTTGCTTCGTGCGTGTAACGTCTGCGTTTATGAAAGCAATCCCTGGCTCTATATTTAACAATAATTGATTATTTTTTTGCTCTACCAAAGTTCTAGAAGTCTCTGCGACTTCCTCAAGTAAAGCAGGCAATGAGAAGTTTTCATTATAAAGCTCAACTTTTCCTGCCTCAATTTTTGATAAATCTAAAACATCGTTGATCAAATTAAGCAAATGTTTACTCGCCCCATGAATGCGTTCTAATGGCTCTAGATAATCGTCATTTCCGTCGTCCTCTGCATCTTCTTTAAGCATTTCTGTTAAACCAATAACTGCATTCAGAGGTGTTCTAAGCTCATGGCTCATGTTTGCAAGAAACTGGCTCTTAGCTTTATTTGCTCCATCAGCCAGCTCTTTTGCTTCATTAAGCTGAGATACTGTTGTTTCAAGATCAACTTCTCTTTGTTTTAAATCTGAAATGTCATAGTATACTTGAATTAAACTGCTATCTGGAAGCCGTTTGCTAGTCATTTGAATTGTTCTTCCGTCTGCCATTGGAGGAAGCAATGATATAGCAGAATCTTTTATTTCCGATCTCGCCTTTATTCTTCCTTCAATGTATTCATCTATATCTATACCTTGAGTGTCGAAAATGCCGCTTTCAATAAAGGTTTTTGATAACTCACGATAAGACGTATTTATATAAAGGTCCCCACCGACAAGATTTTTCATGTATTTGTTTATTAAAACAGCATTATCGTGCTTATCCCACAAAATTATACCAGCCTCAATATTATCAACTGCATCTGCAACAAGTTGTTGAGCCTCTTCCACTTTAACTTCTAAGGCTTTGCGCTTATCAATATTTTCAATGATACCAGTCATCTTTATCGCCCTGCCATTTTGAAAAGTAGCTTTTGCTCTGGTTTGATACCAAGTTTCCTTTCCCTCATGAACATTAATATGTTCCACGCTAACTTCCTGAGTCTTTCCCGTCACATGGTTTCTGAAAGCATCCTTGTAAGGCTTCAAAAAATCCTTGCGCAGGTTTTTATAGCCTTCTTCCTGGGTCCCTGAAGTAGCAGTTTCTCCCCAAGTTTCTTTCAACGCACTAGGGATTTCATAAGTTACTCTATTATTTTCAAGATCAGATTCGAAAACAATAGCTTGTAAATCTCCAAGTACACGGTCAAATCGTTCTTTTTGTATTTCAAGTGCTTCTTCATGCTTCTTTATTTCGGAGATATCGGTAAAGTTTTGTATAAAGCCACCATCGTCTAAAATTCTTAAAGTAGATAAAAATGACATATCTCCCATTTTAGTCTCGCTCGTTATACCTTCTTTTCTTTCAAGCATTCGCCCCTTTTGAATACCCATATGCTCATCTACGCTTAATCCGTCCGGAAGCTTTAACCCTCTCTTAATCAGGTGATTCAGCATATCTCGTCTATGTACCCCTGGCTTAAGATCATAATCCCAATCATTTTTGTTCCTCTCGACAGCAGCTTGATTGCAAAAAACTAATACATTTTTGGAGTCCCAAATGTTTATTGGGTTTACAAGCTTATCTACACCATCATATAATCTTTCCAACTCAGCTTGTTTCTCTTTGATTTCCGATATATCCGTGTAACTTTGTATATAGCTTCCGTCATTAAGTCCTACCGTATTCGCTATCCATTTACCGAGTTCTAATGTGATTCCAGTCTTACTTGACTTAAGTTTTTTCCAATTTTGATCTATATATTCATCTATCGTCTGTTTGGGAGGAAGCGAAAAAAGCCCAATTCTTATAGAGTTTTGAATCAGCTGCCGCCTATGGACCCCTATTTTCAGATCAAATCCAAAGTCTTTTTGAACCTCAACAGCTGCCTGATTACAAAAAGCGACTTTATGCTCAGCGTCCCACAAAATTGTAGCATTGTTTAAAGCATCTATACCATTATAAATCCGATTCAAATCCTGCTCTCTTTTTCTCAGCTCTGTCACATTGGAGACAGTTTGTATCCAATCACCACTATTAAGCCTAAAACCGGTAACCATAGCGAAAAATTTTTCACCTCTGTACTCTGTCTCAAATTCAATGCTAGCGCCCGTTCCATCTTTAGAAGCCGCATCCACTCTTTTCATAAATTCTTTATGAACTTTCTCAGCCGATTTGGAGCCATAATCCATTGCCCCCTTCTTAATTTGATTTCGAAGCATATCAATCCTTGATACTCCTGCCTCTAGATTAAACCCTATGTTTTTCTGGAAATCTCTGAGGTTTTTGTTGGCATAGATGAGCTTATCGAACTTATCCCAGAATGCCATTCCCGTTCCCATTTGTTCTAATCCCTCTTGAAGGCGTACCAACTCTTTTTCTTTCTTTCTCAACTCTGTTATATTCGCATAGCTTTGTATGTAGGAGCCATCTTCAAGAAGTTTTACAGAGTATAACAAAGTTTTTTCATTTACATTTAGTTCGCCTTGTAAACCCTCTGGGTTTTTTTTCATCAGCTCCATAGACTCATCAATCCATTCTTGAATTGATTTACCTTTTGGTACTGGAGATGCATTCTTCGCTTCCTGATTTTTGAGCATGTCATATCTAGAAACACCGGCCTTAAATTCAAAGCCCATTTCACCTTGCAACCGCTTCATTGATTCATTTGCAAATAGAAGCTTATGATCCTTATCCCAAACGACAATTCCAGTTTGCATAGTGTCAACGGCGTCTGAGAGTCTTTTAAGAGAAAGTTCTCTAGTTTTCTGTTCGGTTATATTTGTGGTAGTTGTTATGTAATCGCCACTACTTAACCGCTGAGCGCTATTAAGCAAAAAGTTTTTTTCGCCTTTCCAATCACTCTCAGTCTCGCGTGTAACTGCCTCCTCTGAGGAGTCCATCAGCTTAATGAGCTTCTTGTGATAATCTTCTGCTGACTCATTGCCTGCAGACAATCCTCCCTTTTTAAAGGAATTTTTTAACATTTCTAGGCGGTTGATCCCTGGTTTCATATCAAAACCATAATCACTCTGAAAATCTCGCATAATTTTATTTGCGTAAACTAGATTATCATGAGTATCCCAATAAGCCATTGCAGTGGACATTTGGTCTACACCGTCTCTAAGACGCTCTAACTCTTTTTCCTGGTTTTTGAGATGCGTCACATCTGAAATCACTTGAAGGATATTTCCATCTTCAAGTTTTTTTTCTGTAACCATAGAGTAGGTCCCATCACCCAATTTGTAAGTTGTCGTATTCTCACCTTCAAAATTTTCAAAATAGGATACACCTTTTTTAATCCAATTTTCTTTGGTTTCGTTTGGTGGAAGCTCATAAAAGTTATTCTCTACTTGACTGATCATTGACTCTTCCCATGTCATACCAATTTCAGTTTTCACTCCAAAATCATCATTTCTCTTTTTTAAATATTTGTTAAATATGAGAAGTCGCCTATCCTTGTCCCACAATTGTATTCCATAGGACATATTATCAATTGAAGAAGATAAGATCCTTTCCTGAACTTCTTTATCTTCAAGCTCAGTGACATCATTTAATATTGTTAAAATACCTCCATCATCTAGTTTGTTCTCTGTTCTAATTACAGTCTTGCCATCTCTATATTTAATTTTAGTTGACTTTGATGTTAACTCAGCTCTTTCCTTAAGCCTCTTTTTTACGAAATCCTTAACAACAAAGTTTTGAGGAATCGAATAAAGGCCTGCCGAAAACTGATTAGTAAGAAATTCTTCATAAGTCATACCCTCATTAAGCTCTATGCCCTCAGATGCGTTCTCTTTCCTGGCGAGTTCATTTACTTTAATTAACTTTTCATCTTTATCCCAAAACATCACATGGGAGGGAATGGAGTCTATTGCATTCGAAAGCCGTGACTGCATCATATCTCTTTTCTTTCTCTCGGTTACATCCATAACAACAGTTATCATATGACCGTTATTTGATGCCGTTTCTCGAATATTATACCATTCACCACCATCAGCTTCGAATTCATCCTCAAGAGAAAGTTTTTCTTTTCTCGCTTTTTCCCTTAATGAAAATCTTTTCTCTATATTTTCTTTACTGTGGATACTTTCAGGCATATTTGCTACATCGTCCCAAACCTTTTTAAAGTTTATGCCCGGAGAAGGCTTTATAAGTAGATTCTTCTCTAATACATCACCATATAGTTTATTAAAGCCAAGAAGATTATCGTTCTCATCCCAAATTCCTAGGCCCTGTTTTGCATTATCAAACGCATCCAACATAGCCTGCAAAGCTCCAGTATCTGTCATAAAAAACCCCACTTAACAAAAGAGAAAAGATTTTACGTTGTTCACTTTCTATTAAATATCGATTCGTTCTTAATTTGAATTTATTTTATCAGAATTCCAATAAATATTTTGTTTCAACGCCGAGATTTTCGAGTTTTGTATGACCACCTAATTCAGGGAGATTGATAACGAACCCAGCACCCATGACCTTTTTATCTTTGAATTTCTTGATTAGGTCGAGTGCCGCTATAACCGTTCCACCCGTTGCTAAAAGATCATCAATTATAAGAAGATTGGTGTGCCCATCGAGTGCATCAGTATGGATGTGCATGTCCGTAGCCCCATACTCGAGTTCGTAGGAAACAGAGTACGTTTTAAATGGTAGCTTTTGAGGCTTTCTGAGAGGAATAAATGCCGTTTCTAAGTTATAGGCTAGGGCTCCTGCCATGATGAATCCCCTAGACTCAATACTTAAGATTGCATCGATCTGATATGGTGCCCACTGATTTGTCATGGCATCAATCACTTTTTTAAATAAACGCGGCTTTTGAAGAAGTGTTGTAATATCTCTGAATTGAACGCCCTGAACTGGATAATCTAGAACTGTCCTAATACTATCTTTCAGATCCTGAAACTCTTTCATAACTTTGCCCCCTTTCTTCTGCTTTTATATTAATATAGTTCCCGACAAATACTAATACGGATCCCAAAACTATGTACCATGTTAGCACTTCATTATAAAAAAGGTATCCTACCACAGAAATCAGAGGTAATCGCACAAAATCAATTGGCATTACTACAGAAACTGGCGCTAAACTGAATGCCTTTGTCATGCATAGATGCGCAGTTAATCCTGTAACAGATACTATAAGTAAAAATGGCAAATCGGACTTTGTTGGTATTTTAATAGTGAGATCATACCCGGCGCAGATGAGACTCAACACTGTTTGCATAACAACCAACCAAAAGAGTATACAGGTTAAACTAAATGTACGGGTCAGTAACTTAGTTGCAATAGCTGTTGCAGCAAAAAAAATAGGCAGAAGAAATGCTGCAACCAATGCCCAGCTTACAACATTTAGATCAGGCCTTGCTACTAACATAATACCTGTAAAACCAATCGCTGCTGCAAAAAGCTTTTCTTTTGTTAACAGCTCGCCTAAAAAAATAGGAGCTAGAAACACTATAAAAAGAGGGGTTGAAAACTCGAAAGCGAAGAGTTGAGAAAAAGGTATCAACGCGATAGCATAAAACCAAAAATTTTGACCACCAAAATGACTTATGTTTCGTATAAAATGAAGTGAAAGCTTCTCCACTCGTATTTGCTTAAGAGTATTAAAATATTTTCCAAAAGATAAGACTAAAAAAATTCCCACTAGTGACCTATAGAGCATAATCTCAAAGGTATCTAAAGACGAAAACAGCTCTCTTCCTGAAACTGCCATGAGAGTGAAGGAGATCATAGCCCCTAGCATCCAGAAAATAGACTGAGCCAAATGTGAGAAATTGGTCATTTAGATTTTATAGTTTTGGAATTTGATCTGTAAGGCCAGCTACATAAAGTCTATTCCAAGTAGGACTTATGGTAATCTCATTTATACATACTCTTGGAGGTAGCTTAGCTAGAAAAGCAATAGTCTCCGCACAGTCTTCCGGTTGAACCATTTTTTCCTTATCTTCGTTGGAGACAGGTATGGGTCTTTTATCAAGAATTGGTGTCGCCACTTCACCAGGGCAAATAGCACAAGCTCTCACACCAAAGTGACCTGCTTCCATGTTTATACCTTCCGTTAAAGCATTTACACCGTGTTTAGCTGCTGTATATGCGGGTCCTGTGAGTGTAGTCACATATTTCCCTGCCCAAGATGAAATATTTATAATTAAGCCCCCTCTTTGCTCCTTCATTTTTTCTAACACTAAGCGATTTGTATAAAACACACCGTTCAAATCAATTTTTATAATTTGATCGAAATCTTCATCTGACACATTATGCCAGTTTCTGTTCCTCGCGTTTAAACCTGCACTAGCAACTAAAACATCTATTCGGCCATATTCTGATATAATATCTTTAAAAACGCCTTCCACATCTTCCGAATTGGAGACATTAAGAGGCTTTACTGAAGCCTGTCCTTGACAATTTGAGGCTACTGAATCAAGAGCTTCCTTAGTTCTCCCAGAAAGCACAACAATGAAACCTTCTCCTGAAAGCTTGATAGCGCAAGCTTTGCCAATACCTGACCCTGCCCCAGTTATCCACGCAACTTTATTTACCATGGTAATTTCCTTTAATTTATAATTCACAAATATTACAGAGATACCACTGACTTTAACAAAAAAACTAAAATAGCAAAAAATAAATTGAAAAGACGGTGTAATTAGTCTATCGCTATCATCAACGATTTTTTAAGGATAGTTTATGCTTACCACTCTATCTGATGTATTGAGATTATTGATTAAGATACAGACTAAAGGATCGGAAATATAGACGGTCAAAGGAGATATAGTATGACTAAAGGTATCGTAAAATGGTTCAACCAAAAAAAGGGCTACGGTTTCATAGCGCCAGAGGGTGAAGATAAGGACGTATTTGTTCATATCACTGCTGTGCAGGCCGCAGGCCTAAAAAGACTTGATGAGGACCAAGAGGTTTCCTTTGAAATAGAGACTTCTGAGGATGGCCGTAAATCCGCCATCAATATAAAAGTCGATTAAGCCTTTAGTCTAAAAAAAAACGCTTTAATGAGTCGACGAAGAGGATCACGTTCCCGTGGAGCTCAAGATAGCATTGATACTGATAACTCTAAAAATTTAAGCGTGTTTGGCAGAAGTCTCAACACGCTATCAGAAAAAGACAAAGCCGAAATCAATTCAGGGGTGCAACACATTCTGTCTGAAATAGGCTTTGAGCACCCTCCGAAATTTTTAGAATGTTTTATTGATAATAAAAGGATTATTAAAAAAAATAATCGGTTCTGCTTTGGATTGGGGCTGATTGATCAGTGCCTGAAATCTTTCAACAACAAAATTTTATTGCATCAACAAAATCGAGAGAACTACTTAGATCTGTCAAAAGGAAATATTTATTTTGGAACAGGGGGCGCTGCTCCACTTATTTTGGACTATGAAAAAAAAGTTTATCGGCCATCTTTGGGAAAAGATCTCTTAAATGCTGCCCGAGTTGTTGATAGATTAGATAATCTGAGTTTTTTCTCTAGGCCGTTAGTGCTGACAGATATCGCAGACCCACACCTTATGGATATCTATACAGCCGTTATATCTTTATCTGCTACCAAAAAACATGTAATGACGAGCGTCGCCAACCATAAGACTGTAAAACCCTTGGCAGAAGTCTGCTATCTTGTTGCTGGTGGAGAAGACGCTTTTAGGCGATCACCATTTCTATCTTTAAATATAAATTTCATAATTCCTCCACTCAGATTAGATGCTGAAGCGTGCGAAGTTATGAGAGAAAGTGTTAAATACGGAATTCCTGTTATGGCAAACGTGTTTGGACAAAGAGGCGCCTCCAGCCCTGTCAGCATTGTTGGATCAGTCTGTCAAACGATCGCCGAGGCACTATCAGGGTTGTTAATATGTTGGCTTTTAGACCCAGACTCAAAAGTTATTTGTGGTCCTAGAGCTATGGTAACCGATCTAAGGACAGGCGGAATGGCTGGAGGAAGCGGAGAGCAAGCACAAACGACCTCTCTGCTCAGTCAAATGATGCATTACTATAAGATCCCAAACTCATCGATCGCTGGAGCATCAGACAGCAATATTCCAGATTACCAAGCAGGTTATGAAAAAGCTCTATCGATAGCAACATCAGCTCAGTCAGGCGCAAATTTAATAACACAAGCAAGCGGTATGCTTAGCGGTCTAATGGGAGTATCCCTTGAGTCTTTTGTACTTGATAATGAACTATGTGGATCAATTTTGAGTTCAATGCGTAGCATAGACGTACCAGTGCTAGCCAATGATTTAGAGTCTATAAGGCAAGTAGTCGAACGGGATAAGCACTTTTTAGGAGAGTCCGATACCTTAAAAAGAATGAGCACTGATTTTGATTATCCAAAATCAGCAAAAAGGTTATCGCCAGAGATATGGATGAAAGAAAAAGATAATACAATGCTAAATGAAGCCAGAAAAAACTTAGAAAAAATACTTTCTAGCAATTTTCAGAGCTACCTGAGCACAGAGACACTGAAAAAAATAGAGACTGATTTTGGGATCAATTTAGACGTAATTTTGGGACAAAAATAATGGCGATGACGGAAGGATTCGAACCCTCGACCCCCAGAGCCGAAATCTGGTGCTCTATCCAGCTGAGCTACGTCACCGCTAGATCCAGTCTATCATAAAATCAGACCGAAGTCCTAGAGGGTTTATTATCATTCAGTAAAGAATAATCAAAACTTAGTTTACCGTTTTTTTGACCTAACTATTTGTGCTGCTGAGAATTTAAACTCTGGAATTTTTCCATATGGGTCAAGTTGTGGGTTAGTTAAAAAGTTTGCAGGTGCTTCAACATAACAAAATGGCATAAATAACATTCCTTCACTAACATCTCTATCGAGCTTGAGTTGAAGCTGGATTTCTCCCCTTCTCGTTTTTACACATACCCAGTCACCCTTGTTGAACCCCTGAATTTTTGCATCTCTTGGATGCATACTTACCACTGGAATAGGCTCTTGTGCTTCTAGCATAGACGCTCTTCTCGTCATTGCACCTGTATGCCAATGTTCTAGCACCCTACCAGTGGTTAAGACAAATGGATAATTGTCGTCTGGCAATTCATCTGGAGGAAGTAGGTCTGTTGGCACAATTTTGGCTTTTCCTGTCTCGGTTGGAAACCCAGAGAAAAATATAACTTCTTCTCCTGGCAAGTCAGGACCAAAGCTTGGATAGCAGACCGACCCCTCTTTTTCCAAACGATCCCAGCTTATATTATCTAAACTTCTCATATGACTTGCCATTTCTTCGTAAACATCTGAAACACGGTCATATTCCCATTTCAGCCCGCATCTTTTGGCTAAATCAACTATCAACTCCCAATCTTGTCTAGCATCACCCGGCATCTCTAAAACAGGTCGACCTAATTGAATCTGCCTATTAGAGTTCGTGTATGTACCTAGCTTTTCTGCTTGAGCTGAGGCTGGGAAAATTATGTCAGCAAACCAAGCTGTTTCAGTAAAAAATATGTCCTGAACTACTAGGTTATCTAGTTTTGAAAGAGCCTGTCTAGCATGCCGTTGGTCCGGATCACTCATAGCTGGATTTTCTCCCATAATATACATTCCGGATATATCGCCATCATTTATTGCATTCATTATTTCAACTACTGTAAGTCCTTTGACAGGATCCAGAGACCTTCCCCACGCATCTTCATAATGCTTACGCATATCTGAATTCTCAACTGACTTATAGTCGGGATATGTTATGGGGATGAGGCCAGCGTCAGACGCACCTTGAACATTATTTTGTCCTCTCAAAGGATGAAGTCCCGTTCCTTTTCTACCAATTTGACCTGTGATTAACGATAAGGCTATGAGACACCGGGCATTATCAGTTCCATGAACGTGCTGACTGATACCCATTCCCCAAAAAATTATACTGTTGTTTGAGGTAGCATATGTTCGTGCAATTTCTCTTATATACTCTGCCTGAACTCCACTGACTTCTTCCATCGCCTCTGGGGTAAAATCCTTTACGTTCTTGGCCAAAGATTGAAAGCCATCCACATTAGCTTGGATATATTGTTTGTCATACAAGTTTTCTTCAATTATTACATTAATCATTGCATTAAGCATTGCAACATCGCGACCAGCATTGAATACAACAGGATGGCTTGCTAAACGCATTAAACCCTGTTTCCTCGGGTCCATAACAATTAATTTTTTCCCGTTTTTGGCTGCCTGTTTAAAGTAAGTTGCGGCAACTGGATGGTTCTGTTCCGGCCTTGCTCCTATTATCATAATACAGTCACTATCATCTGCAGCCGTGAAAGGCGCTGATACGGCCCCTGACCCAATTCCCTCCATAAGAGCAGCAACACTTGAAGCATGGCATAGCCTTGTACAATGATCGACATTATTGGTGCCGAAGCCTTGTCTTATAAATTTTTGAAATAAATAAGCCTCTTCATTTGTTCCTTTAGCTGACCCAAACCCGCTAAGCGCTTGGCCTCCTTTTTGCTCAAGTATCTTCAAAAATTTCGAAGCGGCTAAATCTAGTGCTTCGTCCCATGTTACTTCTCTGAAAATTTTATTTATATCTGAAAAATCGTATGCGCAGTCTGGTTCCTTTTCGACACCTGCCCTTCTTATTAAAGGTTTGGTAAGTCGTTCAGGATGCATAACATAGTCCATTCCGAACCTTCCTTTAACACACAGTTTGCCCCTATTCGCAGGACCTTGAATGCCATCGACTTTTATTATCCGATTTTCTTTTACACTTACCTCAGTACGACATCCAACACCACAAAATGGACAAACACTTTCAATCTTTTTTTCTGGATAGGCTATTCTTTTTGTAGACTCAGCATTCATCAAAGACTTTTCCATTAGGGCACCCGTTGGGCAAGCCTGAACGCATTCTCCACATGCTACACAAGAGGAAGCTCCCATCGGGTCTTCTATGTCGAAAACAGGAACTGTATCAATACCTCTTTTAGCCATACCAATTACGTCATTAACCTGAACTTCCTTACAAGCCCTTTCACAAAGACCACAAGCTATACACGCGTCAAGATTAACTGAAATCGATGGGTGTGAAGCATCGCGGAATATACTATCTACAGGAATTTCGTTTTTTGCACCTGGTTTACTGCTTGGAAAAGATGGGCTATCAAAATCTGCATTTTTTGCTTGCGTCCAGAAATGGGCTTCTGGGTCTGGGCTCTGCTCTTTAATCGGCATATCTGATGCGAGGAGGTCAAAAACAATTTTCCTATTACTATTGACCCTTTCACCCTGTGATAGAACCGACATCCCTTCTGAAGGCATTCTAACACATGAAGCAGCTAAAACTCTTTCACCCTCTATTTCAACCATACAAGCTCTGCAATTTCCATCCGCTCTATACCCGGGGGCATCTTTCCAACAAAGATGTGGAATAGTGACTCCATATCTCTTAGCAACTTGCCAAATGGTTTCTCCTTTAGTTGCTTCCACACGTTTGCCATCTAAAGTAAAAAATATTTTTTCATTAGTCGTTGGAT
>CACLZW010000024.1 GCA_902611475.1 uncultured Alphaproteobacteria bacterium
AGTTGAATTTCAAAAAGCCTCCTGAGATTTGGATAATGGTTGAAACCCCAAAATGCGTTTTGAACTTGGGTAAGATTTTGGAAGAATTTTCTAACATCGGTGGGATAGTTGTAGGAACTAATGACCTCGCAAAAGAGCTCGTTCTTCCCAAACAAACTGGTCGAGCTGGGTTGTTGTATGCTCTCGGTTCAATTATATTAACAGCAAAGGCATACAATGTTATTGCGTTGGATGGCGTCTTCAATGGGATATCAGATGAAGAGGGTTTGCGCTCTGAGGCTGAAGAAGGCAAAAATATGGGGTACGATGGTAAAACACTTATTCATCCAAATCAAATTGGTATAACAAATGCCGTTTTTTCTCCCACTGAAAAAGAAATTGATCTGGCTAATAAAATAATCGAGGCCTACAAAAAAGCAAAAGAAGAAAAAAGTGGTGTAACAACTGTTGACGGTGTTCTAGTTGAAGAATTACATGTAAAGCAGTCACTTGCATTAATAAGTAAAATGAAAATGATCCAGAGTATGAGTTGAATTTGAGTGATCATAATAATAATTTAGGGCGATTTTTTGAGGATTATGCTGTAGGAGATATTATAACGCACGCAACTCCCAGGACTCTGACCGAGGCAGATGCGTCTCTTTATATTTCAATATATCCAACAAGGTTTGCCCTTCAGTCCTCAGCAGAATTTGCAAGAAATTGTGGATTAAAAGATCGTCCTCTAGATGATTTAATCGTTTTCCATACTGTCTTTGGCAAAACGGTACCAGACATATCTATTAATGCTGTGGCTAATCTTGGGTATGCAGAGGGTAAATTTTCTAATATGGTTTTTTCAGGAGAAACCCTATCAGTTACATCCGAGATCATCGGTCTTAAGCAAAACTCAAGCGGAAAAACAGGGATAGTCTATGTAAAAACAAAAGGACATAACACATCTGGAGAAACGGTTTTAGAATACAAAAGATGGGTTATGGTAAAGAAGAGATTTGTTGGTGTCGAAGACACCCCTTTGAATTTACCCCATTTGAAGACTTCATTAGATGGAAGCGAGCTAAATATCCCTGAGCAACTTGATTTTACGAAATATGATACCAGCGCTGCCGGATCAAAAAAAAGCTTTTATGATTATAAAGTAGGCGAGCTGATTGATCACATAGATGGCAATACCATATGTGAGGCGGATCATCTTTTTGCAACCCGACTATGGCAAAATAATTCGAAAGTGCATTTTGATATCAATACTCGTGAGGATAAAAAGAGACTAATTTATGGTGGCCACATAATATCTTTAGTTAGAGCATTAAGTTTTAACGGTTTAGAAAACGCACAATTGATCGTGGGGATTAACGGTGGTACCCACGCAAATCCAGTTTTTGCTGAGGATACGATATATTGCTGGTCAGAAGTTTTGGATAAGATAGATCTAAATGTTCGGAACATTGCAGCTTTAAGACTGAGAAGTGTGGGTGCAAAAGTAAAAAACCACAATATGAGAGCGAAGAGTGATGATGGGAAATACTTACCAACCATAGCTTTAGATTTTGATTACTGGGTATTAGTTCCCAAAGAACTGTGACTGGGTAGCCTACTTGCACAAACAATTTTTAGATATATATTGGAGTCAACTGGCAGTAAGGATTAAAAACATGGACAATAGACCTCTATCTCCTCACTTAACGGTGTACAAACCTCAAATAACATCGGTGTTATCAATCTTTCATCGTATTACAGGAGCTGGTCTCGCAGTCTCAACAGTACTGGTCGTATTTTGGCTGGCATCTTTAGCTATTGGTGAAGTTACTTTCAAAGGTTTTAACAATTTTTTGAATAATACATTTATTCTAATAGTCTTAGTTTCCTCATTATGGGCGCTTTGGTATCATTTTTGTACGGGGCTACGCCATCTTTATTGGGATATGGGTTATGGGTACGATTTAAAGTCTGTTACCATTAGTGGGTGGGTAGCAGTGATTTGCTCATTTGTGCTTACATTTTTAACACTTTTATTTTTCATCAGTTGAATGTCGGAAGGTATTAAGCATTGGAAATATTCGAGGGTTAGTTCCATACTACTAATCCCGCTTACAATCTGGTTTGTTGCATTTTTCAGTAAAAATTTCGGAATGCCGTTTGAACAAGTTGCTAGTTCTTTATCTACACCCTTAAATTCTTTATTGATGTTGACATTTATTACAGCGACAATTTTTCATCTTCAACAGGGTTTACAAGTTATAATTGAAGACTATGTTTATAGAAGACTGTGGATTATTCTAAATATATTATTTTGCAGCTCACTTTTAGTTGTGAGCATTATTAGTATTGGAAAATTGGTATTAGTGGGTGTTTTATGAATGCATATGAAATCACAGACCACGTCTATGACGTAGTGGTGGTAGGAGCTGGCGGTGCGGGGTTGAGAGCAACTCTAGGAATGGCTGAGCAAGGCTTAAAAACCGCCTGCGTTACAAAGTTATTTCCTACTAGAAGTCACACAGTGGCCGCCCAAGGAGGAATTGCCGCATCATTATCAAATATGGGCCCAGATCATTGGCATTGGCATATGTACGACACGGTAAAAGGGTCAGATTGGCTGGGAGACAGTGATGCGATGGAATATCTCGCAAAAGAGGCGCCAAAAGCTGTTTACGAACTAGAACACTATGGGGTACCATTTTCCAGAACGGAAGAAGGCAAGATTTACCAGAGACCTTTTGGTGGACATACTACAGAATTTGGTGAAGGACCTCCTGTTCAACGAACTTGTGCCGCAGCCGATCGTACGGGGCACGCAATTCTGCACACCCTTTATGGGCAGTCACTAAAAAACGATGCTGAGTTTTTTATAGAGTATTTTGCTATCGATTTAATAATGACAGAAGATGGTATTTGTCAAGGTATCGTCGCGTGGAATTTGGATGATGGAACGCTACATAGATTTAACGCAAAGATGGTAGTTTTAGCAACGGGGGGTTATGGAAGAGCTTATTTTTCTGCAACGTCCGCGCATTCCTGCACTGGTGATGGTAATGGGATGGTTGCAAGGCAGGGGCTACCTCTTCAAGATATGGAATTCGTACAATTTCATCCAACTGGTATTTATGGAGCTGGATGTCTTATCACCGAGGGTGCAAGAGGTGAGGGAGGTTACCTTACTAACTCTGATGGCGAAAGATTTATGGAGCGATATGCCCCAACCTATAAGGACTTGGCTAGTAGGGATGTCGTATCGAGGTGTATGACAATGGAGATAAGAGATGGTCGTGGAGTTGGATCGGAAAAGGATCACATCTTCTTACACCTAAACCATCTTCCTCCTGAAACATTAGCAGAAAGACTTCCAGGTATATCAGAAAGTGCCAGAGTTTTTGCGGGAGTCGATGTAAACAAAGACCCAATACCAGTTCTACCAACCGTGCATTACAATATGGGTGGTATTCCAACAAACTATTGGGGCGAAGTAATAAGTCCTGATGGAGACGATCAGAATAAAATACTGCCTGGGCTGATGGCTGTTGGTGAAGCGGGATGCGCTTCGGTCCATGGAGCTAATCGGCTAGGTTCAAACAGCTTAATAGACCTAGTTGTTTTTGGGAGAGCAGCCGCAATTAAGGCTGCTGAAGTGGTAGATAAGAACGAAAGCAATAGGCCTTTAAATAAGAATTCTGTTGATCAAGCAATTGGCAGGTTAGACGGACTTAGATTTTCCAAGGGGACAACTCCTACGGCAGAGTTGAGATTGAAAATGCAAAAAACTATGCAGTCTGACGCTGCGGTCTTCCGATCAGACAAGACTTTATCAGACGGTTGTGAAAAAATGGGTGAAATAGCCGCCGGAATAGACTACGTAAATGTTACCGATAAATCAATGATATGGAACACTGATTTAATGGAGACATTGGAACTTACGAATTTAATGCCAAATGCTTTGGCAACGATTGTTTCCGCTGAGGCTCGTAAAGAAAGTAGAGGAGCTCATGCACAGGAAGACCATCCTGACAGGGATGATGAAAATTGGCGAGTACACTCGCTGGCCAAGATATCGGAAAACGGTTTTGTGAGTCTTAGCTACAGGGATGTAATTACTAAACCTCTGAGTGACATAAAGGATGGCGGAATAGATACAGCAAAGATCAAACCTAAAGCAAGGGTTTATTAAAAAATGGTGGAATTAAGATTACCAAAAAACTCTAGAGTAATGAAGGGTATTACATGGGAAAAGCCCTCGGACGCAGAAAATGTACAAGAAGTTAGAATATATCGATACAACCCAGAAGATAGCGAAAACCCTCGTTTAGATACCTTTTTTGTAGATCTGGATAAGTGCGGTCCAATGATATTGGATGCGCTGATAAAAATAAAAAACGAGATAGATCCGACATTAACCTTTAGGCGCTCTTGTAGAGAAGGTATATGTGGTTCTTGCTCAATGAATATTGGGGGGGTCAATACGCTTGCGTGCCTTAAAGGAATGAAGGAATTTAAGGGACCAATTAATATTTACCCTTTACCTCATCTGCCAGTAATCAAAGATTTGGTTCCGGACTTAAATCAATTTTACAAGCAACATGCTAGTATAAAACCATGGTTGGAAACTTTTACAGATGAACCGAATGAGGAATGGTTGCAATCTGAGGAAGACAGAAAAGAACTCGATGGACTATATGAATGTGTAATGTGTGCTTGCTGTTCAACTTCTTGTCCAAGCTACTGGTGGAATGGAGATAAATATTTAGGCCCAGCTGCATTGTTACATGCATATCGATGGATTATCGACAGCAGAGATCAGGATAGAAAAGCCAGGCTAGATGACTTAAATGACTCCTTTAAACTGTATAGGTGCCACACGATAATGAATTGTGCAAAGGCATGTCCGAAGGGCTTAAACCCTGCAAAAGCTATAGCAGAGATAAAAAAGTTACAGCTGCAGAACAGCTAAGATAATTTGTAAACTAGGCAGCGCTCTGCTCAACAAAATCCGACATATCTGATATTATCGTATTAAGATCGTAGTCTTTCGGTGTGTAGACTTTTTTCACACCCATTTCTCGAATAATTTTGAAATCTTTTTCGGGTATAATGCCCCCTACTATTACTGGTATTTTTGTCATCTTTTTTGCTTTTAATAAGTTTGTTAGATCTTCTAAAATCTCTAGATGGCTCCCAGACAGTATTGATAACCCAATAATATGAACGGACTCTTCTAAAGCAGAGTTGACTATTTGGCTTGGTGTAAGTCGAATTCCTTGATAAACAACGTCAAATCCAGCTTCTTTTGCCCTCATTGCGATTTGCTCAGCACCATTTGAATGACCATCAAGGCCGGGCTTTCCTATCAAGAGTTTAATATTTCTTTTAAGCTTTTTAGCTACTTCTTTTACTTTCTTTTGAAGCATAGGTAGGCTTTCGCTGTCTAAAGATTTTGAAACAGTCACTCCTGTTGGCGCTCTAAATTCTCCAAACACTTCTCTCATCGTATCAGCCCATTCGCCTGTAGTAACCCCTGCTTTTGCTGCTTCGATAGACGCCGGCATTATATTCATTTTTTCTCTGGCTGCATTCTTCAGCTGTTCTTTAGCCTTTTCAACCAAATCATTATTTCTTCTTGATCTCCACTCTAAAAGAGACGAAATTTGAATTTTCTCTATTTCTTTATCAACCACCTGTACATTAATGCTGTCCCCTGAGGAAAGGCCACTTTTTTCAGAAGTAGTAAATTTATTAACTCCAACAACGATTGTTTCACCACTTTCAATTTTAGATAACCTTTCTGCATTAGATGAAACTAGAGCCCTTTTCATGTAATCTAGGGCCGCTACTGTTCCGCCCATTTTGTCAATTTTCTTTATCTTTAATTTAACTTGTTCAAGTATCTGTTTAACCTTTTGATCTATAGTTGGGTTTTGATCAAATATATCCTCATACTCTAAAATGTCTGTTTCATAGGCTAAGACTTGCTGCATTCTTAGAGACCATTGCTGATCCCATGGTCTTGGAAGTCCCATCGCTTCATTCCAAGCAGGAAGCTGTATTGCTCTTGCTCTGGCATTTTTTGAGAGGGTTACAGCTAATAATTCGAGCAATATTCGGTAAACATTATTTTCAGGTTGTTGTTCAGTTAGTCCTAAACTGTTTACCTGTACACCATACCTGAACCGTCTCAGTTTTTCTTCTTTCACACCATATTTGGTGAGACATATTTCATTCCATAAGTCCACAAAGGCGCGCATTTTACAGATTTCACTAATAAACTTTATTCCCGCATTTACAAAAAAGGATACCCTTCCTACTATGAAGGGAAACTCTTTAGCAGACACTCGAAGGCGAATTTTATCCAATACTGCTGTCGCAGTCGAAATTGCGAAGGCAACCTCCTCTTCAATCGTTGCCCCAGCTTCCTGGAGATGATACGAACAAATGTTAATAGGGTTCCACTTCGGAATATTTCTGTAGCAATATTCCGTGACATCAGCGATTAAATTTAAACTATCCTCTGGTGGGAATATGTAGGTTCCTCTACTCAAGTATTCTTTAATGATGTCATTCTGGACAGTGCCCTGCAATGCATTAACTTTGAGGTCTTGATCCTCTGCTAAGGCTATATATAGCGCTAAAAGCCACGGTGCCGTCGCATTTATTGTCATTGAAGTGTTCATTTTATCAATAGGAATGTCTTTGAAAAGTGTTCGCATATCGCCCAGGTGATTGACTGGAACGCCAACTTTTCCAACTTCTCCTCTAGCTAGCTGGTGATCACTATCATAACCAGTCTGGGTTGGTAGATCGAAAGCAACTGAAAGGCCAGTTTGGCCCTTACTTAGATTATCTCTGAAAAGCTTGTTGCTTGCTGATGCTGAACTATGACCCGCATAAGTTCTAAATATCCAAGGCTTAGATTTCATACTACTGTCTTTTATTGAAGAAAAACATTTTTTCAAGTCAAATCTTCTTTTTAGAAACACTGCTTAGATTTAATACTTGGATTTTTGAAAATGTAGGGATCTAATAACATGGAGTAAATATGAGTTGAAATAGAACCAAGAATCATTCATAAAAAAAAAATGGATAATGCAATGTCTGAAGTAAAAGCAAAAAATATTTATGAAGTGGGTGAGATACCCCAATTAGGTCAAGTTCCAGAAAAAATGTATGCATGGGCTATAAGACGGGAAAGACATGGTGTTCCAGAAAAAAGTTTCCAAATTGAGCAGGTAGATACCCCCAAGGTTGATAGTAATGAGGTGTTAGTTTTCGTCATGGCTGCTGGTGTAAATTATAACGGAATTTGGGCTGGTCTAGGCGAACCTATTTCCCCCTTCGATGTTCATAAAGCTGATTATCATATTGCTGGTTCAGATGCATCTGGAATAGTTTGGGCGGTAGGCGAAAAAGTAAACCGCTGGAAGGTTGGCGATGAAGTAGTAATTCATTGCAATCAAGATGATGGAGATGATGAGCAATGCAATGGTGGTGATCCTATGTATTCTCCCAGCCAGCGCATCTGGGGATATGAAACACCTGATGGATCATTTAGTCAATTCACAGCTGTACAATCGCAACAACTCATGTCACGGCCGAAGCATCTAACTTGGGAGGAAGCGGCGTGTTATACTTTAACCCTTGCCACTGCGTATAGAATGCTTTTTGGTCATGCGCCACATGAGTTAAGGCCAGGTCAAAATGTATTGGTTTGGGGAGCTTCTGGAGGGTTAGGTTCATATGCAATTCAATTGATAAACACTGCAGGCGCTAATGCAATAGGGGTTATATCCGACGAGGATAAAAGAGACTTTGTATTGGGTTTAGGCGCAAAAGGAGTGATTAACAGAAAAGATTTTAATTGTTGGGGTCAAATGCCGACTGTTAATAGCGCAGAATTCCGTACGTGGATGGGAGAGGCCAGAAAGTTTGGGAAAGCAATTTGGGATATTCTCGGTAAAGGTGTAAATGTTGATATGGTGTTTGAACATCCTGGTGAAAGTACGTTCCCAGTATCTGTTTTTGTGGTAAAAAAAGGGGGTATAGTTGTGATATGTGCCGGAACCACAGGTTATAATCTTACTTTTGACGCAAGATATTTGTGGATGAATCAAAAAAGAGTTCAGGGTAGCCATTTTGCCAATCTTTTTCAAGCAAGTGCAGCTAATCAACTGATGTTAGATAGGCGTATAGACCCCTGTATGTCGGAAGTATTTCCTTGGCACAAGATACCAAATGCGCACACCAAAATGATGGATAATCTTCATAAACCGGGAAATATGGCTGTTTTGGTTGGTGCTCCAAAAACGGGTTTGAGGACAATCGAGGATGCTAGAGACGCTAGCATTAGCATTTAGTAAAACTACCTGTACATCCAACGAAATAACTGAGCTGCAGAAAACCCCAGAAATAGAGCGATTATTACTGAAAATAATCCGTAAAAAACCGGATTATTTTTTGAATTCGATGACAAAAACTCTTGTACACCAACTTTTGACACTTTGACGCTTTGCTCAGACTTGCTTAGCTCGATTCCTTGTTGATCGATTAATGTCATTTTAATTTTATATTTGCCTGGATAAATTTTTTTGGGAAGGTTTACTTTGTATGAGAACAATTTTTTATCAATTATATTTATTTTTTCTTCGAAAATACTTAACTTACCAAGCTTTTTCTTTAATCTAGTAAGCTCATGGTAATATTGCTCCACTCCATTGCCATCTTGGGGTGTAGAGTTTGTTTCTAGAAAGTCATAAAAGATGGATTTCAATTTCTGGTACTCGATTTCTTTCAAAATTGGATGTTCAGGATTAGAAATACTTATTTTATAAAAACTTGGTATATCTTGAAAATGCGCAATTTTCTTATTAACCCATATCCCCCAGATTTGAACTTTTTTTGTAATATCGACTGATGTTGAAGGACCAATAACTTCCACTAATAAAGATGTGTTATCAATTTCCGGTGAAAGAGCCCCAAAGACTAAAAGATTTGTTCCATCAAATCGTGTGGACAATTCGATATTAGACTTATCGATGTCAGATATGACTGAACTCAAAGTGAATGAGGCCGTCGAAAATATAAGAAGCATTGAAAAAATAAATACTCTCATGACTCACTACCATAGGTTATCGAAAATAAATCGTTAGGAGTCATCATTAAATCCAAGGCAAGTTTTAGACATACCAAAAGAACGATTATTGCTAAAAGAATTCTAATTTCTTCAGCCTTCAGTTTAACGGTAACTCGTGCTCCCAATTGAGCGCCTAAAACACCACCAACAATTAAAATCAAAGCCAGCAAAAGGTCGACAGTTTTGTTTTGCGTAGCATGCATGAAGGTGGTGAAGGCTGTGATGAACATTATTTGATAGAGTGAAGTGCCGATTACTACTTTAGTGGGCATGCCTAAAATGTAAATCATTGCAGGTATCAGTATGAATCCTCCGCCTACGCCCATTATTGATGCTAAGATACCTATAATGAAACCGATAACAACAGGAGGGATTGCACTAATGTATAAGTTGGAACTTTTAAATCTAGTCTTAAATGGTAGGCCATGAATCCAGTTATGCTTTTTCTTATGCTTGAAAGTGTTTACAGACTTTCGACTTCTTTGAATCGTAGATAAGCTCTCAAGAAACATAAGAGTTCCTATGCTACCAAGAAATAAAATGTAGCAAAGAGAAACGAACAAGTCTATTTGCCCATAACTTTTGATTATTCTAAAAACTTCAACACCGACCGCGGAACCAAGAAGACCACCAACCACTAAAATATTTCCCATCTTGAAATCTACTGCTCTTCTTTTTAAATGCGCTAGGACACCAGAAAAAGAAGATGCCGCTATTTGGTTCGCTTCGGTTGCCACAGCAACGGCAGCCGGAATTCCAAGAAATATTAAGAGTGGGGTCATAAGAAATCCCCCCCCAATGCCAAAAACACCGGATAGAAAACCTACGGCTGCACCAAGTATAAGAAGAACAAACAAATCTACAGGCACATCAGCTATTGGTAGAAAAATCTGCATTAGAATAACTTTTTCAGCTTATCACTTTGATGGTAGTTTTATTTAACATTTATGGTTTAAAACTTTAAGTTAATGGTATACCGTTAAAGTGTTATATTATAGTTATAATACAAGTCATTACTTTTTTTAAAAAATTATTAGGGAGAATTAGATGCGTAAATTTATTCAGCTATTTACTGTAGCGATTATCGCGTTCTCTGCCTCTATACTTTCTGCAGATATAAAGCCTGCAGTTATATATGATATGGGTGGAAAATTTGATAAATCGTTTAATGAAAGTGTTTACAACGGAGCTCAACGTTTCACAAAAGAAACCGGCATCAAAGTTATGGAGTTTGAAGTTACGAATGAAGCTCAGCGTGAGCAGGGTATGCGAAAAATGGCACAGAGAGGAGCGAACGTTATTGTTTGCGTTGGTTTTGCACAAGCTGATGCGTGTGATAAAGTTGCAAAAGAGTTTCCAAACACAAAATTTTCAATCATCGATGTTGGTTGGCTAGACAACGCTAATATGCGTCAATATGTTTTTAAGGAACATGAAGGATCCTTTTTGGTCGGTGCATTAGCCGCTATGGCTTCCAAAACTGGTAAAGTTGGTTTCGTAGGAGGAATGGATATTCCTTTGATTAGAAAGTTTGCATGTGGATATGTTCAGGGAGCGAAGGCAGTTAATTCAAAGGTAGAAGTATATCAAAATATGACGGGAACAACGCCTGCGGCATGGAATGATCCAGCAAAGGGATCAGAGCTTGCAAAATCCCAGTTTGATCGTGGAGCTGATGTCGTTTACGCAGCTGCTGGAGGTACTGGAGCAGGAGTATATCAAGCCGCTGCAGACTCAGGCAAACTGGCAATAGGTGTTGATAGTAATCAAAACTACATGCATCCTGGTACTATGCTAACTTCAATGCTAAAAAGGGTTGATTTAGCCACTTATGAAACCTTCATGGACGTTAAGTCGGGCAACTTCACAAGTGGAGTAAAGGTACTAGGACTAGCTGAAGATGGAGTTGGTTGGGCTTTTGATGAATATAACAAGCCCCTTATCACTGATGTGATGAAGTCAACCATAAACGGTTTGTCAGACAAAGTTAAAAGTGGATCAATAAAAGTTCACGACTATATGAGCGATAATAACTGCCCATCATAGAATTAACTTCTAATGAAAAATATTGAAAACAAGGAAGGCAATGAGACAATCGACTCATTGCCTTCCTCCACTAAATTAGCAATTGAGCTAAAAAATATCACAAAAAGATTTGGTCATGTTGTAGCTAACAGTGACGTAAACCTTAAAGTCAGCGCAGGTACTATCCATGGAATAGTTGGAGAGAACGGTGCTGGCAAATCAACTTTAATGAATATTTTATTCGGTTTGTATAAGCCGGACAATGGGACGATTTTTTTAAATGGTCAAGCAGTTGACGTGAACTCTCCAGAAAAATCTATAGCTCTCGGAATTGGTATGGTGCATCAGCATTTCATGTTGGTTCCGACCTTTACTGTTTTAGAGAATGCAATGCTTGGTAATGAAGGAAGCATGTTTTTGCAAAGTGGGGAGGAGTTGGTTCTCGATAGATTGAAAGGTTTATCAGAAAATTATGGGCTTGATGTTGACTTTGAAGCGATAATATCAGATACCCCGGTCGGAATGCAACAGCGGGTAGAAATTTTAAAAGCTCTCAACAGAGGAGCTAAAATTCTAATTTTAGACGAGCCAACAGGTGTTCTAACTCCGCAAGAGACTATCGGTTTATTTGATATTCTCAGATCGTTAAGGGAGAAAGGGGTCACCATAGTTTTGATAACACATAAACTTAAAGAGATTATGAGTATTACTGATACAGTTTCAGTGATGCGAGGCGGAAAGGTTGTTGCAAATTTTTCTACAGAAAAAACATCACCTGAAGAATTGGCTGAAAATATGGTTGGCAGAAAGGTGCTGTTATCGATTAAAAAGCCTACTTTAAAGGTAGGGAACCCAGTTCTTGAGGTAAAAAACGTGAGCCATGAAAGCAAAGATGGTGTCAATGTGCTGAAAGATATTTCATTCGATTTAAGGCAAGGAGAAATATTAGGAATTGCAGGAGTAGCTGGTAATGGACAATCGGAACTTTTGGATATTCTTTCGGGTATAGAGACTCTTCAGAGAGGGCAAATTACAGTTAATGATAAAACAATCTTGCCATATCAAGATTGGAATTCAAAAAAGGCAAGAGAGTTTGGCGTTGCTCATGTGCCCGAGGATAGACACAAAAGAGGCTTGGTATTACCTTTTTATAATTATGAAAATAGCATATTGGGTTACCATCGGAATGAGGAGTATTCCAGTGGTTTTCTTATGGATAAAAGGAAAATATTTAATTTTGTGGATGACCTTGTTGAAAATTTTGATGTAAGACCTAGAAGCTCTTCAATTTCTTCAGGCAAGTTATCTGGTGGAAATCAGCAAAAGTTGGTCCTAGCAAGAGAGATAGAAAGTAATCCAAAAATTCTTTTAGTTGGCCAACCTACCAGAGGAGTGGATATAGGAGCAATTGAAAGAATATATGAAGATTTGATGAAGTTGAAAAGTAAAGGTACAGCTATCTTGCTTGTTTCGGTTGAGCTAGACGAAATTATGTCTTTATCTGATAGAATTATAGTTATGAACCAAGGCAGTATCGTCGGAGAAACTAATAGTTCCGATGCAACTGAGTTAGACCTTGGAAAGATGATGTCAGGTCTCGAAAAAGTTTAAGAGGTTAGAATGAGTGATAGTAATATTATCCCTAAATGGCTCTCGGTAGGCGTAATACCACTGATGAATTTGTTTCTAGCTTTTTGTGTGTCTGGATTGTTTATTTTTTTTATTGGAGAGAATCCTTTTAGAGCAATCTCTGTCATGATAAAAGGCGCTTTCTATTACCCTGGGGCCATAGGGTACACGCTTTATTATACAACAAACTTTATATTCACCGGACTAGCAGTTGCTCTAGCATTTCATGCTCGGCTCTTCAATATCGGTGGTGAAGGACAGGCATATGTAGGTGGACTTGGGGTGGGTTTAGTATGCTTGGTTTTTGATCAGTATGTTGTCGGTTTTTTAGTTACGATATTAGCTATTTTGGGATCAGTAATCTTTGGGGCTATTTGGGGTATAATTCCAGGATACCTTCAAGCGAAAAGAGGTAGTCATATTGTGATAACAACAATTATGTTTAACTTTATCGCCGCAGCACTGATGGTGTATTTGTTGGTTAATGTAATAATAGAACCTGGACAGATGTCTCCTGAGACAAGAGACTTTGAATCAGGTGTGGGGTTAGTGCAAATACATATATTGGCAAAATATCTGGGATTAGATATGGCTATGTCCCCATTAAATCTCTCTTTTATAGTTGCTTTAACTGTCTCGGTTGGTTTTTGGTTTTTAGTATGGAGAACAAAGTTTGGTTATGAGGTGAGATCTCTTGGTCACTCGGAAACAGCAGCCATATATGCTGGTATTAAAGTATCATCTACAATTATAATTGTTATGGCTATTTCTGGAGGTCTTGCTGGTCTGGTTGCAATTAATGAACTGTTAGGAGTGCACAATAAGCTGCTTTTGGGTTTTACGGCGGGATATGGCTTTACTGGTATAGCAGTCGCCTTGATGGGAAGAAATCATCCTTTTGGTATATTTCTGGCTAGTCTTTTATTTGGAGCTTTATACCAAGGTGGAACGGAATTAGACTTTGAGTTTTCGTCAATAACAAGGGAAATGGTCTTGCTTATTCAAGGCTTAATAATACTTTTTTCTGGAGCGCTAGCTTATATGTTAAACCCTTTAGTGGAAAGAGCTTACCTAAAGTATTACGGGAATTATAGCAATGCCTGAAAGTTTCCAACTTATAATCTCCTTGCTTGACTCAACTATTAGGATTGCAACACCACTAATATTTTGTGCGATGGCGGGTATTTTTTCTGAGAGAAGTGGTATCATAGATATTGGATTGGAGGGCAAGATGCTGCTATCTGCTTTTGTAGCTGCAACAGCGACATTCTTGACAGGGTCTCCAATTTTAGGATTATTTGCTGCTATTTTAGCTTCATGTAGTGCGTCTTTGATACATGGGTTCGCCTGTATTACAAATAGAGGTGACCAAGTCATAAGTGGTTTAGCTATAAATATTCTAGCATCAGGCTTGACAATAACCTTAGGAATAGCTCTCTTTTCTAGAGGTGGTCAAACGCCGCCTTTAGCATCAGAACAAAGATTTATGCCTATTGAGTTTCCTTTTCTTGATCAGATGAGTTATGTTCCAATTTTGGGGGATCTATATGTTGAAGTAATTTCAGGCCATAATATTATAGTTTATCTTTCAGTTTTGGCTGTTCTTTTCACTTACTATGTAATTTTTAAAACTAGATTTGGTCTTCGACTAAGGGCTGTAGGGGAGAAACCCGAAGCAGTTGATACTGCCGGGATTTCAGTAATTAAACTGCGATATCAATCTATTTTAATTGCCGGAATGTTATGCGGCCTTGCAGGAGCTTATTTATCGATTGCTCATGGTGCGGGATTTGGAAGAGAGATGTCCGCCGGTAAAGGTTATATCGCGTTAGCAGCAATGATTTTTGGTAAATGGAACCCAATTCCAACTTTATTTGCATGCCTTTTGTTCGGATTTTTGGAGGCATTAGGGGTAAGGCTAGAGGGAGTCGAGTTAATGTGGATTGGGGAAGTTCCAGTGCAGGTAATGCAGGCATTACCTTATGTTCTCACTGTAGTCTTGTTGGCTGGTTTTATTGGAAAAGCAAGGGCACCAGGAGCCATAGGCGTTCCCTACAGCAAAGAAGGTTAAGTTTTTAAATTCAGTTTCATTATTATTGCGTCTTCTCGTATACCTGAAATGTTTCTGTAATAATTTTTTCGAGTGCCATATTCTATAAAATTTAACGAAAGATACATATTTCTTGCTGGGATGTTATTAATTCCTACTTCAAGAATTATAAAGTCGGCTCCGTAATATTTCGAAAACCTTATAATAGTCTTAAGTAACTTTTTCCCTAATCCCCTGCCTCGGAAACTTTCTGCAACGCCAATAAAGTATATCTCTACTTCGCGATCGGTAAGACCTAGTATAGCAATGCAATTTTGCTCTTTTTTGATCTTGATATTTTTAGACTTCTGAAATCGTTTGAAATCTCCCAAGGAGAACTGAATCGACTCAATGTCTACACATTTCTTATAGAGATTAAAATATTCCTCAGCTGACATCTAATGGTTCATCGAGTATTTTCGGTCCCTTATATTTAGCGAATAAAGACTGACTCGGAGATATGTATAAAGGCTTTGGTAAAAATTTATCGGGTTTTACCACTTTTCTTGAGAACTGAAGAAGATCTTGCATAGATATTTCATTTTGTTCGATAAATTTTTTAACTTTAATATTGGTTGCTATTTCTTCCGCTCTATATCCAACAACCACTAAGTCGGAGTAATTGTCTGAATATTTAATATCTTTTATTTCTGAGGAGGACATGAAAATAGGTTTTTCATTTTTTGATATGCACCAGTAAATCTTATTACCTTTATATTTTAGGGAAATTAAAGCGGACTTATATATTTTTGATAGAGCTTGAAACTTGTTTACCCCTATTAGTTGAATAGGTAAGGAACAACAGACACCCTTCATAGCAGATATTGATGCCCTAATCCCGTTAAAATTTCCAGGCCCAGTACATACCACAATTCTTTTAATTTCATGTATCTTTAAATTATTTTTATTTAAAAAATCTGAGAGAAAAAAAAAATTGTATCAAAATTTGGTTGGTCTACATTTTTATAGTCCGAAAACACATTATGAATATCAAGCCCAAATTTTATATCTGAAGTGGTAAGGTCTACGGCGAGCGTATTCATGGCCTTATTTCTCAAGCTACAGGTCTAACTTCGGTCACTTCAGGAATATAATGCTTAAGCAGATTTTCAATGCCCATCTTTAATGTCATAGTTGATGAAGGACATCCAGCGCAAGCGCCTTGCATATGCAAGTAGACTACTCCTTCCTGGAAACTCTGAAAAGTTATATCTCCGCCATCTTGAGCAACTGCCGGTCTAACCCTAGTATCTAAAAGGTCTGTTATTTTTTTTACTATTTCACTGTCAGGTCCGTCATGAATTTCATGCATGGAGTCTCTAGAATCTTCTTTTAATATTTCCTCACCAGATTGTAGAAAGTCCATAATGGTTCCCAGCAAAGCTGGCTTTATATGCTCCCATAAAAAATTTTCCCTCTTAGTAATTGTGATGAAGTCGCTTCCTAGAAAGACACCAACTACACCTTCTACGCCAAACAGCTTTTTCGCTAAAGGTGAACTCTCAATATTATCACCCTCACTAAAGTTGGCGGTTCCTGTACCCAAAACGGTTTGACCAGGTAAGAACTTTAGTGTTGCCGGGTTGGGTGTCTCTTCTGTTTGGATGAACATTATTTTTCTCCAGTATTATGCTTTAAAGTTTAGATAGTTACCATTTTAGCATTTTTCAAGGTTAAGATACAGCTTCAATTCTTTCCTTTGTCATTGAGCCTGGAACGATAGTAACAGGTATAGGCAAGTTGCCACCGTCTCGTGAAACTAATTGGCTAATTAATGGCCCAGGACCTTCACTCGAATTGTTTGCTCCTAAAACAAGTACCCCAACTTCCTTATCTTCCGAGATTTGATTAAGTACCTCAGTAGCTTTTTCTCCTTCTCGAATAACTAATTCAGCCTCAAGCTTAAGCTCGTCTTTCATCCAGTTTGAATATATTTGAAAATTTCCTTCAATCGTTTCTCTTGCTTCTTCTCTCATTTTTTCGGCAACGCCAAGCCAGTGTGTTTGATCTTGAGGTGTGATAATCGCCAGTACTTCAACACCACCACCAGTTTTAGCTGCTCTAGTCGCCGCATAGTGAAGCGCATTTAAGAACTCGGGACTATTATCCATTATGACTAAAAATTTTCTCACAATTCCCCTATCGAAAAAACTGCTATTCATAGTAACCTAAAAATCTAAGAAAAATTAGATTTTTATTTCAAGAAACCGACTATTTCACGTGTCTTTTGTAATATTGGTCGAGAAATATCATCAGCTTTTTCAGAACCCATTCGCAAAATTTCCACTATATATGTTTCCTCATTCAAAAGCTTCTTTATCTCTTTATTTATTGGATCAAGTTCAGAGATAAGGATATCTGATAGCTCATCTTTCAATTTTTTAAAATCTGATCCTGAAAATTGCTCCAATGTTTTTTCAATAGATTGATTGGCTAAAGTTGCATAGATTCCAAGCAAATTTTCTGCTTCTGGGCGGTTAACAAGTTCTTCTTTAACGCTCGGTATTTCAAAGGGATCGGTTTTTGCTTTTTGAATTTTTTTTCTTATTGAATCACTATCATCGGTTAGATTTATACGAGACATCTCTGAAGCTTCTGATTTAGACATTTTCTTGGTTCCATCTCTCAAAGACATTATTCTAGTAGCTGTTCCTTCTATAATTGGCTCTGGTATTGGGAAAAAGCCCGGAGCGTTGAAGTCATTGTTAAATTTAATAGCTATATCGCGAGTTAATTCAAGATGTTGTTTTTGGTCTTCACCCACCGGTACATGAGTTGCGTGGTAAGCAAGAATGTCCGCTGCCATTAGAGTTGGGTAACAATAAAGTCCAAGAGAGGCATTTTCTCGATTCTTTCCAGCCTTCTCCTTAAATTGCGTCATGCGATTCAGCCACCCAATTCTTGCTACACAATTGAATATCCATGCTAGCTCAGTATGTGTCGAGACTTGACTTTGGTTAAATATAATTGAATTTTCTTGCCGTAAACCACAGGCTAAAAAAGCGGCGGTTACCTCGATAGTATTTTGGCGTAATTCTTTTGGATCTTGCCAATTGGTTATTGCATGAAGATCTACCAGGCAATAAATGCACATAGCATTTGCATCTTGAAGCTCTACAAATCGTTTGACGGCTCCGAGATAATTTCCTAAGTGGAGGTTTCCTGTGGGCTGCACACCAGAAAAAACTAATTTACTATCCATCAAAACCTTCTCTTACATTATTTACCAAAGTCATTGATCCAAAAATTTTTATCTAATATACCCAAAAACTTTAGGCATGCAAAATAACTAATTCCTGCTAGCGGTATGACCATACTCAACCATAGGATTGTGAGGATTTGAGTAGAAAAATACTGAAATGTAGCAGATTTCGTCAGTATTAACAAAATGAGCATAAAACAACTGCTAAGTACAATTCTTGGTAGGGCCTGTTTAAAAGCACTGTTAAAATAAAAACCAAATTTGTAGGTATGATACACTAGTGAACTAAATACCAACCAATTTGTGATTCCATATGCAATTGGAGGTGCTAGAAACTCGAATGTATCTAATAGAGTATAAGCAAGACTTACGTTTAAGAAAACAGAAGCTAGCGAGTAATAAAAAGGTATCCTAATATTTTTCTCTGCAAAATAAAAGTTGAGTAATAGCATTTGTAAGCTTATCGGGATGATACTTAAGCTGTAAATTGATAAAGCTTTACTAGTTTGAATAGCATCATTTACTAAAAAATTTCCTCTTTGAAACAGAGACGATATGATCTCGGAGTTTAAATATATTAAACCTACAGAGGCAGGTAGTGCAAAAATAAGGGACAATTGCATAGACCGGTTCAGATATGAGTTGCCCTCGACTTGTCGACCACGTTTTTTGAGTGAACTAAGTTTTGGTAGAGTAACAACATTTAAAGCAATTCCGATGAGCGCAATTGGAAGCTGTGCAAGCCTATCAGCATAAATAAGCCATACCATAGCACCATCAAAAAGTGATGATATTTGTCTGCCTACTACGAGATTTATTTGTGAAACGCCACTTGCTAAACTAATAGGTATTGATTTTAAAAACAGTTCTTTTGAAATACTTAGATTTGGATTCAAGGCAGATAAATTTACTAAGGCAAGGGAAATCCCATTTAACCTACATGCTATGAAAACCATTACTAAGTTTACAAAGCCAGAGGCCAAAACAGCTACGCAAAGATTATAACCAAAATCACCAGAGTAAAGGGCAGAAAAAATTAGAGAACCAATAAGAAATAAGTTTAAAACACCCTGCGTAGCGGTGCTTATGTGATATAGGTTGAGAGCATTAAGTACTGAATTGAATAATTGTACCAATGAGATGAGTAGAATGTACGGAAATAATATTCTCCCATATAGTACGGCCAATTCGAATCTTTCATCATTTAAAAAACCAAACGCAAGTGCTTTTATTAAAGTGGGCATAAAAATCACACCAAGTATTG
>CACLZW010000025.1 GCA_902611475.1 uncultured Alphaproteobacteria bacterium
TTTCTTTTAACTCCATTTTTTAAAAACCTTAAATCAATAATAGTTTTGTCAGTTGAACAGTTTTTATCTCAGGTTTTGCACCAAGCTTTACCAATTCATTATTAATTGTTTCAAGAAGTTCTAACTTTAATGCCTCTTTGCCTTGATTTGTATCAAGTTGTGCTTTTGTTTTTGTTCTCATTAAAGCTAAAATAACTGACCTTAAAGCTGGTTCGAAAGTCTTAAAACTTTCAAAATATGCGTCGGCATTCAATTTTCCCATAAATATTGAAACGGCTAATTCAATAGTTAATATGCCGGAGTCATTTTTTAAGTCCGTTGCTAAAGCCCCCGTAAAAGAATGGTAATAGTGTTGAGGCCCTATAAATGGAATGTTTGAGCCCTGTTGGATTTCCTCATTGGTGGTTTTAGCTGGGTCAATTTCTTTATCAGAATGGCCCTCAGAGTGCTCTTCTTCCTTTTTATCATTCATCAGAGCAGTGATTTCTTCCCTAGAAAGAGGTGGCTGCACCAAAGACCTGTGCATTACAATGAAAATTATGAAAACGACGACAGCTGGTAGAATATAAAGAGCTAACAATTTCCATGGTATTATCAGTTTTTTTCTTTTTTTTGGCTTAGGACCATCTTCTGTCTCAGTTCCTGTCTTCTCTAAATCGTCTTCCATGTGCAAAATGTACTCTTTTCTTTAATGACCTGCCGAAATTAACGACTGTCATAAAAAAAAGTTTATTTCCTAAATAATCAAAGAATTAGTCGTTTTATAAATTGTCTAACGCAATCGTGAGTAAAATTTATGAAAAAAAATAGCAATAAAATAATTATGAATACTAACGAATTGGCTTCAGGAGGTCATGTAAACACAGAGATTGAAATTTTTAAAAGTAGAATTGCTAACGCAGTCTTGGACTACATGGAAGCGCAGAGTGACTCAGATCTTATAGAATGTTTGGAAAAAGCTAGCATATTTTTAAATAAAATCTCACTACAAATGGAAAATGTTTTTGACAACCAAAAACAGTCCTTCAAAGATCAAAATGATGTCTTCGATATCGGCGATGATCTATTTTCAATAAACAAACAAGTGTCATCTAGTACTATTCACTAGTATTATTTAATTGCTTTCTAGGTTCACTTTTCAAAAGTGTTTGCCATAATAATGGTGCTCTTTTGAAAATTAAGTTTGTAGTAATTTTGCAACAATTTGTAGAAGTCAAAAAAGTTACTAATAAAATTTTGCTTAAGTCGTAAAAGTCTATGGGTAAGTTGAAGGAGAGTATTTTATGCGTATTTTAGTATTAATTGTTTTTGGTTTAATTTTAACTGCATGTCAAGGAACCAATCCCTACGGATTAACCACTGCGTCAATGGGCGAAAGCGTAGTTTCATCCGCTACAGGTCAGGCAGGCACTGGCGTAACGCCTGTCAAAGGCATCAAATATGTTTCATTACACCCAGACAGACTTTTACGCGATGAAAGAAGCTGTACTGAGGTTATTAAACTGTCATATGCCTCCAATATAAATTATTCCGAAGCAATAATAGGTCTCAGAAATAGGGCTCTCTTGGTAGGAGGGAATGCCATTTCTATTATTGGATGGGCAGAAAGTGCAACATCATCCGGACTAGTTGGTAAAATCTATCTTTGCAAGAAGAAGCCGTTCCACATTCATTATTGATAATGAAAGCGGTTTTGTGTCAGTAATTGCACGAAACCGCTTTTATTTTATTTCGGGACAGCTGTATTTTATATTTTTTTGAATAATCCACTAATAAAATTAATGTATTTTAATTATTTTCAATTAGAGCTTACCAGTTCGTTCGCTTTAATTTGACTTTCAAATTCTCTTAGTCGTTTGTAAACACTTAAGAGTTCAATAATAGTTGGCCATGCTTTTAGTAAGTACTGCATTGAACCTTCCACTCTTCCAAATGCTCTAATTATTTGTTGCATTACCCCTAACGTTACTACTCCCGCCACAATGGCTGGTGCAAGAAAAACGTAGGCACTTAATACGTTTGCTTGCAAGTATGCAATTCTGCCCACATTAAAATATAGATAACGCAGATATGATTTGAAATGAATACCTCTTACACCATCAAAAAGTTCTTCTATTGTCTTTGGCCTTACCGTTTCATCATCTTCTGCAATAACTAATATTTTTCTGTAAGCCGCCTCTTTTTTTTGTAAGTCATATTCAACTCCTACCAGTCTGAGTAACCAACCTAAAGCAACTAAGAACAAAGTTCCACCTATTGACCAAACAATTGCGCCTGTAATCAACCCGTATTGCCAATCACCAAAAAAGAATATCGGTATACCAACTGACAATCCAAATAAGATTGGAATAAACTGAACAAGTACCATGATACTTTCAATAAAACTTGTACCAAGCCCTTCCATTATTCTTGAAAACTTAATTGTGTCTTCTTGTACACGCTGAGCTGCACCCTCAATGGTACGTGCCTTGTCATATACTGAGTGGTACCACTCTACCATAGCAGTGCGCCATCTAAACAAAAAATGTGCTGTAAAAAAACTAACTGCAACTGCAATAGCTACATATATGCCTGCTAGATATATGAAACTAAACAAACTAGCCCAATACTCTTCTATAGTGATAGCATTGGGTGTCGCTAAGGCTTTCTGAATCATATCATAAAATTCGCCAAACCATTCATTGATCTTAACGTCAATTTCGACTTGAATCCAAAGTGATGATAAAATTAATGCAGAGCCTAACCAAGCCCACAAAACCCATTTTCTTGTTGTGAAAAATCTAAACACGGAGAACCTTTCTTTTATTCGTTATCTATTAACTAGTGAGTTTTATTGCTTATCATATTTATTGAGCCTTTTTTATTAAAAAGAATTGCGCATCACCGTCCTGATTGTTTTTGGTCTCTTTTAGTAAATAATTATTATTTAAACAGAAATGCTTTAAGTCTATTTCTGCCATCGGATCATCGGTAATAATAAGTGCCTCACGATTTTTTCCAAGCGAATTAATGTTTTTTTGAACTTTTAACAAAGGTAGTGGACACCTTAGTCCCGTGGTATCGATAATGAGTGAATACTTTTTCTGGCTTTTCATAAATGACCTACATAACACAATTTGATGGACAATGCTGTAGAGATAAACAAGTATTCATATATGGACAAATATCAAAAGAAAGTCAATTTTTTAACGCCGGAAGAAAATATTTCTAAGTTAGTTTCAAAGGTTAGAGTTTTTAATGAAGAAAATAAGGTAAAATACATCAATTTGATTGATGAAAAAATATTAACTATTTATCTTAATTCTCAGGAAGTACTTACAGCCTTAACAGTTTGTGATTACCCAGAGTATTTGGCTGTTGGTTTTATGTATAATCAAAACATAATCAGTTCAAAAGCCGAAATCAAGGAAGTTGAGTTTAACCAGGAGCTTTCAGCTGTTGTTGTTAGAACAAGCAAACAAACTCTCTTTGAGGCTCAAAATGTGAAGAGAATAAAAACATCTGGCTGTGCGATGGGAACAGTCTTCGGAGACATGTTTAATAAAATTAAACCGATCCCCAAACAAAACTTAAAAAAATATTCAATAAACGATATCAGGAACTTAGTAAAAGAAATTATAGGCCTGCCCAGTTTATATATGGAGGCTGGTGCGATCCACGGAAGTGTGCTTTGTGAAAGAGATCGAATTTTAGTATATATGGAGGATGTTGGTAGGCATAATGCTATTGACAAAATAAGCGGGTGGATTGTGCTAGAAGAAATTGATCCAACTGATAAGATTTTATATACAACAGGTCGACTCACATCTGAAATGGTATTAAAAGCAATAAGTATGGGGGTGCCAATATTAGTTTCGCGCTCTGGTTTTACTAAGTCTGCGGTGCATCTTGCCAGAAAGTTTAACCTTTCGATGATTGGGAGGTTCAAAGGAAAAAGATTTATGTGTGTAAGTGGGTTCGAAAGAATTTTGCTTTAACATTTAGAAATAAGGTTACTGTTATGTGCGATATTAATCTTCCTAGCGTTATTCTGGCAGGGGGGCGATCACAACGAATGAAGCGCAAAGACAAATCGTTTCTCGAAGTGGGCGATAAAACACTGTTGGAAATGACTATAGAAAGGCTTCAGTTACAATCTCACAGGGTGGCAATAAATACCAATTCATACTCATTAAAATATAAAAGCTACGGTTTACCAATACTTCATGATCAAGTGAGGGGGTTCTACGGTCCTTTGGCAGGAATATTAACTGCCATGAAGTGGGCAGGAGATATAGGTTATGAAAAGGTTGTTACTGTTGCGGTTGACACACCATTATTCCCAGAAAACTTGTTAAAAGAACTCTATAAAAAGATGAAAGAGAGCAATTCAGACATTGTTTTTGCAGCATCCTTAAAAGACCATAAGCAAAGGAAGGCTTTGCATCCAGTTTTTGGTTTATGGAAAACATATCTCCACGATGATCTAAAAAAGGGGTTGGAAAGAGGCGTGCGAAAGGTCACACTTTGGAGCGAAAAACACAAAACTTCCAGCGTTTGTTTTGCAAATGATTTGATGGACCCGTTTTTTAATATAAATACGCCAGAAGATATTCAACTGTTTAGGGAATATTATATAAAAAAATGAAAATTATAGGAGTAGTTGGTTGGAAAGATACAGGAAAAACAACTTTGATTGAAAAATTGATAAAGGAGTTTAATCTGAGAAATTTGAAGGTATCTACAATTAAGCATTCCCACCACAATGTTTCATTAGATCGAGGGGGTACAGATTCCTTCAGGCACTTTAACGCAGGTGCAAAAGAGACATTACTAGCATCCAATACAAAATGGATCAAATTTTCTAGAACAATTTCCGAGCACGATACTAGTCTTGATTATCTTATAAAACAAATCATTCCAGTTGATATAGTTATAGTAGAAGGGTTCAAACTGAGTGGTCACAGAAAAGTTGAAGTTGTTAATAATATGAGCCAGAGAAAACCACTATATGAAACTGACAAAACAATATGTGGACTGATATTTAATCAACATAAAATTGAAAATACAGTATTACCACAATTTGAAAGAGACAATATTGAGAAGATCTGTGACTTCATATTAAAAACTTTGAAAGGTGAATAAAGAGTGAGCTCCCCAAATTTGCAATTAACTTCCCTAAATAAGTTGTTTTTGGATCTGAAGGCAGAATTGAAAGCTGTTTCAGCAGAAACTAGAGTCAGTGTGGAAAATTGCGTCAATAAAATATTGTCAAAAGATATTTTTGCTAAAAATGATAATCCTCCTTTTGATAATTCAGCTATAGATGGTTTTGCTTTAAATGAAGGCACTACAGCGACTACTGACAACTTCTCACTTTTAGAGGGTTTGGTGAAACCCGGTTGTAACGCTACTGTTGCTTTACAAAAAAACGAGGGAATTAAGATTTTGACTGGTGCACCTGTACCATCTGGAACAACAAGAATTATTTTCAAAGAGAATACGAGAGAACAAGATCAAAAGATTTATTTTGTCCAGAATGATGTTAAAGAAAATAATATAAGATTTCAGGGAGAGGATTTTAAAAAAGGTGATCTTCTATTTAAAAAAGGTAACCAAATAAGAATAACAGATCTAGCTGCACTAATTGGCTCAGGAAATTCATCCATACCAATAGTCAAACCACTAAAAGTTGGGCTAATAACCACCGGAAATGAACTCAAGCATAACATAGAAAGGCAAAGTAGTGATAGCTTGATATTTGATACAAATTTGGTTCCATTGAATAGGGTGTTAAAAAGTTGGGGTCATTCTGTAGTAAGTATAGGTTCGGTGGGAGATAACTTAGATCTATTGAGAGATAAGATCCATGATAATTTGGAGCGTGTTGATGTTTTTGTTACAACAGGTGGTGTTTCAACAGGAAAAGAAGATTTTGTTGCGCAATTTCTTAATAGAGAGGCGCAAGTAATTAATTGGAGGATTGCGATTAAACCTGGAAGGCCTTTTATTTGTGCAAAGTTAGGAAATAAGTATGTATTTGGATTACCAGGAAACCCAGTGGCGGCATTTATTTGCGCACTTATTATATTACGTCCTTCCCTAGGTAGAATTGGAGGAGAAAAATTTTGGTTTAAGCCTTTTTCTTTTAAATCAAAGGCAAATTTTGTGAAGCATAAGAGGTCGGGCAGATCAGAGTTTTTGAGAGCTAAGCTTAATCAAGACGATGGGTTCGTTTCAATTTATCCATTTGAGGGATCGGGTAGACTTTCCAGTCTATCGTGGTCAAACGGCATAATTAAGCTTAATGACTGTGAACAAAACATAGAAAAGGGAGACCTTGTAGACTTTATTCCGTATCAATCATTCTTTTAATCGTGATTTAATTTCTTTAAAATATTCTTAACAATCACACCGAATAGTTCCTTGCCTTCAGGATTGTGTAAAACATAAGGCGTTCCATTATCCGCGCATTCCATTATGTCTTTTGAAAGGGGTATACTTCCTAAATGGGCTAGATTTTCGCTGTTAGTAACTTTTTTTACGCCACCGCTACTAAATATATTATGCTTCTCTCCACAGTTTGAACATTCAAAATATGACATGTTCTCAATTAAACCTAGGATTTTAGTATTTGTCTTATTATATAGGGCAATTGCCTTTTTTGCATCGATCAAAGAAATATCTTGGGGAGTCGATACTATAATCGCTCCAGATACTAATACCTTTTGTGCCAGAGTTATATGTATATCCCCAGTTCCAGGAGGAAGATCGACTATGAAATAATCTTGATTATCCCATGCAACATCAAGAAGCAATTGTTGTATACCCTTCATTAGCATAGGCCCTCGCCAGACTATGGCCTCATGCTCTGGGAATAACATTCCCATGGACATCATACTCAAATTGCCTATTTTCTTTGGGCTAATTTTTTTGTTTTTTATTTCGACCTTTGAGTTATTTAGTCCCAACATTTTTGGCTGACTCGGCCCATAGATGTCTGCATCCATTAGGCCCACTTTAAACCCCATCTCTGCTATTTGTGCAGCTATATTACTTGATATGGTGGATTTTCCTACACCTCCCTTACCCGAGGCAATAAATAATATTTTTCCTAGGTGAGATAAGTCAAATTTATTGAAAAACTGTTGATTTTTTGAAGGCATATTTTGTTTTAGGTTGGGAGTTCTGTGCCTAGTGTAAATTACAGAACAACTTGTAATTTTATTATCTTTTTCAATCATAGATTTCCATAGATGCGTTAACTTTTCTGAATCGCTCGTAAATTCTGAATTTATAATTATTCTCACCTCTTGGTCAGAGATATTTATGGATTCGATCTTTCCGGTAAGATCAAAATTTCCAGGATTCTCAATTTTTTTGATAATATTGAGAATGTATTCTTTGTTCACGAAGTCGGACATTTTAATTAGCTATACTTTCTGCAGTAATTATAAATGGAGGCGACGACCGGATTCGAACCGGTGTCCACGGATTTGCAGTCCGCTGCGTAACCACTCCGCCACGTCGCCCATTTATTAGACAATACCAATATTAAATAATTTAATTCATTGCAAGAACATATAATATTATGTAAGTCTTTCTTTGTTACTTTATCTTCATAAATTATTGGGTGAGTTCATCAAATGTTTGACTACAAAAAAGCACGAAAGAATATGGTGGATAACTTAATTCGGCCTGCTAATGTGACTGATCCAAAGCTTTTGTCAGCGCTGGGAGATGTTCAACGAGATAAGTTTTTTCCTAGCAACCTAGCCAGCTTGTCTTACAGTGAAACTGAGTTGCTAATACAAAATGATAGGACATCAATGAGCCCTTGGCTTCTTGCTAAAATGCTCCAATTTTTAGACCTCAATTCCGCAGATAATGTTCTAAGTCTTGCCACGGGATACGGCTACAGTTGTGCCCTAATGTCATCGTTGGCAAATTTTGTTGTTGCTGTTGAAACACCAGACCTTGCAAAAGAAGCTCAAGCTAGATTGATTGAAAATGGGTACGATAATATTTTAGTTCGAGAGGGCAATATTAACGAAGGCGCGGAGGAAGAGGGACCCTATGACGCGATTTTAATTGAGGGTGCTGTTGAATATATAAATGAAGAAATCATAAATCAGCTTAAACTCGAGGGTAGGATCATAGCAGTATTTAAAGAAAAAATTTTAGGTCAATGCAGGCTAGGTATAAAAACACAATCTGGGGTGCAGTGGAGAAATCTTTTTGAAGCAAATTGTGTTTTGTTGACTGATTTTAAAATGGAAAAGGAATTTACCTTGTGAATAGGTAGAAAATTTAATGAATATTAAAACGTTTATAATATTAACTTCGGTAATCTTTTGTTTCTGCAAAGAGGCATTTACACAGAGCATAAAAGAATCTGTACAAAGGGCATTGAATTATAATGAGAGCTTAAAGAGCCAAAAAGTATTGCTTGATAATAGCTATCAGAATTTCTTAATTCAAAAAGGAATAATGTTACCAAGTCTTTCTTTAAGTGGCACAGGGGCTCGATCATCTAATTTTGATACAAAACAGGATACAGATAGCTACAGCATTTCGTTGAATTCTTCATATACTTTGTTTGACTTTGGATCGCTCAAAGCAAAAAAGAGATCATCTATTCATTTGAATGAGGCTTCAAAACTTTCGTTTAAAAAGCTTGAAGATGAGCTGATACTGAGCGTGGTCAAAGTACACTTAGAACTTTTTAAGGCGATAAAAATTGTGGATCTTTATGAAAGTAGCCTTGGGGTAAGGGAGCAGCAATTCTTGGCAGTAAAGAATAGGTTTGATTTAGGAGAGGCCACAAGGTCAGACCTCCTGAGATCCAAAGCTTCAATTTCCGGCGCTGAGGCACAACTAAAAGTGGGACAAGCAAACGTTAAGAAGCTTAGAGAAAGTTATAAGACTTTGGTGGGTAAAATTTCTGATAAACCTACGCTTCCAGAGATGAAAATAAAAGAACCTCCTACATTGGAGATTAGTGTTAGAAGAGGAATAGAGAATGACATTGCTTTGAAAGTTCTTACGCTTGAAGAGCAAGCGCTAAGAGCCGAATTAAGTTCCATAGAAAAATCTCAGTTACCAAATCTAAGCCTTTCTGGAAGTTTGTCTTATGGTGATAGTCAGACCTTAGGAAATAATATTGGTTCCGGACGGATCTCTTTAACCTCTAGTCTTATACTTTATAGTGGTGGTCAGAAAAAAGCTAGAGTTAAAATTGGCTCAAATAAACTGGCAGCAAAAGCGATTGATATTGCGGTAAGAAAAAAAACGTTGCAAAGAGATATTACAACAAAGTGGTTGGATTTAATGGCTTTAAAGTCCTCAGTCATTGCTAAGCAAGAAGAAACCAACGCTTTGAACGAGTTGTATGAGAGCGTATTTGAAGAATGGAGGCTTGGAGGAAAGACATCTCTAGATACTGATCAAGCATATCAAAATTTCCTGAATTCTGAAGTTGAATTAGTTACTAGCACCACAGATATATTAATTGCAAAATTTGACTTGTTAGCCGAGATAGGTACTCTGAGAACTAAGCTACAGCTGCGATAATAGATTGATTACTATGAGGAATGTTTAATGGCTGAAAAAAAGACTGCAAAGAAAGAGAAAAAAGAAAATGGCAAAGTCGATCTTAAAGAAATTCTTGGTGACATTAAAACTGTTGTATCAGGGGAGAAGGAAACACTATTCAAGGTGAGTGAATATAAGACTATAAATCTAAAAAAGGAAAACTTGGTAACCGCAGGTGAAAAAAGATACTACCCTCAATCTATTAATCTAAATGATAAGAAACTGGAGAGTTTAATAAGAAAAATTGTAAGAAGTGAACTTAAGAATTTTCAGTCAAATAATCAATCGGATAGTTTAAAGTCAGAAAAAAGAAAAACAAACGTAGGAATAAAGAGCAATTCTGGCTTAAGCTTGTTAACAAAGGCCGATCTTCTTTCATTATCTAAAAAAAACAAATTAAGTTTAAGCAGTAAACATACTAAGGCAGAAATAATTAATGAGCTTAAAAGAAATAAAGTCAATGCTCCATAGCTCAGTATAAAGAAGTTGTACCTATAATGTCATTGAAGATTTTGATTGATCAACATGTGCTATTAACGAACCGTTTGAAAAAAGATTCTAATTCCAAAGTCAAGCTTGCGTTTGTAGCCGAGTGCGGTACTCATTAGGATACAAGTTAAGATGAACCTTCCAAATAAATTCAACCCTGAAGAGGCTGAAAAAAAAATAAATAATCGTTGGGTAGAGGCAGAAGCTTTTAGGTCAGGCAAAGATGGCGAAAAAGGCAAACCACCATTTTCTATAATGATCCCTCCACCAAATGTTACGGGCAGCTTACACATCGGCCATGCCTTTAATAATACAATACAAGATGTATTGGTGAGATATCATAGAATGAACGGCTATGATGTTTTATGGCAACCTGGTCAGGACCATGCTGGAATTGCAACTCAAATGGTAGTTGAAAGAGAGTTAGAGAAAAAGAATAAAAGCCGACAGCAAATGGGTCGTGAAAAATTTCTTGAAGAGGTTTGGAATTGGAAGGAAAAGTCTGGAAATACTATAATTGATCAGTTGAAGAGGTTAGGAGCATCCTGCGATTGGAGCAGGAATAGATTTACCATGGATCCTGAGTTCCATAAAGCTGTCATAAAAGTTTTTGTAGATTTTTACAACAGAGGGTTGATTTATAAGGGTAAAAAATTAGTAAATTGGGACCCAAAATTTCAAAGTGCCATTTCGGATCTAGAAGTTGAGCAAATAGAGGTTCGAGGGAAAATCTGGGAATTAAAGTATTTTTTGGAGGAAGGTACATTCAATTTTGGAGTAGAAACCGATGAGAATGGAGTGGTTTCAAAAAGGATGCCTATGGATCATGTAGTTGTTGCAACAACTAGACCAGAGACACTTCTTGGAGATACTGCTGTGATTGTTAACCCTAGTGATGAGCGATACAGTGATTTAATTGGGAAATCAGTAATATTACCATTGGTTGGAAGAAAGATTCCAGTGATAGCAGATGATTATGCGGATCCTACTAAAGGCACGGGTGCTGTGAAGATCACTCCTGCCCATGACTTTAATGATTGGGATGTTGGTGAAAGGCATAATTTAAAAGCGATCAATATTTTTGATACCAGTGCAAATATTAAAATTAAAGATAATGAAGATTTCGCAAATAAAATTGAGCCGTCTGTAGATATTTACCAATTAAATGGACTTGAAAGATTTGAGGCAAGAAAGAAAATCTTACGATTACTAAAAGAAAAAGGTTCTTTTGAAGCTGAGAAGGAAGATGTGCACTTTGTTCCACATGGTGATAGATCAAAAGTAGTAGTTGAGCCTTTTTTAACTACCCAGTGGTTTGTTGACTCAAAAAAAATTGTTAAAGAAGCTATTGATGCTGTTAGGAACAATAAAATAGAAATTATCCCAGAACGAGATAAAAAAGTTTATTTTAACTGGCTCGAAAATATTGAGCCTTGGTGTATTTCTAGGCAATTGTGGTGGGGGCACCAGATACCAGTCTGGTATGATGATGAAGGAAATGAATACTGTGCAGAAAGTTTTGAAGAAGCCAAAAAACTGGCAGGACATTGCAATATATGTCAAGATCAAGATGTGCTTGATACTTGGTTTTCTTCAGGCATCTGGCCTATCGGAACACTTGGATGGCCTGATGAAAAAGGCTTTATGGAAAGATACTACCCCACAAGTGTTTTGGTAACAGGTTTCGATATTATTTTTTTCTGGGTTGCAAGAATGATAATGATGCAACTTGCAACCGTAAGACAAATTCCCTTCAAAAAAGTCTATGTTCATGCTTTGGTAAGAGACGAGCATGGGAAAAAAATGTCCAAATCTCTAGGTAATGTGCTTGATCCGCTAGACCTAATTGATAAATATGGGGCTGATCCCCTCAGGTTTACCTTAACAGCTATGGCGGTTACCGGACGAGATTTAAAATTATCTGAATCAAGAATTGAGGGATATAGAAATTTCGTTACCAAGATTTGGAATGCTGCAAAATACTTGGAAATGAATGGTTGTCATTTTGATGATGAGTTTGATATTTCAAGTGTCGAGGCACCACCAAATAAATGGATAATAGGTAAAACTCAAGATATTTTGAGCTCAGTTAATCAAAGCTATGAAAGATTTCGGTTTAACGATATCGCTAATCAACTTTACAATCACACTTGGGGTGTTTTCTGTGATTGGTATATTGAGTTCTCCAAATCTCTTTTAAATAATGAAGATGAAAAGACTATTCAAGAAACACGAAAAACATTGTCCTGGGCTTTTGTAGCGTGCTTGAAGATGCTTCATCCTATAATGCCCTTTGTGACTGAGGGGCTTTGGGAGCATTTTAGGAAGGATAAAGGACTCTTATCTAACAGTACTTGGCCTATAATAAGTGTTTACTCGATAGACAAAAATCAAGTTAATAAAATAGAAAATGTTATATCTTTTATTGAGGATATAAGATCTACCAAGTCAGATTTTAATTTACTTTCAGGTGGAAAAACAGATTTATTCGTGGTTGATCTGGAAGCCAAGCAATATAGTTATATCAAGGAGAATGAAAAAATTATTTGCAAGTTAGCCAGGCTATTAAAAATCAAGCAAGTTCAAAGAAAACCCGAAAACGCTTTGGCAATTTCAGGAGGTAAAATAGAGGCCTTTGTGTCAGTTCAATCAGATTTTAATTTAGAACTTGAAAAAGAGAGATTAAATGCAACGTTAAAAAAGTTAGAGAGTGAATATATAAAGTTGTCAGAAAAACTAAACAATAAAAACTTTAGAGATAAAGCTCCAAAAACTGTTATAGAAAAATTTGAGTCAGATCATGAAGATCTTAAGTCAAAATTAAATAAACAGAAATCCTTGTTAAAGGGATTGGAGAAAATTAACAATTGAAGCCTAAGTTTACTAAAATAGCTAATGACTTACCCGTATCGGTACCTTTCGTAGGACCAGAAAGTCAGGAGAGAGGAAATAAATTCAGTTTCGATGCTAGGATTGGCGCTAATGAGAGTGTGTTCGGTCCCTCTAAAAGAGTAATTAATGCGATAACGGCTGCAGCTGAAAATGTCTGGAAATATGGAGATCCTGAGAGTTTTGACCTTTTACAGACATTGTCAGAGTTTTATAAGATACCTAGAGACAGCTTCACAGTGGGAGAAGGTATTGATAGTCTTTTAGGAAACCTAGTGAGGCTTTTTATAGAACCGGGCGATAAGGTTGTTTCTTCCCTTGGCGCCTACCCAACTTTTAAATATCATGTGGATGGCTTTGGAGGCAATATGTCTCTTGTTCCTTACAATAATAATTATGAGGATCTTGACGCGTTGCTGAGTGCTACAAAGAAAAGCAAAGCGAAAATTTTATATTTATCTAACCCAGATAATCCAATGGGAACTTTTCACTGCAAAGAAAGAATACAGGATTTCATAGATAATATACCTGACAAAACAATACTTTGTCTCGACGAAGCATACTCAGACTTTGTAGATGTGAATGAATTAGCTCCGATTGACATAGAACGGGAAAACGTTATTAGATTTAGAACTTTTTCTAAGGCCTATGGCTTGGCCGGGTTAAGGATAGGCTACGGAATTGGAAACAAGAAATTGGTTGAGGCGTTTAATAAAGTAAGAAATCATTTCGGAGTAAACAGACTTGGTCAAATCGCTGCCAAAATAGCATTGGAGGATCAGGAGTATTTACAGGTTGTTTTGAAAAAAGTTGAAAAATCAAAAAAAGATATTGCCTCTATCTTTATGAAATTTGGGTTTAACTCATTAGTTTCAAGAACAAACTTTGTGCCAATAAATAGTGGTGGTGATGGTAACTTTGCGGCAAAGTTAATGAACAGTTTAATTCAAGAAAAGATTTTTGTCCGCATGCCAAGTGTCAAGCCTCTCAATTCGTTTATAAGAATAACCGCAGGCACAAATAACGATTTAACGGTCTTAGATGATGCAATGAAAAGGATAATTAAGAATCTTTAACTCTCATTGTTTATAGAGTTTGCTAAGTAATCAATAGCATTTTCTAGGCCACCCTTTTTAAATGGTATATTAGCTGCTATCAGACCCATTTCTAACGAAGCTAAAACCCCAAGAAGCATGTGAGGATTAAGGTGGCCCATATGTGCAATTCTGAACGCGGAATTCCCATCAAAGTACTCTGGACCCTCAAATCCTAATCCAATCCCCAATTCAACTCCAGTATTTTTCTCTACCCAGTTTTTAAATGGGAGAAGATCATAGTTTTTTGCAACAAGTGTGGTGACAGCGTGAGATCTATTTTCTTTATCAGGAACATTAAATTTCAACACTCCTTCTTGACTCCATATATCAACGGCTTTCCAGACTGTATTAGCTAAAATTTCATGCCTCTTGATAATGTTATCTTTACCTTCTTCGTTCATAATATCTAGTGCTGCCTTTTGAGCAAATAGTAAGTGTGTTGGCGCAGTTCCAAAATAAATTTCATAAAAATTTGTTGGATCAAGTCTAGGACCCCAATCCCAGTAAGCTGATTTTTTTGTGATTTTTTTTGCTTGGATCTCAGCTCTCTCTCCTATCACTAGATATCCTAAGCCGGGCGGAGTCATCAGACCTTTTTGTGATGCTGTTAATAGTAGATCAACACCCCATTGATCCATTTTCATATCATCACATCCAAAGCATGCAATACTGTCTACTAATAACAGGGCTGGATGATTCAAACTTTGTTTTAATTTACTTATTTCTTCTATGTTTAAAAGCATTGAAGAAGCAGTGTCTGTTTGAACAACCAAAATACCTTTGATCTTTTTATCTTTATCCTCGGTAAGAGCTTTTTCGAGGTCGTTGAATTCAAAAGGCCTGTCCATTCCGTATTCTAAATGAACTACCTCTATCCCGAGCTTTGGAGCAATATTACCCCAGTGCTTGCCAAAAACACCATTTGAAATAGTTAGAATTTTGTCATCTTCATTAAAGAGATTTGTCAAGGCCGCTTCCCAAACCCCATGACCATTTGATATATACAGCGCTACCCTGCCTTTGCTACCAGCTAATTTAGAAATATCCGATAATATGCTCATAGTAATCTCTTCGAGCTCGCCTCCGTAAATGTTGGGAGCAGGTCTTTGCATCGCTTGAAGTACCTTATCTGGTATTATTGATGGTCCGGGAAGAGCCCTGTGTATGCGTCCGTTAGAAACTTTCATTATTATTTCACCAATCTGGGTTGCTAATGTAACCTATAAACAAAAGTTATAGCTATTTGCAATCAAAAAGTCTTGCTGGTTTGGAAGTGTTGTAATACTAATCTCGGTAAAGGATGAACATATTGTTTAACTTAAAGCAAAAGTTTGAAAAGTTTGATGAAAACTGGAGAAGTGATTTAGAAAAAACTTTCTCTTCCTCAAATAAGAAATCTGCTGAAAAGCATGCTTTCTGGATAGACCATGAGTTTCTCAGAATTTTTTATCATAATAATTTTCAGATAGCGCCTGGAGTGTTCAGATCTAATCAGCCCTCTGAGAAGCGGATATTGGAATGGCAAAGAGAAAAAGGGATTCAATCTATAATAAATTTTAGAGGTGAGTCTAACCAAGGAGCATTTTTTATTGAGAAAAATATATGTAAGCAGATCGGGATTAAACTGATCAACATAAAATTATACTCATCAAAATTGCCTGAAAAAGAAAAAATCTTTGAAATAAATGAAGTTTTTAAAACCATAAAAAAACCTTTTTTGATGCACTGTAAGTCAGGCTCTGATAGAGCCGGTTTAGGCTCAGCTCTTTATTTCTTATTGGTTCTAAATACACCTGTGGAAATAGCTCAAAAGCAACTTTCTTTTAAGTTTTTACACCTAGGCGGTTGGACTGCAGGAATTTTAGACTTTATGCTTATGGAATATAGGCATGCTTTCAAAAAAGACAGGATTAACTTTTTGGATTGGGTAGAGAATCGCTATCATAGAGAAGAGATGACACAAAGGTACGGTGATTTTAGAAAAAATTCTCATTGGTTCAAAATTCCCAGATAAAATTATTAATATGAATATTGAAGATGATAAAAAACCGCTTTTTAAATGGTTCTGGAGTTTATATGTAAGAGAGCATTTCGCTCCTCTATTTACGGCATTGATTTTTATGTCAATAGAAGGCTCGATGTTGGGGCTGCTTTCTTATTCAATTAAATTTTTATTTGATAATGTTTTGGTTTCTAAAGATACATCAAGCATTTTAATTGTTGCAGTTGTAATCTTTTCCATTTTTTCAATTAGGGCCATCGCAGGATTCGTTCATAGGCTTTTGACAGTAAATGTTTGCCAGAAAATTATTAAAGTTATTCAGGATAGAATGGTAGCACATCTTTTAAATATGGATGTTGGGTTCCATCAAAAAAACTCACCAGGTATTCTTATGGATAGGGTAAGAGCTGATAGCAAAGCTTTATCTGAGTCCGTTGGAGAAGCATTTATGACGGTTGGAAGAGACGGATTTTCATTAATATCTTTGCTTGTTGTCGTGTTTTTTATCGATTGGAAATGGTCTTTAATTGCCTTTTTGGGAATTCCATTTTTAGTGTTACCAATTTTGCTTCTACAAGGCTTAGTAAGATCCAGAGCAGGGGAAAACAGGGACTATGAGTCGAAAGCGAACGTTCGGTTAGATGAGATATTCCACGGCATAACTGATATTAAGCTTAACCGAGCTGAGGGACGTGAACGCAACAAATTTTTTGATATCCTTCAGCTTACTCATAAAGTAAGGCTTCGGCTCGAGGCTGGAATGGCCGGTATCCCAGCCATGATTGATGTCATAGCAGCGATTGGGTTTTTAGCTGTAATGGTTTTTGGCGCTATCGATATCACATCAGGGTCTAAGACTATAGGAGAGTTCATGAGTTTTTTCACCGCTATGGCATTAATTTTTGAACCTCTCAGAAGATTGAGTAATGTCTCGGGTAATATTCAAGTTGCCATGGCTAGCTTAGAACGCGTATTTAAAATTTTTGAGGAAAAATCATCTATAACTTTTCCAACATCGTCTAGCATTGAAAAAAAATTTGATAAGATAGGAATTGAGTTCGATAGCGTACATTTTTCTTATAGAGATAAAAAAGTTCTTGAAAATATAACTTTTGGGATTGAAGAAGGCACATCAAATGCGATTGTTGGCTATTCCGGTAGCGGAAAAACAACTTTGTTTAATCTTATTACAAGGTTGATAGACCCAAGTAGTGGGCTTATAAAGCTAAACGGAATTAATATTAAAGACTTTTGTTTGAATGACCTGCGTTCTCTTATTTCCGTTGTACGTCAAGATGGGATGGTGTTTGACGAAACAATACTCGAAAACATTAGATTTGGAAAGCCAACAGCCTCTGATGGAGAAATTAGAGAGGCAGCTAAAATGGCTTATGTTGACGAATTTACTAATGAGTTAAAAGATGGGTTAAACACAGTCGTTGGCCCAAGAGGATCAACCCTATCAGGGGGGCAACGCCAAAGAATATCTATAGCCCGTGCCTTCCTTAGGGCTAGTCCCCTTCTTCTTTTAGATGAACCAACCTCGGCCTTGGACAGTAAGTCCGAGGAGTTGATTCAAAAATCCCTTAGTAATCTTGCAAAGCATTCAACTACAATTACAATAGCACATAGATTATCTACTATAGTTGATAGCGACAAAGTACTGGTTTTGGACAATGGAAAAATTGTGGGACAGGGTAAGCATAGTAAATTATTGCTGGAGAATTCTCTTTATTCTAATTTATTCAAATCACAAGTAGAAAAGAAAAACGATGATTAAAACTAGTGTTGCTGACTTTTTCTTTGTTGACAAAAATAGAGCCACTCTAGCAATAGAAGGAGAGGATAAATTTGATTTTTTACAAGCACTAACTACGAACAATATTGAAAAAATATCGAAAGAGGGTATTGTTTACACCGCTATTTTGTCTCCTCAAGGCAAATATTTGTTTGATTTTTTTGTTTTTTCTTTGGGTAATAAGGAAATTTTTATCGACATTCATAAGTCTAGAGCTGTAGTATTCAAAAAATTTATAGAATTTTATAAACTCAATTCCGATGTAACTATTTTTGACAAAGCATGTCAAGTTGTGCTGAGTTCTGTGCAGCAAGAAACCTGTTCTTTTGCTGACCCAAGAGCAAATATTTTGGGCTGGCGTTGTTATGATTTCAAAGAGGAGTTTGCAAATGAGAGAAGAGGGTTTGAGGAGTTTGAGACTAATAGAATAAAAAGCCTTATTCCGGAAACGGGGATAGAATTGATACCTGAGCAATCATATATTTTAGAGTTCAACTTTGAGAAAATTAATGGCGTGGACTTCAAAAAAGGTTGTTATATAGGCCAAGAAGTGACTGCACGAATGAAACATAAGGCGAAGTTAAAAAATAAACTTTATTGTGGACGTATCCCAGCCAATCTTGAAAACAAAGTGGACAGAAAAATTTACTTTAATGGCAAGGTTGTGGGAGAAATATACAGTATCTTTAATAATTACTGTCTGATTAAAATTAAGGAAGATTTCAAAGAGGAGAAATTAACTGTTTTTGGACAACCACTCACTCTAGTGGATTGAAGATCTAATAATTTCAGAAAACTTTTTAAAGACTGTCTCCTGATTGTTTGAGCAAATAATATTTCCGGTTTCCAAGGGGGTGCGATTTGTTTCTATGCTTTCTAGAATCCCTCCTGCCTCTTTCACAAGAATTATTCCCGCTGCCATATCCCAGGGAGATAAGTTTTGTTCCCAAAAGCCATCAAATCTGCCAGCTGCAACGTATGCTAAATCAAGTGCAGCTGCACCATTTCTTCTTATCCCTGAACAACTAGGCATAAGATTACCAATAGATGAAAGAGAGTTTTGTAGATTAT